>JAODNQ010000257.1 GCA_025464695.1 Frankiales bacterium | reverse complement strand
GCCTCGCACAGCAGCACCCGGTGCTCGGCCTCGGCCAGGCGGGAGCTGAACTCCGTCGGCGCCTGCAGCAGCGAGACCGCCGCGTCGGTGAGGGCCTCGGCGCGGGCCTGGGCGAGCTCCGGGCGTGCGCGCTGCAGCACGCGCACCCACTCGCGGGTGTAGAGGCGCTGCAGGTGCCGCAGCCGGTTGCGGTCGGCGTCGGGCAGGGCCACGAAGTCGGTGCGCCAGGTGCGGATGTTGCCCGACTGCGCGAAGACGAAGTCCACGTGGTTCTCGACCACGCGTCGCAGCACGAGCTCGGGCTCGTCGTCGTCGACGACGAGGTCCCGCACGGCTCCGAGGTGCTGCACGATCGAGTCGTCGAGGACCGCGACGAGCAGCTCCTCCTTGCTGCGGAAGTGCCGGTAGAAGGCGGGGCCCGACAGGCCGAGCTCCCGGCAGACGTCGGCGATGCTCACGTCGCGGTACCCGGACCGGGCGAACAGCCGGCTGGCCTCCCGCACGAGGTCGGCCTGACGCCCGGTGCGCTCCGGGACCTGCACGTCGCGGTTGCCCACCATGGCGTCATCCTCGCAGCCCGCCCGCCGTACGGGGTGGTCGGTCAGGTGTGAGGGGACGGTCCGGAGAGCAGGACAGGTGCAGAGGCCCTTCCTCCTCTCCCGTCGACGAGAGGTGAGCGCCGTGTGCCGGCTGGCCACGACCCGCCTCCCGGCGTCCCCCCGCTCCGTCCCCGCCGCGCGCGGCTTCCTCCGCGAGCACCTGCGGACCTGGTCCGCCGAGCAGGTCCGTGACGATGCCGAGCTCGTGCTGAGCGAGCTCGTGACGAACGCGGTCCTGCACGGCCGCCCCCCGGTCGAGGTGTCCGTCGCCCTCGTGGGGGACCTGCTGGAGCTCGTGGTCGTCGACGCGTCGGACGGCCTCCCCGAGACGCGGCTGCAGCGCCACGACCTGCTCGCTGACCTCGACGCCACGCTGCTGCTGGAGGCCGAGGCGGGGGTCCGGCTCGCCGAGCGGGACCCGCGGCTCGCCGTGGGTGCCAGCGGGCCGGTCGCGGCAGGCCGTGGGCTGCAGCTCGTGACCGAGCTGGCCGCGACGTGGGGCGCCACGCCCCAGGACCCCGGCAAGGCCGTCTGGGCGCGGCTGGCTGTCGAGGACTGGCTGCGGGGCGGGAGCTGCACGTGCTCGACCGCTGCCGCCGCGCTGCTGCCGTCGGGCACGCCGGTCGTGTCCCGCGAGGCCTAGAGGAACACCAGCCGCAGGGTGGACGTCGTCGGGCGGGCCTGGCAGGTGAGCACCACGCCGTCGGCCCGCTCCTCGGGCTCGAGGGCGTGGTCGACGTCCATCTCGGCGGCGCCCTCGACCACCCGCGCCCGGCAGGTGCCGCAGACGCCGCCCCGGCACGCGTAGGGCGCGTCCCGGCGGACCCGCAGGACGGCGTCGAGCACGGTCTCGACGTCGGGGTCGACCGCCAGGGTCGTGGTGCGGCCGTGGAGCTCCACGGTGGTGCGCGTGGCTCCGGAGGGCGGTCCCTCCCGTGGCGGCCGGGGGAGCGGGTCGCCCGCGTGGAACAGCTCGGTGTGAACCCGGTCGGCCGCGACGCCGAGGTCGAGCAGTGCGCCGCGGGCCCCCTCCACGAGTCCCTGCGGGCCGCACAGGTACCAGCCCTCGACGTCGTCGACGGGCAGCAGCCCGGCCTGCGCCAGCCGCACCACGCGCGCGGCGTCGAGCCGGCCGCTGAGCAGCTCCCCGGCCTGCTCCTCCCGCGACAGGACGTGGAGCACCTGCAGGCGGTCGGGGTAGCGGTCCTTGAGGTCGGCGAGGTCCTCGAGCAGCATGACGTCGGCCTGCGTCCGGTTCGCGCACACGAGCACGACGTCGCTGTCGGGTTCGAGGTCGAGCACCGAGGCGGCGATCGACAGCAGGGGGGTGATGCCGCTGCCTCCGGCGACCAGGCCGACGGTGCGCCGCAGCGCCGGGTCCGGCACCGGGCCGAAGCGGCCGGCCGGAGGCAGCACCTCGACGTCGTCGCCGGCGCGCAGCCGGGTGGTCAGCCAGGTGGAGAACGCGCCGCCGTCGAGCCGACGGACCGCCACCCGCAGCGGCCCGCCCGCGCTGCTGCTGCAGACGGAGTACGTGCGCCGCAGGTCCTGCCCGTCGAGGACCCGGCGCAGCGTCAGGTGCTGGCCGGGCGAGAAGCGGAAGCGCGACACCTGCTCCGGCGGGACGGCGAAGGTCACGCCGACGCTGTCCTCGGTGAGGGCGTCGACGCGGCTGACGCACAGCGGCGTGAAGCCCGGTGCCGTCTCAGTGGGCACGGAAGTGACCGAACGGCTCGCGGCAGGACCGGCAGCGCCACATCGCCTGGCACGACGTCGGCCCGAAGCGCGAGAGCTCCTCGGTGTCGGAGGAACCGCACTGGGGGCAGCGCAGCCGCGGCGGGCTGAGCACGAGGGCGACCGGGCCGGCGGGGCGCGGCTGCGGCGGGGCGATGCCGTAGGCCTCCAGCCGGGCCCGGCCGGCGTCGGTCATCCAGTCGGTGGTCCAGGCCGGCGAGAGCACGGTGCGCACCTCGACGTCGTAGCCCGCCAGCGCCGCCCGGACGTCCTGCTCGATCTCCTGCAAGGCCGGGCAGCCGGAGTAGGTGGGGGTCAGCGTGACGACGACGTGCCGGCCCTCCACCTGCACGTCGCGCAGCACGCCGAGGTCCTCGAGGGTGAGGACCGGGATCTCGGGGTCCGTCACCCGGGCCACCGCGGCCCGGACCTCGTCGAGGGCCGTCACCAGGACGCACCGGGGTGGCTGCGGTGCAGGTGCTGCATCTCGGCGAGCAGGTGGCCGAAGCAGGTCAGGTGCTGCCCCCGGCGTCCGCCGGTGGGACGCCACGTCGTCTGCGGCACGTCGAGCGTCGCCTCCGCGAGGACCTCGCGGACGGTGGCCTCCCAGACCGGCTGCAGCAGGTCGGGGTCGGCCGCGACGCTCCGGGCGACGAGGCGGTCGACCAGCGGGTCGCGCTCGAACAGCTCGAAGGCGTAGGGCCACACCTCCTCGAGGCCGGTCTGCACGCGCCGGTGCGACTCCTCGGTGCCGTCGCCCAGCCGCACGACCCAGGTGCGGGCGTGGTCGAGGTGGTACGCCGCCTCCTTGACCGCCTTGCCCGCGACGCCGGCCAGCACCTCGTCGGTCGAGCCGGTGAGCTGCTGCCACAGGGGGACGGCGTACGCCGACACCAGCAGCTGCCGCGCCACGGTCCGGCCGAAGTCGCCGCCCTCGGCCTCGTACAGGAGCGCGCACGTGAAGTCCGGCTCGTCGCGCAGGAACGCGAGGTCGTCCTCGTCGCGGCCGCGCCCCTCGAGCTCTCCGGCGCGGGTCAGCAGCGTCCGGGCGGTGCCGAGCAGGTCGAGGGCGAGGTTGAGCAGGGCGACGTCCTCCTCGAGCTGAGGGGCCCGGGCCGCCCACTCGGTGAGCCGCTGGCCCAGGACGAGGGCGTCGTCGCCGAGCCGCAGGCAGTACGCGGCGACGTCGAGGTCGAGGTCGACCCGGGGAAGCGTCACAGGTGGGTCAGCCCCTCCGGCACCTCGTAGAAGGTGGGGTGGCGGTAGGGCTTGTCGCCGGCGGGGTCGAAGAAGGCGTCCTTCTCGTCCGGGCTGCTCGCCACGATCTCGCTCGCGGGGACGACCCACAGCGAGACGCCCTCCGAGCGCCGGGTGTAGAGGTCGCGGGCGTGCCGCAGCGCCAGGTGCGCGTCCGGTGCGCGGAGGCTGCCGACGTGCGTGTGCGACAGGCCTCGGCGGCTGCGGACGAAGACCTCCCAGAGCGGCTCGCTCCTCACGCGGTCCTCCGGGCGGCGGTCGCGTGCTTCGCGGCGTACGCCGCCGCGGCCTCGCGGACCCACGCGCCGTCCTCGTGGGCCGCGACCCGGTTGCGGACCCGCTCGCGGTTGCACGGGCCGTCGCCCCGCAGGACGGTGGAGAACTCGGTCCAGTCGATCTCGCCGAACGCGTAGTGCTCGCCGTCCCACCGCAGGTCCGGGTCGGGCACCGTCAGTCCGAGGTGCTCGGCCTGCGGCACGGTCGCGTCGACGAAGCGCTGGCGGAGCTCGTCGTTGCCGAAGCGCTTGATGCCCCAGGCCATCGACTGGGCGCTGTTCGGCGAGTCGGCGTCGGACGGGCCGAACATCATGAGCGCCGGCCACCACCAGCGGTCGAGCGCGTCCTGCGCCATGCGCCGCTGCGCGGGGGTGCCGGCGGCCAGGACGCCCATGGCCTCGAAGCCCTGCCGCTGGTGGAACGACTCCTCCTTGCACACCCGCGTCATGGCCCGGGCGTAGGGGCCGTAGGAGCAGCGGGTGAGCGGGACCTGGTTCATGATCGCCGCGCCGTCGACCAGCCAGCCGATCGCGGCGACGTCGGCCCACGAGGTGGCCGGGTAGTTGAAGATCGTCGAGTACTTCTGCCGGCCGGTGTGCAGCATGTCCAGGAGGTCCTCGCGGTCCACGCCCAGGGTCTCGGCCGCCGAGTAGAGGTACAGCCCGTGCCCGGCCTCGTCCTGGACCTTCGCCACGAGGATGCACTTGCGGCGCAGCGAGGGCGCCCGGGTGATCCACCCGCCCTCGGGCTGCATGCCGATGATCTCCGAGTGCGCGTGCTGCGCGATCTGGCGCACCAGCGTCCGGCGGTAGCCGTCCGGGACGGCGTCCCGCGGCTCGATCCGCTCCCCGGCGTCGACCGCGGCCTGGAACTCCTGCTCGAGCACGTCCACCGGAGCCTCCTCGTGACCGAACGACCGTTCGGTCAGCCCTTAGCGTCCGCCGGAGCCGGAGGGGTGTCAAGGGCACTAGCGTCCGGGCGGTGACGACGCAGCGCGACCGGCGGGAGCCGTACAGCCTCGCCGAGCTGCTCGAGGTCGTCGCCCGGGAGTTCCTGCAGCGGGGCTACGACGCCACGAGCATGGAGGACCTCGCTCGGGCCACCGGTCGCACCAAGTCCTCGCTGTACCACCACGTGTCGGGCAAGGAGGAGCTGCTGCGGCTGGCGGTCGCCCGCGCCGTCGACGCGCTGTTCGGGATCCTCGACGAGCCCGGGGCGCAGCAGGGGCGGGCCGTCGACCGGCTCGAGCACGTCGTGCGCGGTTCGGTGCGCGTGCTGGCCGCCGAGCTCCCTTACGTGACGCTGCTGCTGCGCGTGCGCGGCAACACCGGGGCCGAGCGGTGGGCGCTGGAGCGACGGCGCGAGTTCGACCGCCGGCTCACCCTGCTGGTCCGCGACGCCGTGGCCGACGGCGACCTGCGCGCCGACCTCGACCCGCGCCTGGTCACCCGGCTGCTGTTCGGGACCGTCAACAGCCTCGTCGACTGGTTCCGCCCGGGCAGCCACTCCCGCCGCCAGGTCGAGGACGCCCTCGTCACCCTCGTCCTCGACGGTCTGCGTCAGCGCTGATCGAGGACCCGCTGGGCCTTCCCCTCCGAGCGCGGGAGCGTCCCGGGCTCGACGACGTCGGCCGTCACCGTCACCCCGACGTCGGCCTTCACCAGCTCGACCAGCCTGCCCGCCAGCGCCGTCCGCGCGTCGCTGCCGACCCCGGCGCGGGACTCCACCCGCACGGTCAGCTCGTCCAGCCGCGCCGGCCGGGTCAGCACCAGCTGGTAGTGCGGCGCGAGCCCGGGCAGCCGCAGCAGCAGCTCCTCGACCTGGCTCGGGAAGACGTTGACGCCGCGCACGACGAGCATGTCGTCGGACCGTCCGGTGATCTTCTCGATCCGCCGGAACGAGCGCGCGGTGCCCGGCAGCAGGCGGGTGAGGTCGCGGGTCCGGTACCGGACGACCGGCAGCGCCTCCTTGGTCAAGGACGTGAAGACCAGCTCGCCCTCCTGCCCGTCGGGCAGCACCTCGCCGGTCTCGGGGTCGACGACCTCCGGGTAGAAGTGGTCCTCCCAGACGTGCAGGCCGTCCTTGGTCTCGACGCACTCGCTCGCCACCCCCGGTCCCATCACCTCGGACAGGCCGTAGATGTCGACGGCGTGCAGGTCGGCCCGCTCCTCGACCTCGCGGCGCATGTCCTCCGTCCACGGCTCCGCCCCGAAGACGCCGACCTGCAGGGAGGTGCCCCGCGGGTCGAGCCTCTGCCGCTCGAACTCGTCGAGGAGCGCGAGCATGTAGGACGGCGTCACGCAGATCGCGTCCGGCTCGAAGTCCTGGACGAGCCGGACCTGCCGGGCGGTCTGCCCGCCCGACACCGGGATCACGGTGCAGCCCAGCCGCTCCGCGCCGTAGTGCGCACCGAGGCCGCCGGTGAACAGGCCGTACCCGTAGGCGACGTGCACGGTCATGGCCGGGCGGACCCCGGCCGCCCGCAGGCTCCGGGCGACGACGTCGGCCCAGGTGTCGAGGTCGCGCTGGGTGTACCCGACGACGGTCGGCTTCCCGGTGGTGCCGCTGCTGGCGTGCACGCGCCGCAGCTCGCTGCGCGGGACGGCGAGCATCCCGAAGGGGTAGGTGTCGCGGAGGTCGGCCTTGGTGGTGAAGGGGAAGCGAGCGAGGTCGGCGAGCTCGACGAGGTCGCGCGGGTGCACGCCGGCGGCGTCGAAGGCGGCCCGGTGGTGCGGCACCCGGTCGTAGGCGTGCTGCAGGCTCCAGCGCATCCGCGACAGCTGCAGTGCGGTGATCTCGTCGCGGGACGCGGTCTCGACCGGGTCCAGCGTCGCCCGGTCCGGCGTCAGGTCCTTCACGGCCGGGCTCCCGGCACGGCGCGGCTGCGGCCCCGGAACTCGACCAGGACGTCGTCGTCACGGCGGACCGTGACGTCGTAGAGGCCGCTGCGGCCGGACAGCACCCGCTCGACCGCGGTGGCCACCAGCTCGTCACCCTCCTGTGCCGGCGCCAGGAACGCGACGTCGGCGCCGGCGGCCACGACGGGGACGCCGTGGGTGTTGCAGGCGAACGCGAACGCGGTGTCGGCGAGCAGGAACAGGTAGCCGCCGTGGCAGGTGCCGTGGCCGTTGAGCATGTCCGGCCGCACGGTCATGCGGGCGCTCGCGCTGCCGGGCGCGACCGGCCCCAGCTCGATGCCGAGGGCGCGGCTCGCCGTGTCGCTCTCCCACAGCCGGGCGGCCTGCGCGGAGGCCTCGTCCGGTGCCTGCCGGCCTGCCGCTGTCACGTCTGCCCCCTCGCGTCGCGCGCATGCTGACCGAGCGGGGGGCGGACGGCAAGCGCCGACGGCCCCGCTCCGAGGTGCTGGAGCGGGGCCGTCGGGCGGGGCGAGGGTCAGGCGGTGGCGCTGGAGGTGCTGCTCGGGGTGGTCGTGCTGCTCGGGGTGGTGGCGCTGGGGGCGGCGCCGCGGTCGCCGTCGTGGTCCCCGCGGCCGGTGTGGACCTGGTCGACCTTCTTCGTGATGTCGGCGGTCAGCGTGGCGGCCTTGGCGTCGGCCTGCGCCTGGGTGGTCCTGCCGCTGGTGACGTCGGCGGCGAGCTGGGTCTTGGCGGCGGCGACGAGCTTGCTGATCAGGTCGGCCTTGCTGATGTCCTTCGTCGCGGCGATCTGGGTGAGGGTCTTGCCGGCCTGCTCCTGGGTGCGGAGCTGGTCGGTGGTGATGCCCAGGACCTTCGCGACGGCGTCGGGGCTGAGGTGGCCCGCGCCACCGTGCCCGCGACCGCCGCCGGGGCCGCCGCGCAGCGCGTCGGAGGTGGACAGGGTGGTGGCGACCTTGTCGGCCTGCGCCTGGGTGACGGTCCCGTCCGTGACCAGGCCCTTCAGGGCGTCCTTGATGGCCGCGAGGCGGGACGCCGCGCGGTCGGTCGCGCCGGTGCTCGGGCTGGTGGTGGCGGTCGACGTGGCGCTGGAGCCGGCGCTGTCGGCGGCGAAGGCGTTCGGGGCCACGAGGGCGGCTCCGCCGGTCGCGAGGCCGGCGGTCAGGGCGAGGGCGACGAGCTTGGTGCGCATGAGGTTCTCCTCGATCAGGTGCGGCTGTCTGCCGCGCTGGTACGAGGTTCGGGTCCCTGCCTGGCACGGTCCTGGCGCCCGCCTGCGCGTCCGCTGTCAGCTCCCGCGGGCGTCCGCCTCTAGACCGGTGCGGGGTCGAGCAGCACCTCGCTGACCGGCCGGCGACCGGTGGGAGGGGAGCCCGGGCCGGTGGGGTAGCCGGCGCGCAGCAGCATCTGCGGGCGCCCGACCAGGCCGAGCTCCTCGACCAGGCGCCAGCGCAGACCGGGCACCTCGAGCACCTGGGTCTGCGGGTTGACGACCAGGCCGGCCGCCGTCGCCGTCAGCAGCACGCGACTGAGCGCTCCGCCGGCGCGGGCCCAGTCCTCGAGCGAGTCGCCGTCGGTGCTCAGCACGAGGACCAGCGGGTGCTCGGCGACAGGCGGCTCCGCTCCCGAGGGCGGGCCGCCGTCCTCCGGCTCGAAGTCGCGCAGCGCCAGGGAGGACCCCCGGTCGTGGCCGTGCGCGGGGAGGGCGCCGGACGGCAGGCCGTCGTCGGGGTGGCCGGCGGAGCGGACCCAGGCGTCGAGCTCGCGGCGGACGTCAGGGTCGTTGCGCAGCGCCGTGTCGGCCCGGGCGACGACGCCCTCCAGAGCGAGCACGCGGTCGTGGTCGCGCTCGGCGGTCAGGTGGGCCCCGTCGACGAGCGCCGCGGCGAGCAGCTCCTCGACGACGGCGTCGGTCACGGGCTCCGGGGCGAAGGCGCTGCGGTCGGTCCGGCGGACCAGCACGGCCTCGAGCAGCCGCGCCTCCTCCTCCGTCGTCGGGCTGGGCCCGGTCACGGTGAGGACCGCGACGTGGTCGGGGTCGCCGTCGGGCACGGTCCAGTCGACCTCGCACGCCAGGCCGAGCCCGCGCACGGAGAGCCGGGCGTGGTCGACGGCGGCCCCGCAGCTGACGCGGAGCTCGCGGCCGAGCGGGTCCTCCACCGGGAGCCGCCTCGCGGGGTCGACCCGCACGTGCAGGGCTCCGTCGCGCAGCTCGAACAGCCAGGGCTGCGTGTTGTGCACCGACGGCGCGCGCACCGCCGTCTCGAGCACGCTGGTCAGCTGCTCCGGGGTCATGACGCGGGCCGAGGGTGGACGACGACCACGGGGCACGTGGCGTGCGTGACGCAGTGCAGGCCGACCGAGCCGAGCAGCATCCCGCTGAGCTCGCCGTGGCCGCGGGACCCGACGACCAGCAGGTCCGCGCCCTCCGCCTCGCGCAGCAGCTCGCGGGCCGGGTACCCCTGCACGACCACCGTCGTGGTGGGCACCGTGACGCCGAGCGGCAGGTCGGCCGTGGCGGCGGCGACGGCCTTCTCCAGCACCTCCGTGGTCGGGGCGCGCAGGTCGTAGCTGGACAGGTCGGCGTACGACCCGAACCCGGCCATGCCGTTCATGGCGGGCGTCTGCCAGCTGGCGACGGCGGTCACGGCGGCGCCGGTCACCTGCGCCTGCTGCAGCGCCCAGGCGAGGGCGGACGCCGAGCCGTCCGACCCGTCGACGCCGACGACGATGCGCGGGGACGGGCTGCTGGACGACGACGTGCTGGACGACGTGGTGCTGGGCTCGGTGCTGGTCACGTGGTCCTCCGGGAGGTGGGGTGCAGGCGCGGACCTCCCGGGGGGTGGTCCCGGTCGCCCTGCCCCGACGACGCTAGGCACGGGGAGCCGCCCTGGGCAGGGTCGGAGGTCCCGTGGAGGAGTCGGGACGTTCGGCCCGGGTCGGCGTCCACCCGGGGTGGCAGGCTGTGCGCGTGGACGACGCGGCGACGACGGTGTTCCTCGTGGACGACCACGAGGTCGTCCGGCGCGGCGTCGCCGAGCTGCTCGACGCCGAGGACGACCTCTCCGTCGTGGGCGACGCGGGCTCGGTCGCCGAGGCGCTGGTGCGGATCCCGCTGCTGGCGCCCCAGGTGGCGGTGCTCGACGTCCGGCTGCCCGACGGCAACGGCGTCGAGCTGTGCCGCGAGCTGCGTGTGCTGCAGCCCGACCTCGCCTGCCTGATGCTCACCTCCTTCGCCGACGACCAGGCGCTCCTGGACGCCGTGCTCGCCGGCGCGTCCGGCTACGTGCTCAAGGACATCCGGGGCGGCGACCTGGTCGGGGCGGTCCGCGCGGTGGCGGCGGGCCGGTCGCTGCTCGACCCGGCGGCCACGGCGCGCGTCGTGGAGCGGCTGCGCCGACCGAGCGCGCCCGACGTGCTGGCGCAGCTGTCGGAGCAGGAGCGCAAGGTCCTGGTCCACATCGGCGAGGGCCTGACGAACCGCGAGATCGGCGTCGCCATGTTCCTCGCCGAGAAGACGGTCAAGAACTACGTCAGCAACGTCCTCGCGAAGCTGGGGCTGCAGCGGCGCACCCAGGTCGCGGTGCTCGCGACGGAGCTGCGCCACCCGGCCGGCTGAGCGGACCGCTCGGTCCTGCACGGGCTGCCGACCGGCCGCGCCGTGCCCGCACGCGCTCCGCCTGGACGGGCAGCTGACGGCACGCGCTGCGCCCGGACGGGCCTACGCCTGGACCGGCACGCGCCAGGTCAGCCGGGCACCGTCCAGCGGTCCGGCGTCCAGCACCAGCTCGCCGCCCAGCTCGAGGGCGCGGCTGGCGAGGTTGCGCAGCCCGCTGCTGCCCGCGGACGGGTCGACGCCCACGCCGTCGTCCTCGACGACGACCTGCACGACCCCGCCGCGCAGCGCCACGCTGACCACGACGGTCGACGCCGAGGCGTGGCGCGCCGCGTTCGACAGGGCCTCGCGGACGGTGGCCAGCACGTGCTCGGCCGTCTCCTCCGGCACGAGGGTGTCGAGCAGACCGTCCAGCCGCAGCGACGGCGCGAAGCCCAGGTGGACGGTGCCGGCGTCGACGGCCTCGAGCAGCCGGGCGCGCAGGGAGGGCCGGCCGTCCAGCGGTGCCTGCAGCCCGTGGATCGTGGACCGGAGCTCGCGGATGGTGGCGTCCAGGTCGTCGACGGCGAGGTCGACCCGGCGCACGGCTTCGGCCGGGTTGGTGGGGACGAGCCGGAGGACGCTCTGCAGGCGCATGCCGGTGGCGAACAGCCGCTGGATGACGAGGTCGTGCAGGTCGCGCCCGATCCGGTCGCGGTCGGCGACCAGCGCGCCCTGCTCGGCGGCGTCGCGCCGGTCGGCCAGCTCCAGGGCCACGGCGGCCTGCGCCGCGAAGCCCTGCAGGTCGTGCACCAGCAGCGGGTGCGGCGGGGTGGACCACAGGGCGGCGAGGACGCCGTGGCAGGCCGCTCCTTCGGCGCCGAGCGGGACGGCGAAGCCGCTGAGCTCCCCGCTGGAGGCGGCGCAGGGCTGGCCGGACAGCAGGACCGGGCGCAGGTCGGCGAGCAGGGCGGCGTCGGCGCCGGGACCCGTCGCTCCCGCGGACGCCGCCAGGTGCAGGTCCTCGCCCTCCCGCAGGCCCATGAAGACGCTGTCGGCGTCGAGCACCCGCATCGACGTGTCCACGAGCAGGGCGACGACGTCCTCGCGGTCCGCGCCGGACAGCAGCGCCGTCGAGATGCTCCGTCCGGCCTCGCGCCAGGCGCTCCCTCGGCGGGCCTGCTCGTACAGCCGGGCGTTGCGCACGGCGACGCCGGCGGCCAGGGCGAGCGTCACGAGCACCTCCTCGTCGGCGTCCGTGAACTCCTGGCCGCCGCGCTTGTCGGTCAGGTAGAGGTTGCCGAACACGACGTCGCCCACGCGGACGGGGACGCCGAGGAAGGTCCGCATCGGCGGGTGGCCCGCGGGGAAGCCGACGGAGCTGACGTGCTGCGCGAGGTCGGTGAGTCGCAGGGGCTCGGGCACGACCAGGAGCTCGCCGAGCACGCCCAGCCCGGTGGGCGGCCGCCCCACGCGGGCGACCGTGGCCTCGTCCATCCCGACCGTGATGAACTCCGACAGGCCCTCGCCCGAGGCGTTGACGACCCCGAGGGCGCCGTACCGGGCCTGCACCAGCTCCACGGCCGCCTCGACGAGGTGCCGCAGCACGACCGGGAGCTCCAGGTCCGAGCCGACCGCGCGGACGGCGTCGAGCAGCCGGGTCACGAGCGGGAGAGCGTCGTCGGGGGGAGGTGCGAGATCACGTGCCGCCTCCAGAGCCCCGACCGGGGGCCGGGTGCGCCTCCACTGTCGCAGACGCGGGGCCGGCAGGGGCGTGCTGCGCTCAGCGGCCCTGCACGACGACGTCGTCGGCGGGACGCCGTCGCGAGGCGGGGACGTGTCCGCCGACCCCGACGCGCAGGACCAGCTGCGGCCAGCCGCTGCCGCCGAGGGCCTCGCGCAGGGCGGAGCGTCCGACGTCGTCCTCCACCACCTGGTCGAGGAAGCTGGCGGCGCCGCCCGCGAGCGTGAGCTCGAGGAGCAGCTGCGCCACCGCGCGCCCGGCGTCGACCCGGTCGGAAGGGCGGTCACGGGCAGTGGTCAGCACGGCGAGCAGGGGCCGGTCCGGCCCGCTGCGGTCGTGGAGCGGCACCGAGCCCGGGAGGGAGAAGTCGCGCTGCACGAACGCGGCCTCGTACGACGCGCGGGCGCCCCGGGTCGCGGACGCCGCGACGCCGTCGGCCTGCTCCGACCCGGCCGGCCGCGACCACGCGCGCACCTCCTCGCGGGGCGAGCGGCGCAGCGCGAGCCGGTGGTCCGCCTCGAGCAGCAGCCGGGCGACCGACGCGACCTCTCCCGGCGCACTGACGAGCCGCAGCTCTGCGCCGTGGTCGGCGGCGGCCTGCTGGAGCAGGAAGGGGGTCGCAGCGGGCAGGCGCGCGGCGTCGAGCGGTCCGCGGTCGGTGTGACGTCGCCCGACCGCCGCGGCGAGCTCGGTGTCGTGGGGCTGCGCCTGGAGCGTTCCGAGGACCGACAGCCGGGCGACCGGCCCCGCCGTCCCGTCCGGCAGCGCCGAGACGCGCACGTCGAGGCCGTCCGCCCGGGCCAGGACCAGGGCGGTCTGGGCAGCGGCGCCGCAGGACAGCACCAGCTCGCGCCGGTGCGGGTCGGTCTCGGGCAGCAGGCGCGCCGGGTCGGGCCAGACCTCGAGCGCGTCGCTCCGGACCACGAAGCGCCAGGGCTGGGTGTTGTGCTTGCTCGGCGCGCGCCCGGCCGCCGCAGCGAGGCGGGCCAGCTGCTGCCGCAGCGGCGTGTCCGTGCCCGTCTCGAGCAGCGTCACGAGGGGGCTCCCGAGCGGTGCAGGGGGCGGGCAGCGCCCGGGCGCCGGCGCTGTGCCGGTGCGGGCGGGCCGCAGTACTGCTCCTCCTCGACGCGCTCGGCCCAGGTGCCGACGCGGGCGAGCCACAGGGCGATGCCGTAGCCCACCGCGGCGGTGGCGACGGCCCCGGCCACCACCGTCCCCGGGTCGACCAGGGCCCGGCGGGTCGGCGGGAAGGGACGCGGCCTCACGTGGACCACGTCCGGCCCGCGACGGCGGCCACGAGGTCGGTGGCGGTGACCAGGCCGACGAGGCCGCCGTCGTCCATCACGACCACGGCGTCGCAGCCACTGTCACCGACCAGGCGGGCGACCCGGGACAGGGCGGCGTCGGGGGCCACCTGCGGCACGTAGTGCGTCATGAGGGCGACCACCCGGCGCCGGTCGGGCACGCCGTCCGCGAGCTGGGCGAGGGCGACGAGCCGGTCGTCGATGAGGCCGGCGAAGCGGCCGTCCAGGACGACGGGCAGGTGGCGCACACCGAGCTCGCGCATCACCGCGAGGGCCTGCTCGACGGTGGCGTCCGGCCCGAGGGTGACGACGTCCCGGCTCATCACGTCCCGCGCCTGCAGGTTGCACAGGCACGGGGCCGTGTCGTCCGCGTGAGACGTCGGGCGCTCGGCGACGGGGGCGGTGCTCAACGGAGCCACGGCTGCGCGCGCACGACCGAGAGCTCCGACCAGCGGCGGCCGAGGTAGCCGGCGCTGCGGCCGGCGAGCAGGGCGACGACGACCAGGGCGAAGGCGCTGACCACGTGGTCGTCGACCAGGGGGTTGGTCGAGTGGGTCGCCTCACCGTCGGCGACCTTCGCGAAGGGCCAGGTGGCGAACCACATCAGCGTGAGCAGCAGCACCCCGGACGCCGCCGCGGGGCGCAGCGCGACGCCGAGCAGCAGGGCCGCGCCGATGCCGAGCAGACCGGCCATGAACAGCCAGTCCATGGCGGCGATGCCGGACAGGCTGTGGAAGACGCCCTTCAAGGGACCGCCGGCGCCGGACAGGAAGCCGGAGGTCGGCGACCCGCCGTGGATCCAGGCGCGGTCGCTCGGGGTGGCGTAGCCCCAGCCGAAGAGCTTGTCGAGGAAGGCCCACAGGAACTCGAAGCCGAGAGCCAGCCGGAGGCCCACGAGGCCGACGGTGGCGAGGCCCGACCGGGCCCCGGGAGCGTCCGGCGAGGTGTGCCGGCCGAGGGGGAGCGCTCCCAGGCCGGGAGCGGTGTCGTGCCGGATCGCTGTGGTCATCTGCGTGGCCCTTCTCGGAGGTGCTGGTGCTCTCAGGCTGGGCCGTGGCGGCGAGGGCCGACAGGGTCGAAGGTCACCCGGGGCGACGGGTGCGTCTCTCAGCCGCGGACCAGCTGGTCGTCCCGGTCCACGTGCCCCGCGTCGGGTGCCGGGTCGTCCAGGCGCTCCTGGCCCGCCCGCACGACGACGACCGTGCCGGTCGCCTGCTTTGCGCACTGCACGGCCACCGCGCCGAGCAGCACCTCCGCCAGGCCGGACCGGGCACGGGAGCCCAGGACCAGCAGGTCGTCGGCCCCGGCCTCGCCGAGGAGGACGTCGAGCGGCGAGCCGTCGCGCACGCTGAGCGACACGGGCACGTCGGTGAACCGCCGCGACGCCCGGGTGACCTGAGCGGCGAGCCAGGTGTGCACCTCGTCCTCGCGGTGCGCGTCGGTGACCTGCGCGGACAGCCGCACCGGCGAGGGGGTCAGGCGCAGCGCGTGCAGGACCACGAGGGGGCAGTGGTGACGGCGGGCGGCGTCGAGGGCCCAGCGGAGCGCCGAGCCGGCGTGCTCCTGGTCGTCGTAGCCGACCACCACGCGGCGGTAGGGACCGGGCGCGACGCTGCGGGGCACGACCATCACGGGGCAGGGGGCGTAGTGCAGGACGTGGGCGGTGGCCGACCCCAGGACGGCGCTCAGCAGCGGGCCGTGGCTGCGCGAGCCGACGACGACCAGGCCGGCCTCGGAGCTCGCGCGCACCAGCAGGTCGCCGGCGTCGCCGAACGCGCCGCGGGCAGACGCGCGGACCGGCAGCTCGCCGACCCGGGTGTGCAGGGCGTCGGCGAGCAGGTGGGCAGCCAGCTGCTGCGCTTCCTGCCGACCGGTCTGCACCCCCTCCGTGTCGTCGAGACCGACGGCTCCAGAGGCCCACGTCGGTGTCGACCACGCGTGCAGCGCCTCGAGCGGGCGGCCGGCCGACTGGGCCTCGGCCAGGGCCTTGCGCAGGACCTGCCTCGACTGCTGCTCGCTGTCCACGCCTGAGACGACGGTGCGCATCTGCTGCTCCTCTGGTCCGGCTCCTCCGCGCGCTCGTGACCAGGCGGTCCGAGCCGGTGCGGGGTGCCCCTCCAGCGTGGGGCGCTATGCGAGGGCGGACCAGGGTCGTCGGTCCCGTCGGTGCGGTCAGCCCGGCAGCACGACCGCCCGCCGGAGGTCGACCTCGGTGAGCACGCCGAGCAGCCGGCGCTCGTCGTCGACGACGACGACCGCGCCGCAGGTGCTGCTCTCCAGCAGCGCGGCGAGCCGTCCTACGCCGTCCTGCAGCTGCGCCTCGGGGACGCCGCCGCGGACCCACCCGGCCACCTGCGCGCTGCCGTCGGCGGTGCGCAGGTCCGGCTCGTGCAGGAGACCGGCGAGCCCGGACGCGCCGAGGACCGGCAGGTGCCGGACGTCGAGGTGCCGCATCAGCGCCCGTGCGCTGTCGACCGTCGCGGTGTCCGGGACGGTCGCCAGGTCACGGCTGAGCAGGTCGCGGGCGCGCAGCGGGTGGCCGTGCAGGTCGGAGGTGCTCACGGTGCTCCAGAGGGGTCGACGGTCGCGGGCGGGCTGCTGAGGGTGAGGGGCGAGGCGCGGCAGCACCAGGGGCGGAGGTCACGGACCGCGGCGCGCAGGCGTGGCAGCACGCACCGCGGGCAGCCGCCGGACCTGCGTCCAGAACGCGTCGGCCCAGACCGCGTGGCCGCGGTCCGACGGGTGGAACAGGTCGGGGGCGAACTCGGTGAGCATGGCGCGCAGGCCCTCCCGCGCGAGGGCGGCGTGCAGGGGCACGACGGTCAGGTCCCGGGCGGACGCCCGGGCGTGCAGCACGTCCGCCGCCTGCTGCGCGTCGCGCTCCCAGTGCCCGTGCATGAAGTACGGGACGTCGGCGAGCAGCGCGTCGGGAGGCAGGGCGGCGACGAGGGCGCTGACGTCGGTGTCGAACCGGCCGGCGTCGTAGCCGCGGACGTCGTTGCCCCCGACGGCGACGGTCACGACGTCGGGGCGCAGGGCCCGCAGCGCGGGGACCTGGTCGCGCAGGACATCCCGCACCCGGGCGCCGCTGACGCTGAGGTTCACGACCCGGACCGGCCCGCCCGTCGTGACCCGCAGGCGCTCGGCCAGCAGGCCCACGTACCCGCGTGCCGGGCGGCTCGCCCCGACGCTCTGGGCCGCGCTGTCCCCCAGCGCGACGTACAGGAGCCCGCCCTCCCGGCCGTGCGGCGAGGCCCAGTAGGCCCGGTCCTGCGCCACCCCGACGTACAGACCGACCAGCTGCGCCAGCCAGGTGGTCAGCAGGAGCGCGACGGTCAGCAGCAGGGCGTCGGGGGCGCGGGAGCGCACCGGGAGGGTGCTCCCTGGAGGTCGGGTCACGGCAGCACGCTGCCGCCCGGCGGCTGCTCCGCACCAGGGGCGGACGACCCTTCCGAGGGGTCCTTCGACCCTGGCTCCCGGCCGCGGGCCGCACCAGGCTCGGCCCTCCCGCGCACCCTGGAGACGGCCCCGTGAGTCCCTCGCTCCCTCCCCTCCCCACCGGTCCCCGCCCGTCGGACGGCACCGCGCGCGTGCGGTGGGCGGCCGAGACGGGCGTCGGGCAGCTCGACGGCGGCTGGTGGCCCCGGACCCGTGACGTCGCCCGTGAGCTGCAGCAGCTGCTCGACGCCACCCCGGCCGGTCGAGGCCGGGTGAGCCGGGTGTCGCTCTGCTCCCGGGACTGGCCCCTGCCGCACCCGACCCGCGCGCAGCAGCGCGGCCGCACGGTCAAGGTCGGCTGGTTCGAAGGCATGGAGCCGCACACGGTCTCGCTCGGCAGCAGCTCGCGCGGCACGCCGCGGACGCTGCTGCTGGTCGTGCCCGAGGGCGCGACGCCGGCCGAGGCGGAGGACGACCTCGCCGCGGCGTGCACGCCGACCACTCGCCGCGCGACGCAGCTGCTCGCCGACTCGACGCGGAGCTGAGCCGGGGCGGGCGGGGCCCGAGCGGGGGACCTTCTGCCCTGGGCCGCGGCTGCTGCCCTCGCGATGCTGCTCGACGCGCCCGCCGAGCCCGCGGGCGCCCGTCGAGAGGCCCGCCATGTCCGTCGTCCACACGCTGCCCGTCCCGCCGGTGCTGTCCGACGGCCCTGTCGTCGCTGCCCGTGCCGAGGGGCTGACGAAGGTCTACGGCTCGGGCGACACCCGCGTCGTCGCGCTGGACCACGTCGACGTCGCGTTCCTGCGCGAGACGTTCACGGCGATCATGGGGCCGTCGGGGTCGGGCAAGTCGACCCTCATGCACTGCATGGCCGGCCTCGAGGAGGTGACGGAGGGGCGGGCGTGGATCGGGGACACGGAGCTGAGCGGGCTCGACGACGCGCACCTCACCCGGCTGCGCCGCGACCAGGTCGGCTTCGTGTTCCAGACGTTCAACCTGCTGCCCACCCTCACGGCGCTCGAGAACCTCACCCTGCCGATGGACATCGCGGGCCGGCGGCCGGACCCGGTGTGGCTCGACACGGTGGTCGACGTCCTCGGGCTGCGTCCCCGGCTGGCGCACCGTCCCGCTGAGCTGTCCGGCGGCCAGCAGCAGCGGGTGGCGTGCGGACGGGCCCTCGCCGGCCGGCCGGCCATCGTGTTCGCGGACGAGCCGACCGGCAACCTCGACCGGCGTGCCGGAGCCGACGTGCTCGCCTTCCTGCAGCGCTCGGTCCGGGAGCTGGAGCAGACGGTCGTCATGGTGACGCACGACCCGAGCGCCGCCGCGTACGCCGACCGCGTGCTGTTCCTGGCGGACGGCCGGGTGGTCGACGAGCTGGTGGCGCCCACCGCGGAGCGGGTCCTGGAGCGGATGAAGACGCTGGACGCGGACGCGCGCACCGTCGTCGGCGCGGAGGCCTGAGGTGTGGCGGCTGACGCTGCGCAGCCTGCTGTCGCACAAGCTCCGCCTGGCGCTGTCCGCGCTGTCCATCGTCCTCGGGGTGGCCTTCGTCGCCGGCACGCTCGTCTTCACCGACACGCTGAGCCGCACGTTCAACGACCTGTTCGGCGCGACGTCCGCCGACGTCAACGTCACCCCCCGGGCGGCCTTCGACGTCGGTCTGACCGGGACGGGCGCGCCTGACGGGACCGACGCCGTGCCGCAGGCGGTCGTGGAGCGGCTGCGCGCACTGCCCGGGGCAGCCGCCGTCAGCGGGACCGTGCAGGCGGAGGGCGTGTACGTCCTGCGCCGCAACGGCAAGGTCCTCGACACCGGAGGCTCGCCCGGCGTCGGCATCGGGTGGGACACGGTGGCGGAGCTCAACCCGGCCCACCTCACCGCCGGCCGCGGACCGGTCTCCGCGACCGAGGTGGCGCTCGACGCCGCGTCCGCGGCGGAGGCGGGCTACCGGCTGGGCGACCGCGTCGCCGTCCTGACGCCGGGCCCGCGCGTGGAGGCGGTCCTGGTCGGGACCTTCCGGTTCGGCCGCAGCGGTGGGCTCGCCGGGGCCAGCCTCACCGCGTTCGACACCGTGACCGCACAGCGCCTGCTGGGCACGCCCGGCGGCTTCTCCGGCGTCAGCATCGCGACAGCGGCCGGCGTGACCGACCGGCAGCTCGCCCGGGAGGTCCGGGGCGTCGTCGGCACCAGCTACGACGTGCGGACCCGCGCGGAGCAGGCAGCCAGCTCCGCGGCCGCGCTGGAGAGCTCGCTCGGCTACCTGAGCGTCGTCCTGCTCGCGTTCGCGGGCATCGCCCTGTTCGTCGGCAGCTTCATCATCCTCAACACCTTCTCGATGCTGGTGGCGCAGCGCACGCGCGAGCTGGCGCTGCTCCGGGCCCTCGGCGCCAGCCGCGGGCAGGTGACCCGCTCCGTGCTCACCGAGGCCCTCGTCCTGGGAGTGCTCGGCACCACGGTCGGCCTCGCGGCGGGCGTCGGGCTCGCCGAGGCACTCCGCGCCCTGTTCGGCCGGTTCGGGCTCACCCTGGACGGCAGCCTCGTCCTCAGCGCCCGGACTGTCCTGTGGTCCTACGCCGTGGGGGTGCTCGTCACCCTGGTCGCGGCCTACCTGCCGGCCCGCCGCGCCGCCCGGACCGCGCCGCTGGCAGCCATGCGCGACGACGTGTCGGGAGCGGAGCGCCCGCTGCGGCGGCGGACGCTGACGGGCGCAGCGCTGGCCGTCCTCGGCGCAGCCGCTCTGACGACCAGCCTCCTGACCGACGACACGGGTGCGGCGGCCGCGTGGGTCGGGGTCGGCGCCCTGGCGCTCGTGGTCGGCACCATCGGGCTGAGCCCCGCGCTGGTCGTCCCGTTCCTGCGCACGGTCGGCGCGGTCCTGCCTGCGGTGTGGGGCCGGACCGGGTCGCTGGCCCGCGAGAACGCCCTGCGCAACCCGCGGCGCACGGCCGCCACGGCCTCCGCGCTCATGATCGGCCTCGCGCTGGTCAGCGCGGCCAGCATCCTCGGCACCTCCACCAACGCCTCGATCGACCGGGTCATCGGCTCCGGGCTCCGGGCGGACCTCGTCGTCTCGACGTCGGTGCAGCAGCCCTTCACCGCGCAGGTCGCGGAGGCGGTCGCCGGGGTCGACGGGATCGCCACGGTCATGCAGCACCGCTTCGGCGTGGTGCAGGTCGAGGGCGCCAGCACGTTCCTGACCGCCGTCGACGCACCTGCCCTGGCCTCGACCGTGGCGCTCGACTACGTGTCGGGCTCCGCCGCGGCCCTGGGAGGCACGTCCGTGCTCGTGGACGAGCCCACGGCGGCCTCGCACCGCTGGACCGTGGGCAGCCCGGTGGAGGCGCTGCTCCCGAACGGGACGCGGCTCGCCCTGACCGTCGGCGGGGTCTACCACGCCAACCAGATCGTCGGCACGGTCGTGGTCGCGCTCGACACGTACACCGCCGCGGGCGGCCCGGCCCTCGACCAGTTCGTGTACGCCGACCTCGCTCCCGGCGCCGACCCGGCGCAGGTCCGCAGCGACCTCGAGACGGCGCTGGCGGCCTACCCGGTCGTCACCGTCAAGGACCGCGACGAGTTCCGCGACGGGCTCAAGGGCAGCATCGACCAGGTGCTCCTGCTCATCGACGCCCTGCTCGCGCTGTCGGTCCTCATCGCCGTGCTCGGCATCGTCAACACCCTCGCCCTGGCCGTCCTCGAGCGGACCCGGGAGATCGGGCTGCTGCGTGCCCTCGGGATGGAGCGCCGGCAGCTGCGGCGCATGGTGCGCCTCGAGTCGGTCGTCATCTCCCTCTACGGCGCCCTGCTCGGGCTGGTGCTCGGCGTGGTCCTCGGGATCGCGCTCACCCGGACGCTGGCGACGCAGGGGATCGAGGTGCTCGCGGTGCCCGTGGGGCGGCTGACCCTGTTCCTCGTCCTGTCCGCCGCGGTCGGTGTCCTGGCGGCGCTCTGGCCGGCCCGCCGCGCCGCCCGCATGCCGGTCCTGGCCGCCGTCGCGACGACCTGACCCGACGGCGCTCAGCGGAAGCTGAGCGCCGTCACGTGCGCGCGGAAGAACTCGCCCTCGGCCTGCCGGTCGGTGCGCCGGTGCCAGCCCGCGGTGAAGACCGACGGGACCGTGACGCCTGCCGACGTCTGCTCCTGCTCGACGGTGACGCCGAACGGGTAGCGGCCGAACGGCAGGCCGGTGGGGTCGCCCCAGCGCTGCAGGAACACCTCGCGCAGGCCGCCGCCGTCGTCGAGGAGCAGCTCGACGCGCTGCAGCTCCGCGCCCTCGCCCCAGCTCGCCACCGCCGTGTCGGGGCCGGCGGCGGACCACCGGGCGGTCCGGAAGGACGTGGGCAGCAGCACGACCTCGGAGGCGAGGCGACCGGCCGCGCTGCGCGTGACGTCCGGCCCGGTCACCGACACGACAGGCACGAGGTCCAGCGCGCGCCAGCGCATCTCGCCGGTCCCGCCGCTGAGCCGGTCGTAGCCGAGGACGGGCAGGTGGTGGACCCTCGTGTCGGCGGCCCACACGTAGCCCTCGGGGGAGACGACCTGCACCGCGGTGAACGGGTACCAGGAGCCCAGCCGGATCTCCCCGGCCATGCACACCTCCACCGACTGCCACAGCGGCGTGCCGGGGGCGATCGCGTGGGTCAGCCAGCGCCGGGCGGGCTCGGGCAGGGCGGCCACGAGCGACGGGTCGAACAGGACGGGGTCGACGGTGGGCGCCGCCAGCTCCGCCCAGGTCTGCCGGATGCGCCGGGCCGCCCGGGGAGGGGTCGTGCGGGGTGCCGCGGCACCGTCGGCGGTCAGCACCCGGCGGCGGCCGTCACGACGTCGCCGCCGCAGGCGCGGGCCAGGTCCAGCCGGCGATGGCAGGGTCGTCCTCGCCGTGCTCGCGGGTGTAGGCCCGGGCCGCGAGCCGCCGGTCGCTCATCTGCTGCCGGAGCACGGCGGCCCGGCTGCCCAGGGAGGGGACGCGGTCGATCACGTCCATGACCAGCCGGAACCGGTCCAGGTCGTTCATCATCACCATGTCGAAGGGCGTGGTGGTGGTGCCCTCCTCGTTGTAGCCCCGCACGTGGATGTCGTCGTGGTTGTGCCGCCGGTAGGTCAGCCGGTGGATGAGCGACGGGTAGCCGTGGTAGGCGAACACGACCGGCCGGTCGGTGGGGAACAGGGCGTCGAAGTCGCGGTCGGACAGCCCGTGCGGGTGCTCGCTGTCGGGCTCCAGCCGCATGAGGTCGACGACGTTGACGACCCGGACGGCGAGGTCGGGCAGGTGCGTGCGCAGCAGGTCGGCTGCCGCGAGGACCTCGAGGGTGGGGGTGTCGCCCGCGCAGGCCAGCACGACGTCGGGGTCGGAGCCGGCCTTCTCGCTCCCGGCCCACTCCCAGATGCCGAGCCCCCGGGTGCAGTGCGCCACGGCCTCGTCCATGTCGAGGTAGGTGAGGGCCGGCTGCTTGCCGGCGACGATCACGTTGACGTAGTGGCGGCTGCGCAGGCAGTGGTCGGCGACCGACAGCAGCGTGTTGGCGTCCGGCGGCAGGTAGACCCGCACGGTGTCGGCCTTCTTGTTCACCACGTGGTCGATGAAGCCGGGGTCCTGGTGCGACAGGCCGTTGTGGTCCTGCCGCCAGACGTGCGAGCTCAGCAGGTAGGTGAGCGAGGCGATCGGCGCCCGCCAGGGGATGTGCCGCGTGGTCTTGAGCCACTTGGCGTGCTGGTTGAACATCGAGTCGACGATGTGGATGAAGGCCTCGTAGCAGGTGAACATCCCGTGCCGGCCGGTGAGCAGGTACCCCTCGAGCCAGCCCTGGCACAGGTGCTCCGACAGCACCTCCATGACCCGGCCGTCGGGGGCCAGGGAGACGTCGCCGGGCAGCGTCTGCGCGTCCCACGCCCGGTCGGTCGCCTCGAACACGGCTGACAGCCGGTTCGACGCCGTCTCGTCCGGGCCCATCAGCCGGAAGCTGTCGGGGTTCGCCACGATGATGTCGCGCAGGAACGGGCCCAGGGTCCCGGTGGCCGAGGCCAGCCCGGCTGCGGGTCGTGGCACGGGGACGGCGTACTCGCGGAAGTCGGGCATCACGAGGTCGCGGAGCAGGCGGCCGCCGTTGGCGTGGGGGTTGGCGCTCATCCGCCGGTCCCCGTGAGGAGCCAGGGCCTGCAGCTCGGGGACGAGGCGCCCCGTCGTGTCGAACAGCTCCTCGGGCCGGTAGCTGCGCAGCCAGGTCTCCAGCAGTGCCCGCTGCTCGGCGTTCGTCCGCGTCTCCGACAGCGGCACCTGGTGGGCGCGGAAGGTGCCCTCGACCGGGAGCCCGTCGACCTCCTTCGGACCGGTCCAGCCCTTCGGCGTCCGCAGCACGACCACGGGCCAGGCGGGGCGCGCACCCGGCGCCCGGCCCGGCACCCGGGCCTCGTGCTGGATCGCGGCGATGTCGTCGAAGGCCGTGTCGAGCGTGCGGGCCAGCTGCTGGTGGACGTCGTCGGGGTCGCTGCCGCCGACGAAGCGCGGCGACCAGCCGTAGCCGCGCAGGAGCGACGCGAGCTCGTCCTCGGGGATGCGGGCCAGCACCGACGGGTTGGCGATCTTGTAGCCGTTCAGGTGCAGCACGGGCAGGACCGCGCCGTCGGTCACCGGGTTGAGGAACTTGGTGGAGTGCCAGCTCGCCGCGAGCGGGCCCGTCTCGGCCTCGCCGTCCCCGACGACGCAGAGCACCGTCAGGTCGGGGTTGTCGAAGGCCGCGCCGAAGGCGTGCACCAGGGCGTAGCCGAGCTCGCCGCCCTCGTGGATGGAGCCGGGCGTCTCCGGGGCCACGTGGCTCGGGATGCCGCCGGGGAAGGAGAACTGGCGGAACAGCGCCCGCATCCCGTCCTCGTCCTGCGCCACCGCGGAGTACACCTCGCTGTAGGTGCCGTCGAGGTAGGCGTTGGCGACCAGGCCGGGTCCGCCGTGACCCGGTCCGGTCACGAACAGCACGTCCCGGTCCCGGGCCCGGACCACCCGGTTGAGGTGCGCGTAGAGCAGGTTCAGTCCCGGAGTGGTGCCCCAGTGCCCGAGCAGCCGGGGCTTCACGTGCTCGGGCAGCAGCGGCTCGCGGAGCAGCGGGTTGTCCATCAGGTAGATCTGGCCGACCGACAGGTAGTTCGCCGCCCGCCACCAGGCGTCGAGCAGACGCAGCTCCTCCGCGCTCAGCGCGGGGACCGGTGCGAGGGCGCGTGCGGTGGCCGTCACGGCGTGCTCCAGGGGTGTCGGGGGCGGGCGCGCGACGTTCCCCCTGGACGGGCGGAGGCCGACGAGCCTCGCCCGTGGAGCGGACGCTAGGGGCGCCGACGTGCCCGGGACAGGGCCGGAGGTCCCGTCCGCCCCGCCGCTCAACCGGCGTGCACCGTCGTCCCTGCCGTCCCCGCGAGCAGGGCGGCCGCGTCCTCCAGGCGCCCTATGGTCGCGGGGGAGCCGGTCGTGCGGACGAACTGCGCGCAGGCCTCGACCTTGGGGCCCATGGAGCCGGCCGGGAAGCGACGGGCCGCCACCTGCTCCAGGGTGAGCGAGCGCAGGGGCACGGCGTCCGGGGTCCCGTAGTGGTCGACGACCGTCGGCACGTCGGTCAGCACGAGGAGGCGGTCGGCGCGCAGGGCGACGGCGAGCAGCGCCGCGGTCAGGTCCTTGTCGACGACGGCCTCGACGCCTCGCAGCCGCCCGTCGGCGTCCTCGACGACCGGCGCCCCGCCGCCACCGCCGCAGACGACCACGGCCCCGCCCGCCAGCAGCTGCTCGGCCACCGGCTGCTCCAGGACGCGCACGGGCAGCGGGCTCGGCACCACGCGGCGCCAGTGCGGTCCGTCCGCGGCGACGCGCCACCCGTGCTGGACCGCGAGGCGCTCCGCCCCCTCCCGCTCGTACACCGGGCCGATGGGCTTGGTGGGCGTGCCGAAGGCCGGGTCGTCGGCGTCGACGAGGACCTGGGTGACGAGCGCCAGGACCGGCTTGCCGACGCCGGCGTTGGTCAGGGCCTGGCTGAGCCAGTAGCCGATCATCCCCTGCGTCTGGGCCACGAGCGCGTCCAGCGGGTACGCGCTCGACAGCGACCGGTCCGCGCCGCTCTCCAGCGCGAGCAGCCCGACCTGCGGCCCGTTGCCGTGGCAGACGAGCAGCTCGTGCTCGCGGGCGAGCGGGGCCAGGGCTGCTGCCGCCGCCTCGATGTGCACCAGCTGCGGCCCGGCGTCGGGCCGCTCCCCCCGGCGCAGCAGGGCGTTGCCCCCGAGGGCCACCACGACGCGCACGTCAGCCCCTGCCCGTGGTGGGTATGTCGGCGGGAGGCGTGGCCGGTGCGGACCGACGTCGCACGAGGCGGAGGAGCTCGCCCGCGGACGCCGGGGCAGGCGGCCGGGTCGAGGGCAGGGAGCAGGTCACGGGTCCTCCGGGGACGGTGCAGCACGTGCCGCGGGCGCGGGCAGGCGGACGACGTCGACGCTAGGAGCGCAGCGGGGGCCCGGAGAGGGGCGGAGGTCCTCGGGCCCTGGCCGGCGGCGTGCGGCGAGCGGGACCTCCGACCCTGGCCGGGCGCGCGACCGGCTGCGACGGTCGGGGCCGCCGCGCGTCGGCGCCCGCCTCGACAGCGCGACCACGACGTCCTCGATGCGCAGCACCTGCTGGACCGCGCACGACCCGCGCGGCCGGGACCGGCCCCGCGGCCGGACCAGCCGCCTCAGCCCGGAGGACCTCCCGATGACCGCCACCCTGCCCGCCCGCCCCGTCTCCGCGAGCCCGCTGTCCGCCGCCTCCGTCGAGGTGGTCGCCGCCACCGCGGCCGTCGTCGCCGAGCACGCCGACGCCATCACCGCGCACTTCTACCCGCGCATGCTCGGCGAGCGTCCGGAGCTGCTGCGGGTCTTCAACCTGGCCAACCAGGCGACGGGCGAGCAGAGCCGCGCCCTCGCCGCCTCGGTCGTCGCCTACGCCGTCCAGCTGATCGACCCGGACGCACCGTCGTTCGCCCACGTCATGACGCGCATCGCGCACAAGCACGTCTCCCTCGGCATCCGCCCGGAGCAGTACACGATCGTGGGCACCCACCTGCTGGCAGCGGTCGCCGAGGTCCTGGGGGACGCCGTGACGCCCGCGGTCGCGGACGCCTGGGCCGAGGTCTACTGGCTGTTCGCCACCCAGCTCGTCGCCGAGGAGGCCAGGCTCTACGCCCTGGCCGGCGTCGACCCGGCGACCCCCACCCGTCCCTTCCGCGTGGTGCGACGCATCGAGGAGACCGACGACGTCGTGTCGCTCGTGCTGGAGCCGGCCGACGGCGCACCGGTCCCGGCCATCGAGCCCGGGCAGTACGTGTCGCTGTTCGTCGACCTGCCGGGCGGCGACCGCCAGCCCCGCCAGTACACCGTCTCGTCCACCGCGGTCGGCACCCGGCTGCAGGTCACGGTCCGCAAGGTCACCGGGAAGGGCGGAGCGCCCGACGGTCGGGTGTCGTCGTTCCTGCACGACGACGTCGTCGTCGGCGACCTGGTGGACGTCAGCGCGCCGGCGGGCGACCTCGTCGTCCCGTCCTCGGACTCGCCGCTGCTGCTCGTCACGGCCGGAGCGGGCATCACCACCGTGCTGCCCGTCGTCGAGCACCTCGCCCGGACGCAGCCCCAGCGGCCGGTGGTCGTGGCGCACGCCGACCGCACCGCCGAGGACCACGCGCTGCGCGAGACCGTGCTGCACGCCGGGCGGCAGATGGACGACTTCACCGCCTACACCTGGTACGAGACCGTCGCCCCCGGCGACCGCCGCTCCCGGAGCGGCTTCATGGACCTGAGCGAGGTCCCGCTGCCGGCCGGCGTGCACGTGTTCACCTGCGGTCCGCTGCCCTTCATGCGCGAGGTGCGCGCCGCCCTCCTCGCCCGGGGCGTCCCCGCCGAGCACATCCGCTACGAGGTGTTCGGCCCGGACCTCTGGGCGGTGCCGCCCGTCGCCGGGTGACGAGCACCTGACCGCTTCCCGTCCGGCCGGTGCCGGTCCTACTGTCGTCCGGTGGCGGACGTGAAGCAGGTGCAGGTGACCTTCGACTGCGCGCAGCCCCAGGCGGTCGCGGCGTTCTGGAAGGCCGTGCTCGGCTACGTCGACCCGCCGCCGCCTCCGGGCAGCGCGTCCTGGGAGGCCTTCGACGCCTCGCTGCCGCCGGAGCGGCAGGGCGCGGCCTGGGCCTGCCAGGACCCGGCCGGCGTCGGCCCGCGCCTGTTCTTCCCGCGCGTGCCCGAGGGCAAGACCGCCAAGAACCGGGTGCACCTCGACGTCCGGGTCGGCGTGGGGCTGCGGGGCGACGAGCGGGTCGCCGTGCTCGAGGCGGAGGCGGACCGCCTGACCGCGCTCGGTGGCCGCCGGGTCCGGCTGCTGCTCGCGGACGAGGAGAACGAGTCGTGCCTCGTCATGCAGGACGTCGAGGGCAACGAGTTCTGCCTCGACTAGGCCCGCGACGTCCGGCCGGACGACGGACCGGGAGACTGGGGAGGTGTACCGACACCTCTCCGCCGTCCGGGACGACGACCTCGACACCCTCGCCGCCGAGCTGGACCCGACGGCGCCGGGCGGTGGCCGGCACCTGAACTTCGACATGATCCTGCGCCGCTGCGGCCACGCCTGGATGGCGCTGCTCACCGAGCTGGACTGCTTCGGGTCGGGGGTCATCGTCCCGCGGCTGGAGGTCGACTACCACCGCGAGGTCGGCGTCGGGGAGCTGGTCGTCGAGGTCCGGGTGCTGCACGTGGGCCGGACGTCGTTCCGGCTCGGGCTCGACGTCCGGCAGCACGATGAGCTCGCTGCCCGTGCCGAGGCCGTCCTGGTCAGCTTCGACTACCCGGGGCAGCAGCCGCTGGAGCTGACCGAGACGCAGCGGGCGGCGCTGCGCACGCACGCGGGCTGAGACGAGCCAGGCCCCGACCGGCACGCCTACCCGGACGGCTGACGCTGTCGGGTCCGGGACGGGTCAGGCGTGGAGGACGACCTTGAGGGCGCCCGTGGTGCCGGCGTCACCGAAGACCTCGTAGGCCTGCTCGATCTCGTGCAGCGGGAGCCGGTGCGTGATGAACGCGCCGGTGTCGAGCTGGCCGGAGCGCACGAGCTTGAGCAGGGTGGGTGTGGACCAGGTGTCGACCAGCCCGGTGGTGATCGTGACGTCGCGGGTCCACAGGTCCTCGAGGTGCAGGACCGCGGGTCCGCCGTGGACGCCGACGTTGGCGACCCTGCCGCCGGGCCGGACCAGCGTCGTGCACAGCTCGAAGGTGTCCGCGACGCCGACGGCCTCGATCGCGACGTCCGCGCCGAGCCCCTCGGTCAGGGCGGCCACGACGGCGTGCGCGTCCTCGCGGGAGTTGTTGACGACGACGTCGGCGCCGAACTGCTTCGCGGCCTCCAGGCGGCTGTCGGCCAGGTCGACGGCGATGACGAGTGCGGGGCTGAACAGCTTGGCGGTGCTGATCGCGGCGAGCCCGATCGGGCCGGCACCCACGATCGCGACGGTGTCGCCGGGCTGGATGCCGCCGTTGACGACGCCGACCTCGTACGCGGTCGGCAGGATGTCGGCGAGCATGAGCACGGCCTCGTCGTCGAGGCCGGCGGGCACGGGGTAGGTCGAGGTGTCGGCGAACGGGACGCGCACCAGCTCCGCCTGCGTCCCGTCGATCTTGTAGCCCAGGATCCAGCCGCCGCCGCCGAGGCACTGCCCGTAGCGGGCCTCCCGGCAGTAGCGGCAGCGGCCGCACGCGCTGACGCACGAGACGAGGACGCGGTCGCCGGGCCGGACGGTGGTGACCGCACTGCCCACCGACTCCACGACGCCGACCGCCTCGTGCCCGAGGATCCGGCCGACCGCGGTGTCGGGGACGTCGCCCTTGAGGATGTGCAGGTCCGTCCCGCAGATCGTGGTGGACGTGACCCGGACGACGGCGTCGGTCGCGTCGACGAGCTGGGCGTCGGGGACGTCGTCCCAGCTCCTGCTGCCGGGACCGTGGTAGACGAGGGCCTTCATGAGGAGCTCCGCAGGTCGATGACACCGGGGTGCCGGGGTCCCGGCACCCCGCGTGCCCGAGGAGCCGGTCGAGCGGGCTCGTCGGGGGCGCGCCGCCACCGTCCACCGGAGCCCGTCCCCGAGGACAGGGCAGAAGGTCCTGGTGCTGCGCAGGGCGGCCGGAGAGCGTCAGGACCTTCGGCACTGGAGCCGTGCGGGACGACGGAGCATCGTCGGTGCCACAGCCGGAGGCACCGGGCCTCGGCTGCGGATCGGAGCTCACCATGCGCCGCAAGACGTTCGACGCCCTCCTGACCGCGGGCGGTCTGGTCCTCGCGGTCGTCCTGCTCGTCGCCGGCGGGCTCCTCACCTGGGGCTCCACCTTCGTCGCCGACCAGGTCAAGACCCAGCTCGCCGCGGAGCGGATCTTCATCCCCACCGTGGCCAGCGGTGCCCTCGACGACCCCGCCATCAAGCCCTACCTGACCCAGTACGCCGGCCAGCAGCTGACGACCGGCGCGCAGGCCGAGGCGTACGCCGACCACTTCATCGGCGTCCACGTGAAGGCGGTCAGCGGCGGCCGGACCTACGCCGAGATCGGCGACGACCAGAACGTCGTCAAGGCCGACATCGCCGCGGCCAAGGCGGCCGGGACACCGACGACGGCACTGGACGCCAAGCTCGCCGGGCTGAACGCGGTCCGCGACACGGTGTTCAAGGGCGAGACCCTGCGCGGGCTGCTGCTGAACGCCTACGCCTTCGGGACCATGGGACGCATCGCCGGCATCGCCGCCGTCAGCGCCTTCGCGGGGGCAGCGGTGATGCTCCTGCTCAGCGTCCTGGGCCTGTTCCACTTCCGCCGGTCCGCGCTCGACGCGACGGTGCACCTGCCCGGGTGGCACCCCGAGGCAGCAGCAGTCTGACCACTCCGCAGACGGGCCGGCGCACCTGCGCCGGCCCGTCCGCGCGTGCAGGGCCTTGACCGGGAGACAGGCGACTCCTGTCCGCCGCCGGCTGCGCGTGGGGCGGGCCCGGCCTCGACGACGGGAGCGACGAGGTGCTGGACCAGGACGCGGTCCAGCACCAGATGCAGGGCAGGGCTGGCCGCCCGACCTGGTCCAGCGACGACGATCAGCGCGCCGCCGTCGGCACGTGGCCCCGGCCGCACCGCCTGCCGCTCCCCGCCTAGGAGCCTGCCGCTCGCGGTGCCCGTGCGGGTGGACGAGCACGCCGCGGGATCAGCGGACGGCGGCCTGCTGCACGGGCGCCGGCCGGGTGAGCTCTCCGCCGAAGTAGAGCGCGGTGTCGCAGGACGTCGGCGCGGGGACCTGCGCAGGCGGTCGCCCGACGGTGCGGCACTGCACGGCCAGCACGAGCAGCTCCTTGTCGGTCGCGCGGATCGGGGCGACGAAGTGGTAGTCCAGGTCGCGGAAGTTCTCCAGCGCGAGGCTGAGCAGGGTGCGCTTCCCCAGCATCAGAGTGACGCGGCCGAAGTCCCCCTGCGGGTTCTGCAGGACGAGGTCGCTGAGCGCGAGGGACGCACCCGGGGCGACCGCGTACCGCGCCGTCCCGGCCCTGCCCAGCGGCGTGGCGACCTGCAGGCGCTGCGAGACCGGCTCGACCACGGTCGGTGCCGCGCGCGGCACGCCCACGAGGACGCTGGCCTTGTCGGCCGCGGCGTTCGCCTCGGTCGCGGCCTTCTGCGCCCCGGCAGCAGCGGCACCCGCCTCGGCCGCCTGCTCCGCGCCCGCCTCTTTCGCGGCGGCCGCGTCTGCCTGCGTGGCGGCCAGTGGTTCCGCGACGGCGTCCTCCGCCGCGGAGCTGATCGCCGGCTTCAGCAGCGCGAACCACAGCACCGCCAGCAGCACGAGCAGCCCGAGCACGGCCAGCAGGGCGCGCAGCCACCACTTGGGCAGCACCGCGTCCTGCACGTGGCTGCCGTCGAGGCTGACGATGGTGCCGTCGCGCGGCGTGACGGTGACGCCGAACGGGTGGGTCAGCGCCTGGCCCTTCCACAGCCGGCGGACCGGGCGCACGCGGACGTCGACGAACGCGGCCTGCCCGGGCTGGACCGTCAGGCCCTCGGGGCGCGGCTGGACGAGCAGGGCGTCGCCCCCGGGCGTGCCCGTGAGGACGACGGCGAGGGGGACGTTGCCGCGGTTGTCGACCGCGACCCGGTGCGTCGCACCGCGACGGCCGCGCGTGGTGCGGGGGACCAGCTCGGCCGTGGTCTCCAGGAAGGGCAGGACCTCGACGACGCCCTCGGGGACCACGGCGTCGGCGGGGTGCTCGGTCGGCACCACCCGGACGCCGAACTGCATCGATCCCGCGGGGAGCGCCGAGCTGCGCGGCGGGTGGAAGGTGAGGGTCGCCGTCGTGGTGTCGCCCGGGTACAGGGACACGCTCTCGGGGTCCAGCGTGGCCCAGCCGGCCGGCACGCCGACGACCGCCAGCGTGTAGCCCTCGACGATGTCGCTGTCGTTGCGGATCTGGAGGGGGATGACGGCCGAACCCCCGGCGTCCAGCTGGATGCTCGCCTGGTCCAGCTTCGCGGTGACGCTCATGCTGCGGACCGTAGGGACCCCTGCAGAGCCCGGTGAGGCCCGCCGGGCCGTACTTGCGGGCACCGGACCTGCCCGTTGAGCCCACGTTGAGTGCACGAAGAGCACAGAGGTGCAGGGTGCGCCCCAGGAGCCGGTCGGAGTGCCGGCACAGGCGAGGGGGAGTCCCATGGAACGTGTGAAGGTGTACGTCCACGCGCGTGACCCGATCTCGGAGGCCGGCGTCGCGAGCCAGCTCCGGCCCCGGCCGGAGGTGATGGTGCTGAGCGCGGAGGAGGCCGAGCGGGCCGAGGTGGCCGTCGTCGTCGTGGACGCCGTCGACGAGGAGGCGGTGCGCCTGCTGCGGGTGGTCCAGCGCAAGGGCATCGCCCGCACGGTGCTGGTCGCCAGTCGGCTCGACGACGGTGACCTGGTGCCTGCCGTCGAGGTGGGGGTCCTCGGCCTGGTGCGCCGCAGCGACGCCACGCCCGAGCGGCTGGTGAAGGTGATCTGCAGCGCAGCGGCGGGGGAGGGCAGCGTCCCGCCCGACCTGCTGGGCCGGCTGCTGGACCAGGTCGGGACCCTGCAGCGCCAGGTGCTGTCGCCCCGGGGCCTGACCTTCACCGGGTTGACGACCCGCGAGATCGAGGTGCTGCGCCTGATCGCGGAGGGCAACGACACGGCCGAGATCGCCACCACGCTGGCCTACTCCGAGCGGACCGTGAAGAACGTCCTGCACGACGTCACCAGCCGGCTCTACCTGCGCAACCGTTCCCACGCGGTGGCGTACGCGCTGCGCCAGGGCCTGATCTAGCCCGACGCCGTCAGGCCCGCCGGCGCCGCAGCGCCCAGGTGGCCCCGCCCGCCCCGAGAGCCGTCCAGAAGCAGAGCATCCCGACGTCGGCCGAGCTCCCCGGTCCGCGCGGGACGGCGGCGGCGTCGGTGCGGTCAGGGGCCGCCACGCGCAGGAGGGGCAGCAGCGCGGCGGCGGGGGTGACCGGCAGCAGAGCGGGGGCCTGCCCGTCGCCGGCGACCTCGGGCAGCACGGCCTCGTCGACCTGCGGGAGCGGCGCGGCCAGGAGCGGTGCCAGCAGCGGCGCGAGCAGCGGGTCCAGGGCGGCGGTGCCGTCCAGCGGCTGCAGGGTCATGGCGCCGAGCGGCAGCGTCGCGACGCCCTCCAGGTCGGGCACCGGCGAGCTCGAGGGGGAGGCGACCGGCGCGACGCCGGGCGGGACGTCGGCGGGCGGGCCGGTCGGCAGGAGCGGCTGGACCAGGGCGACGTCCAGGACGCCGGGCTCCAGGAACGGCGCCCGGGCGACCAGGCGCGCGGGTCCGGCCGGACCGGTCAGCACCAGGTCGTCGAGCACAGCGGCCCCACCCGTGACCAGGACGCTCGTGGTCCCGCTGACCGGCACGTCCCCGCCTCCCGCCGACGCCGCTCCCGCCTCGACCCGCACCAGCACGGGGGTCTCGACCGCGTTGCCCTCCGCGTCGACGACCTCGACCACCGGCGCCGGCCGGAGCCGGGCTCCGGGGGTCCCGGTGCTCGCTGCGCCGCTCAGCAGGACGCGGGCGGCCGGGCCGGCGGCGACGGGGAAGGACGTCGAGCGCGCCTCCCGGCCCTCGACGCTCGCCACCAGCACCTGCTGGGCACCGGCCCGGAGGGCGGCCACCCCCGGGAACGTCGCGCGTCCCGCCACCAGGGGACGCCGCAGCGGGCCGGACAGCCCCCCGTCGCCGGACGCGAGGTCCACCGTCCCGCCGCACGGGTTGCCGAACGCGTCGCGGGCGTTGACCACCGGCGCGGGGTCGAGCGCGTCGCCTGCCCTCGCGGCGGACGGCGCGGTCACCGACAGCTGGACCACGGGACCGGCGACGACCTGCAGGTCGGGGGCGCGGCCGCCCGCGGCCCAGTCCCCGCCGTAGACGCCGCGGACCCCCGCGGTCACCGGGTACCCGCCGGCTGTGGTCGGAGCGCGGGCGACCCCGAGCCGCAGCGCGAGCGTGCCGGACGGGGGGCACGTCAGCCGGGTGGTGGTGGCCAGGCCGTCCTGCTCGGGGAGCCGGACGACGGAGCAGGTGCCGCTGCGCACGGAGGCCGAGGCGGGCGCTCCCCAGGGCGCGGGAAGGGCGACGCGGACGTCACCGACGAAGCCGTCGGGGCCGGCGGTCCAGGTGAACAGGAAGGGCCCCGCGAGCGACCCCGCGACCAGCCGCCCGGCCAGCACCCCCAGGTTCGCGCCCGTCGACGGGCCGGGCGTCACCACCACGGGAGCCGGTGCCGGGGCGGCGGGGGTCTCGTCGGGCACCGGCGTCGTGCTGACGGTCGACGTGGCGGGCGCCCCGCTGGACACCGGCGTGGTGGTGTCGGCCGCCGCCCCGTCGCCGAGGCCGAGGGCCGGCGAGGCGAACAGGAGCAGCAGGGCGCCGGCCACAGTCCGACGGGTCAGGGTCTCGGTCCCGATCCGGCGTCCCGGTGCGGCGTGAGCTCCCGCGCGGCGGAGCCGGTCGGGCCCGGGTGCCGAGACGGACGGACGGCGCGAGGAGGCGCGAGCAGCCCGGAGCATCATGAGCGGACGGTAGGGACCGCCGACCGGCGCGCTGCCCGTCGTCCGGCCCGGCCTTCGGGCAGTCCGCGCACCGTGCGGCTGCCCGTGCGGGCGACGGCGTTGCCCGAAGGGTTGCCCCGTCCGGGGTGCGTGCACGGCCTCCCGGCGCCCACGGTGACCGGACGCGCCGTCCGGGCGCGGATCGGGGGTCGGCGGTGCGCCGAGGCAGGTCCGGGACAGCCGCGGCGGCGGTCGCGGGAGTGCTCCTCGCGCTCGTCGGGACACCCGCCAGCGCCGCACCCGCGGACCTCCCCTCGCCGCCGGCCGGGCCCGTCGCCTACGGGCCGGCGACCACCACCTCAGCGCCCGGTCCGTCGTCGCCGCGTCCGCACGTCGCCTTCGCCGACGACCGGGCTGCGCTCCACCGGCTGACCGTCCGGCTCGAGGGAGAGCAGCTGACGGGGAGCCCGGCGGTCCCGCTCGATCCCGCTGGTGCGCGCTCGACCGGCTCCGCCTCCGCCGCCCGGCTGCGGGCCGGTGCCCCGGGACAGGCGGAGCAGCCCTACACGGGCGCGTACGTGACGACCACGCAGGACGGCGGCGTCCAGGTCGTGGCCGTCCCGGCGCTGGGCTCCGTCCTCGTCAGCCCGGTCACGTGCGGCGACAGCGACGTCGAGAGCGCCGTCGCGGTCGCCCCCTCGGGCCGGCAGGTCGCCTACGCCTCGTCGGCGGGCGGGCGGGAGTCGCTGTGGCTCGCCACGCTGGCGGTGCCGTCCGTCCCGGCGGTCCTCACCCCCGGCGCCCGGGTCTGCGCCTCCGGCCGGACGGACGGCGCCGTGTGGACCAGCCGGCAGCTGACCTCCGGCCCGGGCGAGGACCGGTGGCCGGCGTGGACGCCGGACGGGGCCCGACTGGTCCTGTCGAGCACGCGGGACGAGCCGCACGGCGACCTCTACGTGATGGACGCCGTGCCCGGCGCACCGCTGACCCGGCTCACCGACGACGACGCCGCCGACGCGGAGCCGACCGTCACCGACGGCAGCGGCGGCCCGCTCGTGGTGTTCCGCACCAGCCGCTACCGGCCGGACGGCTCGCTCGCCGTCCTCCACCTGGACGCGCGCCCCGCCCAGGTGGCGAGCCTGTTCGCGGGCGTCCCGCTGCAGAGCAGCGAGCCGGCGTGGCACGAGGACGACCTGGTGGCGTTCGTCAGCACGGCCCGCGACCCTGCCGGCGACGTCTGGGCCGCCGTGCTCGACCGCTCCGGCGCGTCGCCGGTGCTCCGGGCGGCCCGTCCCGTGGCTGCGCGCACGGTCGTGGCGGAGTCGCACCCCGCGTGGTCCGGGCCCTCGGCCCCGGCAGGGACGTCGGCGCGGGAGACGGCGCTGGTCGTGACGAGCCGGGTGCCGGCGGCGCAGGTCGCCGACGTGACCGCGCGCGACGGGGCGGCCCGCCGCGTCGTGGGTCCGCTGCTGGCGCCCGACCTGGACGCGCGCGACCCCTCGTACGCCCCGGACGGGCTGCGCCAGGTGCACGTCCGCGGCCCGACCGCGGGCGGCGGGCACGTGCTGGTGCTGACCGCCGCCGACGGCACCGACGTCCGACCGCTGCCGGCCGGCCGCGTGCCCGGTGACGACGACCTCGAGCCCGCCTGGTCGCCCGACGGCACCCGCGTGGCCTTCGTCCGGGTGCGGGCCGGGCACCGCGCGCTGTGGGTGGTGGCGCTCGCCGACGGCGTCGCCCGGCAGGTGCGGACCGTCGACGCGCAGGCGTACGACGACGCGTCGCCCTCGTGGTCGCCCGACAGCAGCCGGCTCGTGCTCGCGCGCCGACGGCTGCAGCCGCCCGTCGCGGTGCTCACGGCGACGCCGTCGCAGGGCTACGCGCCGCTCGCCGTCGACCTGGACGGGAGCGCGTCGCACGACCCCGAGGGGCTCGAGCTGACGGCCGAGCTCGACCCGGGCGACGGCTCCGGACCGCAGCCCGTAGAGCGGCTGGCGCACACCTACAGCGCCGCCGGCACCTACACCGCGACCCTGACGGTCCGCAGCAGCGAGGGGCTGAGCGACTCCGCCACGGCCGTCGTGACGGTGGAGCCGGTGCTGCCCCCCGACGCCGTCCTGCGGGTGACGCCGCCCGCTGTGCTGACCGGCGAGCCGGTGACGGCCGACGGCGCGGGCTCGACCGACCCGCAGGGGCAGCCGCTGCGCTTCCGGTTCGACTGGGGCGACGGCTCGAGCACCGACGCCGGCACCACGTCGACCGCCACCCACTCCTACGCGACCCCCGGCAGCTACCCGGTCACCCTGACCGTCACCGGCTACACCGGGCTGACCGACACGGCCACCGGCACGGCGACCGTGCGGCCCCGCCCGCCGGACGCGGTCCTGCGCGTGACCCCGCCGTCCGTGCTGACGGGTGAGCCCGTGACCGCGGACGGTTCCGGCTCCACCGACCCGCAGGGGCAGCCGCTGACCTACGCGTTCGCCTGGGGCGACGGCACCAGCACGCCGGCCGGGCCCAGCCCCTCCGCCGTCCACGTCTACGCCGCACCGTGCACCTGCACGGTGACCCTCACGGTGACGGCCGCCAGCGGGCTGACCGACACCGAGACCGCGACCGTCCTGGTCGAGAAGCCGGTCCTGCCGCCGACGGCGCGCCTGACCGTGACACCCGCGGAGCCCCTGACCGGCGACCCGGTCACCGCCGACGGCTCCGCCTCGACCGACCCCCAGGGGCAGCCGCTCACGTACGCGTTCGCCTGGGGCGACAGCACGACCACGGGCCCCCAGCCCGGTCCGACGGCGGTCCACGCGTACGACGTGTCGGCCACCTACACCGTGACTTTGACCGTGCGGAACGCCTCCGGCCTCACCAGCACCGCCAGCCGCGACGTGCACGTGAACCGGCGGCCGCAGCCGCCGACCGCGGTGCTGCGCCTCAGCGCCCCGAGCCCTGCGCCCTCCACGGGTCCCAGCGCCACCACCGCCGCGGTCCCCCCAGAGCCCGGCCTCGCCGTGACTCCGGGGCAGACGGTGCACGGCGACGGGTCGGGCTCGACCGACCCCCAGGGCCAGGCCCTCACCTACCGGACCGACTTCGGCGACGGCACCGTCTCGGGCCCGTCCGCGACCCCGAGCGCCGACCACGCGTACGCCCTCGAGGGCTCCTACACGGTCACCCTGACCGTGACCAACACGTCCGGCCTGTCCGGCACCGCCACCGGCCGGGTCACGGTGGCCTACCAGCCGCCGGTCGCGCGGCTGACGGTCACCCCCGACCTGCCGGCACCCGGGGACACCGTCTCGGCCAGCGGCTCCGGCTCCTCCGACCCCGCCGGGCGAGCGCTGACCTACTCCTTCCGCTGGGGCGACGGCACGCCCGACCGCGCCTCCACCGCCGACCCGTCGGCGACCCACGTCTACGCCACGCCCGGGCCGTTCGACGTCGTCCTCACGGTGCGGGCGCCGAACGGGCAGACCAGCACGGACACGCGGACCGTCCAGGTGACCCGTCGGCCGCCGCGCGCGGTGCTGACCGTCGACCCGACCGACCCGCTGTTCGGTCAGCTGGTCACGGCCGACGGCAGCGACTCGATCGACCCGCGTGGCCAGGGGCTCACCTACTCCTACGACTGGGGCGACGGCACCGCGCCCTCCACGGGACCCGGTCCCCAGACCCACCGGTACGGCACGCAGGACCGCGGCAGGAAGCCGGTCGTCACGCTGACCGTGACCGACGTCGACGGCATCACCGACACCGCCACCCAGCAGCTCGTGGTCCGGTGCGGGCAGTACCCGCCGCCCACGGAGGGGACGCCCGCGGCGTTCCCCGAGCCGCCGGCGGACGGCAGCTGCGTGCCGCCGGTCGCGGGGCTGCGCGTCAGGCCGACCACCGGTACGGCCCCGCTCCTCGTCGACGCCGACGGCTTCGCCTCCTACGACCCGAACGGGCTCACGCCCTTGACCTACACGATCTCCTTCGGTGACGGCGGCGCCCCGACCACCGGCCAGCAGGTCGAGCACCAGTACGCAGGACCGGGCACCTACGACGTCGTCCTGACCGTGACCAACACGGTGGGCGACACCGACACCGACACCGTGCGCGTGGTCGTCGCGCCGGCCCCGCAGCCGCCGACCGCCCGCCTCGACCTGCGTCCTGCCACCGTGCGCGCCGGCGACACGATGACCGCAGACGGCTCCACGTCGACCGACCCGAACTCGCCGGCGCAGGCGTTGACGTACGGCTTCGACTTCGGCGACGGCTCGACGCCGACCGCGCCGGGCACGGCGCCCACCGCGGACCACGTCTACACCGGCCAGACCTCCCAGGCCGTCGTCACGCTCACGGTCCGCAACACGTCCGGCCTGAGCGACACGGCCACGGCGACCGTGACGATCACCCCGGCCCCGAGCCAGGACGCCACCTTCGTCCCCGGACCCGGCCCCAGCTTCCTGCGCGCCCGGCCGGTCCGCCTCCCGCCGCACCTCGTCGCGGCGGTGCCCACGACCCGGCGGCTGCCCGAGCTGTGGGTCCTCGACGCCACCACGGGGAGCGGTGCCGCGCTGCTCACCCCGTGCGGTCACGCGCCCTGCCCCCAGGTCCTCGGCCGCACTCCCGCGTGGTCGCCGGACGGCTCGCGCCTCGCCTACGACGACGACGGCGCCCTCGTGCTGCTCGCCCTCGTGCCCGGGCCGGGCCAGGAGCAGGTGGCGGGACGCGCGGTCGTCGCCGGGCCGGGAGGGACGTCCCCCGCGAGCCTGGTCCTGCAGACCCTGACCGAGCCGACGTGGTCGCCCGACGGCAGCGAGCTCGCCGTGACCGGCCAGCCCGCCGGCCGCCCCGACGACGCCGGCGTCTACGCCGTGCGCCCCGACGGCTCGGGGCTCCGACGGCTGGCCCAGGACCCCGGACCGCAGACCGGCCCGACGTGGCAGCCGGCGACCGACCTCGGCGTCGCGTTGACCGCCACCCGTGCGCGCGTGCTGCTCGGCGCCGCCACCACGGTCACCGCGCAGGTGACGAACGAGGGGCCGCTGACGGCCGTGGGCTCTGCCCTCCGCCTCGCCCTCCCGTCGGGCCTGACCCTCGGTGTCCCCCCGCCGGGCTGCACCGCCGACACCGCCACCCTGACGTGCCCGCTCGGCGACCTGGCGGTCGGGCAGCAGGTCGACGTGCCCCTCGCCCTCACCGGCGCCGCGACCGGGCCGCAGGCGGTGCGCGCCGACGTCGTGACCGAGAGCGCCGACCTGCGCGAGGACGACGACACCGCCTCGACCGTGGTGGGCGTGGCCCGGCCCGTCCGGTCGGCCGACGTCGCGGTGCAGGTGGTGCTCGACGGGCAGCCCGGCTACGTCGGCGGCAGCCTCCCGGCGCGCCTGCAGGTCCGCAACCAGGGCCGCGACCCCGCCGAGGACGTCCTGCTGACGGTCGCGCTGCCGCCGGGCGTGACCGTCTCGGACGGCGACCTCTGCCCGGTCCCCTGCAGCCTGGGCACCCTCGCCCCCGGGCAGGTGCGGAGCTTCGTGGCGGTGCTCGCCCTCGCGCCGGCGTCGGCCGGCGACACCGTGGTCAGCGCCCGTGCCGGCACGACCACTCCCGACGCCGACCCGAGGAACGACCTCGCCCGCGCCCGGCTGCGGGTCGAGCAGCCCGCCCTGCGCCTGCTGCCCGGCGTCGTCGCGCCAGGGCAGGTGACGCTCGCCTACGCCGAGCACCTGCCCCCCGGGGCGGAGGTGACCTTCACCTGGGCCACCGGCATCACCGCCGACCCCGGGCCGTTCACGGTCGAGGCCGACGGGACGGTGCGCCAGCCGGTGCTCGTGCTGCGCCGCGACACCCTGGGGGAGCGGCAGATCACGCTCGGCGGCGAACCGGGCCGGTTCGGGCCGGTCGAGGCCTCGATGCTCGTGGTGCCGCGCAGCCTCGCGCCGCCCCGCTTCCTGGGAAGGGGCTGACGTGATCACGCTGGTGGACGAGGCGCTCCGGGCGCTCGTGCGGACGGAGGTGCTCGAGGGGTCCGAGGTCGACGTCGTGCTCGACGCACCCACGAAGGAGTGGGCGGCCCGGCGCAACGCGCCGACGGTCAACCTGTACCTGTACGACATCCGCGAGGACGTGCGGCGCCGGGAGCTCGGCTGGATCGAGGAGCTGGGCCCGGGCGGCGAGGTCGTGAGCCGCCGCCCCGCTCCGCGCTGGTTCAAGCTGTCCTACCTCGTGACGGCCTGGACCCAGCGCCCCGAGGACGAGCACCGCCTGCTCGCCTCGCTGCTGCGCTGCTTCCTGCGCCACGACGCGTTCCCCGACGAGCTCGTCGTCGGCGCGCTCGCCCAGACGGGGCTCGAGGTGCCCGTCACCGTGGGTCTGCCGCCGCCCGAGGACCGGGCGTTCGCCGACGTCTGGTCCGCCCTCGGCGGCGAGCTCAAGCCGTCGCTCGACGTCGTCGTGCGCGCTCCGGTCGACACCGGGGTCGTCTACCCCGCGGCGCGTGCCCCCGTCGACGGCGCCCGGCTGGACCTGCGCGACACCCGGGGCACCGGCGTCGACCGGGCCCGCCGCCGGCACGAGCCCGTCCCCGCGACGGTCCGCGCCGCACCCGCCGAGGCACCGGCACCGGCACCGCCCCCGC
>JAODNQ010000255.1 GCA_025464695.1 Frankiales bacterium | reverse complement strand
GGCGCCGAAGCCGAGGTGCGCGGCGACCGCCAGCGGGCGCACGGCCTCCTCCGGGACGTCGACGGGCGCGGCGTCCAGCGCCGCGCGGGTGATGCTCTCGGGCGGTTGCCGGGGCAGCAGCCGGTCGCCGGCCAGCATCACGAAGGACATCGGGACGGTGGCGGCAGCGCCCGCGAGGGCGCCGCGCAGGAGGCGGGACACGCCACGGTCCTGCCCGCCGGAAGCCACGGCGTCCCCTCGGCGTTGACTCCCCTTGTGACGACCCCTGACGGCCCGCTGATCGTCCAGTCCGACAAGACCCTGCTGCTCGAGATCGAGCACCCGCTGGCCGCCGAGTGCCGGATGGCGATCGCGCCGTTCGCCGAGCTCGAGCGCTCGCCCGAGCACGTCCACACCTACCGGCTGACCCCGCTGGGTCTGTGGAACGCCCGGGCCGCCGGCCACGACGCCGAGCAGGTGGTCGACGCCCTGGTCCGCTTCAGCCGGTACTCCGTGCCCCACGCCCTGCTCGTCGACGTCGCGGACACGATGGACCGCTACGGCCGGCTGCGGCTGGAGAACGACCCCGTCCACGGCCTGGTCCTGCGCACCACCGACCGCGCCGTGCTGGAGGAGGTCGTCCGCAGCAAGAAGGTCAGCCCGATGCTCGGCGCGCGGCTCGACCCGGAGACGGTGCTCGCCTTCGCGTCCGAGCGCGGCCGGCTGAAGCAGGCACTGCTGAAGGTCGGCTGGCCGGCCGAGGACCTCGCCGGCTACGTCGACGGCGAGGCCCACGAGATCACGATGGTCAACGACGGCTGGCAGCTGCGCGACTACCAGCAGATGGCGGTCGACGGCTTCTGGCACGGCGGGTCCGGCGTCGTCGTGCTGCCGTGCGGTGCGGGCAAGACGATCGTCGGCGCGGCCGCGATGGCCAAGGCGAGCGCCACCACGCTCATCCTCGTGACCAACACGGTCAGCGGTCGGCAGTGGAAGACCGAGCTGCTCAAGCGGACCAGCCTGACCGAGGACGAGATCGGCGAGTACTCCGGGGAGAAGAAGGAGATCAAGCCGGTCACCATCGCGACCTACCAGGTGATGACGACCCGCCGCAAGGGCGAGTACCTCCACCTCGAGCTGTTCGGCGCGCGCGACTGGGGCCTGGTGGTCTACGACGAGGTGCACCTGCTGCCCGCGCCCGTCTTCCGGATGACCGCCGACCTGCAGAGCCGCCGCCGGCTCGGCCTGACCGCGACGCTCGTGCGCGAGGACGGCCGCGAGGGCGACGTCTTCAGCCTCATCGGGCCCAAGCGCTACGACGCGCCCTGGAAGGACATCGAGGCGCAGGGCTACATCGCGCCGGCCGACTGCACCGAGGTCCGGGTCACCATGACCGACGCCGAGCGGCTGACCTACGCGACGGCCGAGCCCGAGGAGCGCTACAAGATCGGCGCGACGGCCCACACGAAGATCGCCGTGGTGAAGAAGCTCGTCGAGCGCCACGACGACCAGGTGCTCGTCATCGGCGCCTACCTCGACCAGCTCGAGGAGCTCGGCACCGCCCTCGACATGCCGGTGATCCAGGGGTCGACCAAGAACGCCGAGCGGGAGCGCCTGTTCGACCTGTTCCGCCGCAAGGAGATCCCGGGCCTGGTCGTCAGCAAGGTCGCCAACTTCTCGATCGACCTGCCCGAGGCCACCGTCGCGATCCAGGTGTCGGGCACCTTCGGCTCCCGGCAGGAGGAGGCCCAGCGGCTCGGCCGGGTGCTGCGCCCCAAGGAGGACGGCCGCACCGCGCACTTCTACACGGTGGTCAGCCGCGACACCCTCGACCAGGAGTACGCCGCCCACCGGCAGCGCTTCCTCGCCGAGCAGGGCTACGCCTACACGATCGTCGACGCCGACGACGTCCTGAGCGGCTGACCGGGGGCGGGTGCCGCTAGGGCACCCGCACCAGCAGCTCGCCGTGCAGCAGGCTCATCCACGCGTCGTCGTCGTCCGCGAACCGCTGCCACCCCGCGGTCACCAGGTCGAGGTCGTCCTGGGTGGCGAGGCCGGAGGCGAGCAGCTGCGTCGTGAGCGCGGACCGCTGGATGCGGTCAGCCCACATGCCGCCCCACCACTGGCGGTCCTGCGGGGTGGCGAAGCACCAGGTGCGCGACGTCGCGGTGACGTCGGTCAGGCCGGCCTCGTGCGCCCAGGCGAGCAGCCGCCGTCCCGCCTGCGGCTGCCCGCCGTTCGCGAGCGCCGCCGCCTGGTAGAGCTCCATCCACCTCGTCAGCCCCCGGCACTCCGGGTACCAGGCGAACCCGAGGTAGTCGCTGTCGCGCACGGCGACCACGCCCCCCGGCTTGCAGACCCGGGCCATCTCCCGCAGCGCCTGCACGGGGTCGGCCACGTGCTGCAGCACCTGGTGCGCGTGCACGACGTCGAAGGAGTCGTCGGGCAGGTCCAGCGCGTGGACGTCGCCGAGCAGCACCTCGACGTCGGCGTGCCCCCGCGCGGCGAGCTCCGCCCGGGCGACGTCGCAGGCCTGCTGCGTGTGCTCGAGCCCCACCACCCGACCGACCCGGTCCGCGAGGTCCGCGGTGATGGTGGCCGGTCCGCAGCCGACGTCGAGGAGCGTCTGGTCCGGGCGCAGGTGCGGCAGCAGGTGGGCGGCGGAGTTCTCGACGGTGCGCCAGCGGTGCGACCGCAGGACCGGCTCGGCGTGCCCGTGCGTGTAGGTCGTCATGGGGGGACCGTACGCCGTCGTCCCAGCTTCTGGAACAAACTGTCCCACTGGCTGGGACTACAGCTTGAGGAAGTTCTGCGCCGCGAACACGGTGCCGTCGGCCGCCCGGGTGGCTCCCGTGCCCACGTGCGTGTAGTCGCCGAGGATGTTCGCCCGGTGACCCGGGGAGTCGAGCCACATCTGCACGAGCTGGTCCGCGGTCACCCCGCCGTACGCGATGTTCTCGCCGACCCGGCTCGCCCCGCAGGCGCTGAGCAGGCTGCCGAGGTCGGCGCGGTGCACCAGGGTGCGGAGCGCCGCGAGGTGCACGCCCCAGGCCTCGGCGTAGCGGTCGGCGCACGAGGAGACGGCGAGCGGGCGCAGGCCGTGCGCCGACCGCGCGGCGTTGACCAGCTGCACGACCCGGGCCTCGTACGCGTCGTCGACCACCGGGACGACCGCAGGAGCGAAGCGCACGCGGTCCAGGCGCAGGTTGCGGTCGGCGGTCGCGGTCCGCGCGTCGTTGGGGAAGCGCACCACGACCGTGTGCCTGCCTGCCGCCCAGGCGCCCGCGACGGCGTACTCGGTCCAGCTCCGCGCCGTGACCGACAGCACGGCGACCTGCCGCCCGTCCACGGCGACGACGGCCTGCGGCGCGCCCGCGGCCTGGTCGCCCCGCAGGCGCAGCAGCAGCCGGCCGGCCGAGGTGCCCGACTGCAGAGCGGTGGACGTCGCGCCGTTGGTGACGAGGACCCGTCCCTTGCCGGCGGAGGCGGTGGCGTCGGAGAAGACGGAGGAGCGGCCGGCGAGGACGGTCATGGTCTCCGCCTCGGCAGAGGCCGGAGCAGCGGTCGTGGCGGCAACGGCCGGCCCCGCTCCGCACACGCCGAGTGCGGTGACGGCCAGCAGGAGGGTGCCCAGGGTGCGACGCATGTCTGGGAGGTCGGGGCCGACCGGACCGCACTCGTCACCCGATCGTGTGGCAACGCGACACTGGCGGGGTGACCGACGCCCTCCGTGCCGCCCGCGGGGCGGTGGCCTCCGACCTGGCCGACCCCGCCCGGGAACCGCTGCTGGACGAGGCGGTCGCGCACCGCGCCTGGTGGCTCGGGCAGTGGCCGGACGGCGCACCGCACGTGCTGGGGCTGCTCGCGCAGGACGTGCAGGAGGCGGTGCACGCGGACGAGCCGCTGTGGCCGCTGTGCCCCGAGCACCGCGACCACCCGCTGTTCGTCGAGCCCGACCTCGGTCCCGACCCTTTTTGGGTCTGCCACCGCACCGGGCTGCCGGTCGCTGCGGTCGGGACGCTGCACCCCGGGGGGTGACACAGGCTCCGGGGTCGGCAGCCGATGCAGGAGGGGTCCCGTCGCTCCTGGAGGTCCCGTGCGCACCCGTCCCGCCCTGCTGCTCTGCCTGCCCGCCGCCGTCCTGCTCGGCGTCCCGGCTGCGGCCCACGCCGCGACCGCGCCCACCTGCCAGGGCAAGCGGGCCACGATCGTCGGCACCTCCGCCTCCCAGACGCTGCGCGGCACCGCGGCCAGTGACGTCATCGTCGGCATGGGCGGCAACGACGTCGTCCTCGGGCTGGGCGGCAACGACGTCGTCTGCACCGCCGGCGGCCGCGACCGCGTCGAGGGCGGCGCCGGCAACGACAGCGTCTGGACCGGAGCGGGGCACGACAGCGTCCGGGGCGGCGACGGCGCCGACACCGTGCTCGGCGGCCTCGGCGACGACACCCTGCTGGGCGAGGGCGGCAACGACGTCCTGCGCGGCGAGGCAGGCACCGACACCCTCACCGGCGGTGCGGGCAACGAGCGGCTCGACGGTGGCGCCGGCAACGACGTGCTGTCCGGCGAGGCCGGCGACGACGTCCTGCTCGGCCTCGACGGGAACGACCGGCTCGCCGGCGGCGCCGGACGCGACACCCTCACCGGCGCGGCCGGCGCCGACACCCTCGACGGCGGCGACCTCGACGACCGGCTGGACGGCGGCGCCGGGCGCGACGTGCTCCGCGGCGGCACGGGCGACGACCAGCTCCTGGGCGGGGTCGACGCCGACGAGCTCGCGGGGGGCGACGGCGCGGACGTGGTGAACGGCGGGGCGGGCACCGACACGGTCGACTGCGGGGCGGGCAGTGACCTCGTGGACGGCGGCACCGACGCCGACGTCGTCCGTGGCGGCGACGGCGACGACACCCTCACGGGCGGCACCGGGGCCGACCGGCTCGAGGGCGGCCGCGGTCGTGACAGCGCCGAGGGCGGGGACGGCGACGACGTCGTGCTGGGCGGCGCCGACGGCGACGTGCTCGACGGCAGCGCCGGCGACGACACGGTGAACGGCGAGGACGGCGACGACACCCTGTCCGGCAGCACCGGCAAGGACGTGCTCGACGGGGGCGCCGGCGCGGACACCCTCGACGGCGGGGACGACGACGACGTCCTGAAGGGCGGCGACGGCGCGGACGTGCTCGAGGGCGGCAGCGGTACCGACACGCTGCAGGGCCAGGGCGACGCGGACACCTGCGCCGACGAGGAGTACGAGCAGCGCTGCGACGACGCGGACGCCACCGGCGACGCCGCGGCACCCGAGCAGGGAGCCACCGGCGAAGCCACCCCGGCGGACGGCGGCGGGAGCCTGCTCGGCGACGCGGCGACGGGCCCGGACGACGAGCTGCCGGACCCGGACGGCGACGGCATGGTCGACCCGAGCTGGATCTAGAGGAGCGCGCCCGCCAGCGTCCGCCAGTCGTCGCGCGGCACCGCGAACGGGTCGGCGCCGAGCACCTGGACGCACACGTGCGACGCACCGGCGTCCAGGTGCTCCTGCACCCTGGCGACGGCGGCGTCGAGCCCCCGGGCGACCAGCCCGTCCTGCAGCCGGGCGCTGCCCCCGCGGACGAAGTCGTCCTCGGAGAAGCCCTGCCGCAGCCAGCTGTTCCGGTAGTTCGGCAGTCCCGTGTAGATCTCGAGGTGCGCGTGCGCGCGAGCCCGGAACGCGTCGTCGTCCTCGCTGAGCACGACGGCCTGCTCGACCGCCAGCACCGGGCCCTCCCCGAGCAGCTCCCGGGCCGACGCCGTGTGCTCCGGCGTGACCAGGTACGGGTGGGCGCCCTGGGCCCGGTCCCGCGCCAGCTCGAGCATCTTCGGCCCCAGCGCGGCGAGCACCCGGGGCGGCGGGTCGCCCGCCTCGGCGGCCAGGAACGGGGCGCCGTCCATCGCGTCGAGGTACTCGCGCATGGCCTGCACCGGCTTGCCGTAGGAGTGCCCGCGCATGCGCTCGACCAGCGGCGCGTGGCTCACGCCGAGCCCGAGCAGGAAGCGCCCCGGGAACGCGGCGCACAGCGTCCGGGCGGCGCCGTTCGCGGCCACGGCGTCGCGGCCGTAGATGCTCGCGATGCCGGTGGCGACCACCAGGCGACGGCTTGCCGCCAGGTGGAGCGACGCCGCGGTGAACGCCTCGCGGCCGTAGGCCTCGCCGAACCACAGGGCCCCGTAGCCCAGCTCGTCCACCTCCGCGACGGCCTCGGCCGCCTCCGCCACAGGCAGGCTGTCGAGCCCCGCCGTCCACAGTCCGACGCGTCCCAGGTCCGGTGCCATGCCGACGATCCTGCCTCCTCCGGCTGCCGCCGGTAACGTCGCGCGCGGAGGCGTACGCGTTCCTGGTGGGCGCCCCGGCCTTCAAAGCCGGTGAGCGGCGGCACCCGTCGCTGGCGGGTTCGATTCCCGTCCGCCTCCGCCAAGCCCCTCCCGAGGAGACGCGTGCCGCTGACGCCCGAGCAGTACACGGACCACGTGCGGGCGGCGGAGGACGCCGAGGGGCGCCTCCCCCTGCCCGGCATGGCCTTCTGGGAGACCTGCCCCTTCGAGCCCGACGGCCTGACCGTGGCCAGGCTCGCCGACCCCGAGCTGCCCGAGGCGCCGCGCGAGGGCGAGGACCCGGCCGACTGCCGCAGCTGCCGCGCCGAGGGCGAGGACGTCTGGTCCGACGGCTCCTGGCGGCTGCGCGCCGTCTCCGGCGGCGTCCCGCTCGCGCTGCTGCTCGGGCCGCACGCCCACCACGACCTCGCCGACCTGCCTGACACGCTGGCCGCCGAGCTCGGCGTCCTCACCGTCCACCTGGCCCGGGCCGTCGAGGCGCTGCCGCACGTCGCCCGGGCGCACGTCTACCGGCTCGGCGACGGCGGAGCGCACCTGCACGTGTGGTTCTTCGCCCGCCCGGCCGGGTTCGCCCAGCTGCGCGGCAGCTTCCTGCCCGTCTGGGACGACGTCCTGCCCCCCGTGCCCGACGACGTCCGCGCCGCCGACGCCCTTGCTGTGGCCCGGGCGCTCGCGGCGTCCTACGGCGGCACCGCGTCGTGAGCCGGCCGTGATCCCGGCGTACGGCGTGGCGGCGCTCTCGGACCTGCTGCCCTCGGTGCTCTCCTGCCTCGGCGTCGCCGGTGAGGCGGACGTGCTGGGCCTCGAGCCGGCCCGCCGCGTCGTCCTGCTGCTCGTCGACGGGCTCGGCGCCCAGCTGCTGGAGCGGCACGCCGCGCACGCCCCGTTCCTGTCGTCGCTGGGCGCCCGCGGCCTGACCACCGGCTTCCCGTCGACGACGGCGACCAGCCTGGCCAGCCTCGGCACCGGCCTGGCCCCGGGCGAGCACGGCCTCACCGGCTACACCTCGCTGGTCGACGACCGGGTGCTGTCGTGGCTCACCTGGAGCAGCGACGCGCAGGACCGGCGCGACGACGTCGTCCCCGAGCGGCTGCAGCCGCGCGCGACCGCCTTCGAGCGGGCCGCGGCCGACGGCGTGAGCACCACCGTGGCCGGGCTGGCCCGCTTCGCCGGCTCCGGGCTGACCCGGGCGGTGCTGCGAGGCGGCACGTACGCCGGCGTGGTCTCCCCCGGCGACACCGTCGCCCGCGTCGCCTCCGCGGCCGCCGAGGGCGAGCGCAGCCTCGTCTACTGCTACACCCCCGACCTCGACCTGACCGGTCACGTCCGCGGCGTCGACAGCGACGCCTGGCGGGAGCAGCTGGCCGTCGTCGACGCGTTCGCCGCCCAGCTGCACGACCGGCTGCCCGCCGGGAGCCGCCTGCTCGTCACCGGCGACCACGGGATGGTCGACGTCGAGCAGGCGCAGCGCGTGGACTACGACGACACCCCCGCCCTGCAGGCGGGCGTCCGCGTCCTCGCCGGCGAGCCCCGGGCCCGCCACCTGCACGTCGAGCCCGGTGCGACCGACGACATCGTGGCGGCGTGGACCGCGCTCCTCGGCGACCGCGTCGCCGTGCTGCGGCGCGACGAGGTCGTGGCCGCCGGGCTGCTCGGGCCGGTCGTGACGCCCGAGGCGCTGGCCCGCACGGGCGACGTCGTGGTGCACGCGACCGGGGACGTCGCCGTCGTGCGGCGGACGGTCGAGCCGGGCCCGTCGCGGCTGCGCGGCCACCACGGCGCCCTGACGGCGGACGAGGTCCTCGTCCCCCTGCTGAGCGCCGACCGGTGACCGTCCGCTTCCCGGCACCGCTGCGGCCCGGCGACCTGGTCGGCGTGACCGCGCCCTCGTCCGGCGTGACCGACGCCCAGCGGCCCCGCCTGGACGCCTGCGTGGCCGACCTCCGCGCCCGGGGCTTCCGGGTCCGGCTCGGCGAGCACCTGGGCTCCGGCGACGGCGTCGTCAGCGCCCCTGCCGCCGACCGCGCCGCGGAGCTGACGGCGATGCTGCTCGACCCGGAGGTCCGTGCCGTGGTCCCGCCGTGGGGCGGCGAGCTCGCGGTCGAGGTCCTGCCGCTGCTCGACGTCGAGGCCCTCGCGGCTGCGGAGCCGACCTGGTTCGTCGGCTACTCCGACACCTCCACGCTGCTGCTGGCCCTGACGCTCACCACGGGCACCGCCGCGCTGCACGCCGCCTGCCTGATGGAGTCGCTGTACGCCGCCCCGCCCGGGCTGCTGCACTGGCTCGACCTCGCGACCGCCCTCCCAGGCACCGCCCTCGTGCAGACGCCCTCCGTGCAGCACCAGGGCAGGTGGGTCGACTACGCCGCCGAGCCCGAGGGCCGCTCCTGGGCGCTCGACACCCCCACGGCGTGGACCCGGCTGGACTCGGCCGAGCCGTTCCGCGCCACCGGGCGGCTGCTCGGCGGCTGCGTCGAGACGGTGTCGCACCTGAGCGGGTCGCGGTTCGGCGATGTCCCCGGCTTCGCCCGCCGGCACGCCCCCGAGGGCCTTGTCGTGCACCTGGAGGTGGCCGAGAGCGCCGCGCTGGACGTCTGCCGCATGCTCCACGGGCTGCGGCTGGCCGGGTGGTTCGACGCCGCCACCTGCGTCCTGCTGGGCCGGACGTCGGCCCCCGCCAGCGGCGGTTTCACCCAGCTCGACGCCGTCCGGTCGGCGCTCGGCACGTTGCCCGTCCCGGTGCTCCTCGACGTCGACCTCGGCCACGTGCCGCCGCAGCTGTCGCTGGTCGACGGCGCGCTGGCGACCGTGGCCTGGCAGCCGGGCGGCGGCAGCGTGGTGCAGACGCTCGGTTAGCCGATCCTGCCGGGGGACAGCGCGCGCGCCGCGACGCTGTCCAGCCCCAGCAGGAAGGCGCCCTGCACGAGCACCGCCTGCCCGTCGCCGCGCCAGCGGCCGTCGCGGACGAGCCACGCCCCGGCCGCCAGGTACCCGACGTCCAGGCCGGCGTTGACGAGGAGCACGGTGCGCAGCCGCCCGGGGTCGGTCGGGCCCCTGCGCGCCCGGTTGCGAGCGCCCACGGCCGCGATGGCCCCGTCGACCAGCCCCCACAGCGCCGTCTGCCGCGCGAACCCCGGCGACCGGCGCGCCAGCACCGCTCCGGCCACGACCGACCCGGCCGCCCAGGTGCCCAGCACCCGCGTGAGCCGGACCTCGACGTCGGGCTTCCCCCTGCGAGTCATGCCGGTGCCCTCCCCGTGCGCCGGTGCCCGGACACGCGCCGAAGGGCGGCCCCCCGCGAGGAGGACCGCCCTTCGTCGTGCCGCGCGGAGGACTACCGCAGGGTCACGCGGACCACGGGGCTGGTCCCGGGGTCGACGTCGTTCGTGCGGGCGCTCCGCGCGAGCAGGTCGACCGTGCCGCGGGTGGTGAAGCGCCGCGACACGGACCACACGCCGTCAGCGTGGGTGCGCGCCTGGGCGGTCAGCACGAGGCCGCCGGAGGCGGTCTGCCGGAAGACCGACACCAGCTGCGCGGCCCTGGCCGGGTACACGCGCCCGGTGAGGGTGTACGTGAGCCGGCTCGTGCGCACGGCCCGCTCGCTGACCGCAGCCCGCACGGTCAGCACGACCGAGGGGGCCGTGGTGGCGGTGCTGCCCTGCTGGAGGGCGTAGAGCCGGGTGCTGCCGAGCGGCACCAGCTGGCTGCTGGCCCGTCCGGACGCGTCCAGCGTGAGCGTGCGCAGCAGCCGGTACGTGGTCGACGGCCGGGTGTAGCCGTAGACCTGGACCGTGCTCCCGGGCACGCCCGTGACGGTCAGCGTGGACCGCTGACCGGCCGTGATCGTGCTCGGCGAGAGGCTGAGCACGGGGCGCTGCGGAGCGGTCGTCGGGCTGACCGTGCTCGGCGACGGGGCCGCGGTGGTGGGCGTGACCACCGGGCTGGCGCTCGAGGACGCCGACGGGCTGCTGCTCGGCGACGCGCTGGGCGAGGCCGAGGGCGAGACGGACGGCGCCGGCGGGAGCGGGGCGGGCGGAGGCGGCAGACCCGGGTCACCGGGAGCCGGGACCGTGGTCTCCGAGGCCGACGGGGACGGCGAGGCCGACGCCGACGCGGAGGGCGACGGCGAGGCCGAGGCCGCGGGGCCGGCCGGGGCGGCCGCGGTCACCTGGACGACCTGGGCGCGCTCGGCCTCCGTGGCGTGCAGGTGCAGGAGCAGGACGCCGAGGTCCGGGCTGGTGGTGTCGGTGGTGTCCGTCCGGACCTCGAGCGCGCCGGGGGTGTCGCGGCTGAGGAGCGTGCCCTCGAGCTGCGGCACGACCAGGGTCCGCGGGTGGGCGACGTCGAAGGTGACCGGCGTCGTCGACTCGAGGGCCGCCGAGGAGTCACCCGCGCTGTAGGTCTCGACGTGGTAGCTGAGCTTCGTGGAGCCGGCGGGCAGGCCCAGCGCCTTGAGGCTGACGGGCACGACCATCGCGTTGCTGGACAGCGCGGCGGTGTCCAGGCCGTAGGTGCTGTTCAGCGGCTGGTCCTCGAGGAACCGGCCGGTCACGAGGTCGTAGGTCTCGGCGACCAGGACGTCGGTGCCGGTCGTGTAGCGGGTGACGTCGGTCTCCCGGTCGTCCACGCCGTCGCCGTTGGTGTCGAAGTAGACGACGAACAGGAACTCGCCGCCCTCGGTGAAGTCGTACACCGGGGTGCCCCAGCGGCCGTAGGTCGACAGGGCGATCCCGACGGTCGGGGTGGCGGTGCCGAGCGGGAGGGTCGAGGTGGCGCCGACGTACTGCAGGTCGGCAGCCCGCTGGGACTCCCGAGAGATGCAGCCGTCGATCTCGGCGCCGGTGCACGCGGGGAGCCGCGGGCTCGACGTCTGGAGCTGGAAGCCACCGACCAGGCTCTGGACGGCGTCGACCGCGCCCGGGGTCCCGTTGTCGAGGCCGGTGCCGGTCAGCTGGAGGCTGCCCGTGCTGCGGGCCACACCGCTCGGCGGGACGACCGCGTCGCTGCCGCGGACGGTGGAGGCGGGGCGAGGAGCGACCGCGGCGTGCAGGCGCAGGACCTGCCCGCCGCCTGCCGGGGTGAGCAGGATGCGCCCGTTCTCCTCGGCCAGGAACTGGCGCGGCAGACCGGCCTGCACCAGGTCGACCGTCGCGTCGGGGGTCCGGCGCAGCGCGGCGACGTCGCTGATGCGCAGGACGACGTCGAAGGTGGCGGTACCGGGGGTCGCGCCGGAGGCGGCCGGGACGCTGACGCTGTCCGGCAGCTCGAAGGTCACGCCGGGCACGTCCGAGGCGACGTCGTACGACGGCGCGTAGGTGCGTGCGGTGCGGCCGTAGTTGCGCAGGAGGACGCTCTTGGTGCGGGTGAGCGGACCGGTCGCCTCGACCGGGCCGAACCCGAGCCCGACCGAGCCGCCGTCGCCGACCACGGAGGCCAGCACCGTGTTGGCCACGGCGTCGCGACCGTCGATGCGGCCCGCGCCGACGCGGGTCACGGAGTACTCCGCCCCGCGTCCCTGCCCGCCGTCGCTGAGGACGCCCGAGGCGGTGTTGACCAGGTCGGCCTTGACCTCCTCCGGGCTCCACGTCGGGTGCTCCGAGCGCACGAGCGCAGCGGTGCCGGCCGTGTGGGGCGCGGCCATGGAGGTCCCGCTCTCGTCCAGCCCGTCGTCGCCGGTGCCGGAGTTCGCGGAGAAGGTGTGCAGGCCGGGCGCCGCGACGTCGGGCTTGAGGTAGCCGTCGGCGGTCGTGCCGCCGCGGGAGGTGAAGTCGGCGATCGTGTCGGTGGCCTCGAGGGCGTCGATGCGGGCGCCCTGGGCGGAGCCGGCCCGGAACGCGTAGCCGAAGGTCGCGTACACGGTCTTGCCGGCCGCGAGCGCGGCACGGGTGGCGTCGGCCCCGTTCTTGTCCATCAGCGTGATGGGGATGACGGTGTCGCCGGTGATGCCGGCGGAGAAGCGAGGCCGGTTGCTGCCGTAGACCGCGCCGAGCGCACCGGCGTTGCGGGCGTTGGCACCGCGACCCGCGGAGCCGCACCGGCGGGTGGTGCTGTCGTCGTCCCACTCCAGGAAGGCGTACTTGCCGGCCACCCGGGCGCGGTCGGTCGCGCTGAAGGCCGCGCAGCCGTCGAGGTTGGTCGGCGTGGTGAGCCGGACCAGCTCGCCGCGGTTGTCCGCCCGCTTGGTGTCGTAGGGGTAGGCGATCGAGTTGGTGGCCGGGTAGGTCGTGGCCGTCTCGGTCGCGCTGGGGGTGCCGGTCTCGATGCGGACGCCGTCGACGATGTCCACGCCGTCGTCGCTGGCGGCGACAGTGAGCGCGGTGCGGGCCGTGCCCGGCGAGCCGGCGGTGAAGAAGACGTCGCCCGCGTTGCCGGCCGAGATGACCGACAGCACGCCGAGGCGCGTCAGCTCGTCGACGGCCAGGGCGTCCGGGTCCTCGCCGCGGCCGCCGAAGCCGGAGCCCAGCGACATGTTGACGATGTCGATGTCGTTGCTGGCGACGTCGTCGGTGTTGAGCGCGGCGACGTGGTCGAGCGCCTGCGTCACGAGCGAGGTCGAGCCGCCGCAGCCGAAGACCCGCAGCGCCGCGAGCTTGGCCTCGGGGGCCGCACCCGGGCCGACCTTGAGGCTGGCCAGCTCGGCGTCGGTGGCCGTCTGGTAGCTGCCGGTGTACGTGGTTCCGGCGCTGGTGACGCCGAAGCCGGCGACCGTCCCGGCCACGTGCGTGCCGTGGCCACCGCCGCGCGAGGACGCGCAGTCCAGCGGGTCGTCGTCGGGCGCCGGGGTGGGCACGGTGGTGGCGTTGTAGGCGTCGCCGGCGAAGTCGCGACCGGCCACCACCTTGCGCGTCGGGAAGGTGCCGGGCTCCACGACCGCGCTGTTGTTCGCCTGGAAGGCGGCGCGTCCCGCCCCGCCGAAGTCCACGTGGTCGTAGTCGATGCCGGTGTCGACGACACCGACCGTCACGCCCACGCCGGTGTTGCCGGCGTCGCGCCAGGCCTGCACGGCGCGGGTCAGCTGGTCCGAGCGGGTGTTGTCGCGCTGCTTGGGGGTCAGCGGGAGGACTCCGACGACGCCGGGCAGCGCCGCGAGGGCGCGCAGCCGGCTGGCGTCGGTGTGGACCGCGAGGCCCGGGAAGACCCGGGTCGTGCGGTAGATCTCGGTCGCCCGGGTGGCGGGCGCGGACAGCTGCGAGGCCGCCCGCTCGACCGCGGTGGACGCCTCGGCGGCGGCGCTGGCCGCGGCGGAGCGCTGCGCGGCAGGGCCACGGCTG
>JAODNQ010000240.1 GCA_025464695.1 Frankiales bacterium | reverse complement strand
GGCGGAGCGGGCCGCCCCGACGGCCAGGCCGCAGGCGACCCCGACGAGGAGCCCGACGGCGAGGGCGGCGACGAGCGGCAGGAGGTCCATGCCGGCCACCGTGGCACCCGCCTCCGACAGGACGCGTCAGGTGCGGCTCAGCCGCGCGCCAGCAGCCCCTTCAGGTCGGCGCAGGTCTCCCGGACGGCCTGCTCCGCGGCCGGCGAGAGCGCGGCGAGGTCGAAGAAGCCGTGGATCAGCCCGTCGTAGCAGCGGCCGACCACCGGCACGCCCGCGGCCTCCAGCGCACGCCGGTAGGCCTCGCCCTCGTCGCGCAGCGGGTCGAACTCCGCCGTGACCAGGACGGCGGGCGGCAGGCCGGCGACGCTCCCGCGCAGCGGGGACAGGCGAGGGTCGGTGCGGTCGGCCGGGCCGGCGTAGTGCTCGCCGAACCAGGCCATGTCGTCGGCCGTGAGGAAGTAGCCCTCGGCGTTCGCGACGCGGTAGGCGTGCGTCTGGCCCTCGTCCTCGACGAAGTCGGTGGCGGGGTACAGCAGCAGCTGCGCCACGGGGACGGGACCGCCGGCGGCCACGAGCTGCTGGCAGACCACCGTAGCCAGGTTGCCGCCGGCGCTGTCGCCACCGACCGCCACCCGGCCGTCGCCGCCCAGCTCGGCCTCGTGCTCGAACGCCCAGAGCGTCGCGCCGAGGCAGTCGTCGACGGCGGCCGGGAACGGCGCCTCGGGGGCCGTCCGGTAGTCGACCGACAGCACGACGACGTCGGCCTCCCGGCACAGCCAGCGGCACTGGACGTCGTGGGTGTCGAGGTCGCCGATGACGAACCCGCCGCCGTGGAAGAACACCACCGTCGGGTGCGGCCCCGGGGTCTCCGGCCGGTAGAGGCGGGCCCCCAGCGGACCGGCGGTGAGGTCGAGCACGCGGTCCTCGACCGCGCCGACGGCGGGCACCGCGGCGGGGTCGCGGAGGTCGACGGTCAGGGTGCGGAACCCTGCGCGGGCCTGCTCCGGGGAGCCGGCGCTGAGCGAGGGGCGGTCCAGGGAGGCGAGCAGGGACAGCATCCCCTGGACGGCGGGGTCGAGCGGCACGGGCACCTCGGGAGCTCGGGGGTCGGGACTGCGACGGTAGGCCCCCCGCGCGACTTGCTGCACGATCAGTGCAGAGATACTGGCGTCCGGGCCGGTCGTGGGCGAGAGTCGCACCGAGACGCACCGCACACCAGGAGACCCACGTGGAGCAGACGGTCGACCCTCAGGTCGCCGAGCACGAGCCGCCCGGCGGGCAGGTCCACGCACGGGCCGGGCAGCCGGGCGACCCGACCGACGACGCCCCCGTCGACGGCCGCACCCGCCGCGCCCTGCGCACCCGCGACGCCGTCGTCGACGCGCTGCTCGCGCTCCAGGAGGAGGGCGACCTCGCGCCGACCGCGCAGCGGGTCGCCGCCCGGGCGGGCGTGGCGCTGCGCACCGTCTACGGCCACTTCTCCGACATGGAGGCCCTCTGGCTCGAGGCGGGGCGGCGCGAGCTGGAGAAGATCTCGGCCCTCGCCGACGTGCCCGACCCCGCCCTGCCGCTCGCCGAGCGCCTCCCCCGCTTCTGCGCCTCGCGCGCCCGGGTGCTCGAGGCGCTGCTGCCCGTCATGCGCGCCACCCGGCTCCGACTGCCGGGCTCGGCCCAGCTGCGCCGCAACTGGTCCTGGTACGTCAAGGTCGGCGACAAGGAGCTCCGCGCCGTCTTCGCGACCGAGTTCGACCGGCTCGACGACGACGAGGCCGCCGCGCTGCTCGACGGCCTGTACTGCGTCTGCAGCGCCGCCGCCTGGGACGCCCTGCGGGTCGACCGGGGGCTGGACCCGGAGGCCGCGGCAGCCGTCGTCGTCACCGGCGTCACCGCACTGCTCGGAGGAGGACGATGACCACCACGACGACCACCCCCACCACCCTGGGACGCCGGGCCGAGCAGGCGCTGGAGCGGCTCGGCGACGGCCCGGCCCTGCTGTTCGAGGGCACGTGGCACACGTCGTCGGAGCTGGCGGCGCGGGCGCGCCGCGCCGCCTCGGGCTTCGCCGGTCTCGGCATCGGTCCCGGTGACCGCGTCGTCGTCTGCATGACCAACTGCCCCGAGGTCGGCATCGCCTACAACGCCCTGTGGCGCGCCGGCGCGGTGCCGACCCCGGTGCTGTTCCTGCTGACCGAGGACGAGCTGCGCCACGTCGTGCAGGACTCCGGCGCGAAGGCCGTCGTCACCACGCCCGAGTGGCTGGCGAAGGTGCAGGCGGCCGCGCCCGGGCTGCCGGTCGTCGTCGTCGGCGGGGACGCCGGGACCACGAGCTTCGCGGAGCTGGAGTCCGGCGACGACCTGCCGCTGGCCGACCGCTCCCCCGACGACGCCGCCGCGCTGCTCTACACGGGCGGCACCACGGGGCGCAGCAAGGGCGTGGTCCTGACCCACGCCGGCCTGGACGCCGCCGGGGCCGCCGGCCACGCGGCCGGCTACAAGGAGGGCCGCACCCGGGGCCTGCTGCCGCTGCCGCTGGCGCACGTGTACGGGCTGATGGTGTCCGTGACGAGCCTGCACGCGGTCGAGCGCGGCTCCTCGGTGCTCATGCGCTGGTTCGACCCCGCCTCCTTCCTCACGCTCGTGGAGCAGGAGCGCGTGCAGCAGGCCGCCCTCATCCCGTCGATGATCGCGATGCTCCTGGCGCAGCCGCTCGAGGACCACGACCTGTCCAGCCTCGAGCGCGTGAGCAGCGGCGGGGCTCCGCTGGCGCTGGAGCTGGCCCACGAGCTCGAGCGTCGGGTGCCCGGGCTGGAGGTCCGGGAGGGCTACGGCTGCACCGAGTCGAGCGCCCTGATCAGCGCCCAGCCGCCCGAGGAGCGCCGGCTCGGCAGCGTCGGCAAGCCGGTCCAGGGCGTCACCGTGCGGATCGAGGGACCGCAGGGCGAGGTGCTGCCGGCAGGGCAGGACGGCGAGGTCTGCGTGCGCGGGCCGGTCCTCATGCAGGGCTACTGGAAGGCGCCGGAGGCGACGGCCGAGACGCTGCGGGACGGCTGGCTGCACACCGGCGACGTCGGCCACCTCGACGACGACGGCTACCTCTACGTCGTCGACCGGCTCAAGGACCTCGTCATCCGCAACGGCTTCAACGTCTACCCCCGCGACGTCGAGGACGTCCTGCTCGCGCACCCGGCGGTCGCGGCTGCCGCCGTCGTCGGGCGGCCCGACCCGCGGGTCGGCGAGGAGGTCGTCGCATTCGTGCAGCTCGCGCCCGGCGCCACCGCCACCCCGGACGAGCTGATCGCGTTCAGCCGGGAGCACATCAGCGCCGCCAAGTACCCGCGGGAGGTCCGGATCGTCGACGCCGTCCCGCTGACCAGTGTGTTCAAGACCGACCGGAAGGCCCTGCGGGCCAGCCTGAGAGAAGAGGCATGAGCACTCCCACGACCATGCGGGCGGCGCGCTTCGACGCCGCCGCTCAGACCCTGCTCGTGCAGGACGTCCCCGTCCCGCAGCCCGGCCCCGGCGAGGTGCTCGTGAAGGTGGAGGCCTGCGGCATCTGCCTGTCCGACGTCCACCTGATCGAGGGGACGCTCCCCGGGCCGCTGCCCGTCGTCACCCCCGGCCACGAGGCCGCCGGCACCATCGCGGTGCTGGGCGAGGGCGTGGAGGGCTGGCAGGTCGGCGACCGCGTGGTCATGGCGGGCGGCCGCCAGTGCGGGCGCTGCGCGATGTGCCACCGCGGGCGCTTCGAGGAGTGCGAGGCCTTCGAGATCATGGGCTTCAACTACGACGGCGCCTGGGCGCAGTACGTCCTCACCAGCTTCGGCGGCATGGCCTCCGTCCCCGACGACCTCCCGCTCGAGCGGGCCTGCGTCCTCGCCGACGCCGTCGCCACCCCCTACGCCGCGCTGACCGACCGGGCGCAGCTCAAGCCCGGCGAGAGCATCGCGCTGTGGGGCATCGGCGGCCTCGGCGTCCACGCCGTGCAGACCGCCCGCCTGGTCGGCGCCTCCCCGATCATCGCGATCGACCCCTCCCCCGCCGCCCGCGAGCGCGCGCTGCGGCTCGGCGCCGACGCCGCCCTCGACCCGACGGCGGACGACGTCGTCGCGGAGGTCCGGCGGCTGACCGGCGGCCGCGGGGTCGACGTCGCGGTCGACCTCGTCGGCGCGAACGCCGTCCTCAAGCAGGGCGCCGAGTGCCTGGCCCGGTTCGGCCGGGTGGTCATGGTGGGGCTGTCGCTCGACCCGATCGAGCTGGGCATGGGTGTGTTCTTCGGCATCCAGGGGCAGTCGCTGCTCGGTCACCTCGGCTACAAGCGCAAGCACCTGGACGACCTCGTCGGGCTGGTCAGCAGCGGCCGCCTCGACATCAGCGGCAGCGTCAGCGGGCTGATGCCGCTGGAGGAGGTCGCGGCCGGCGTCGAGCAGCTGACGACCAAGCAGGGCAACCCGATCCGTCTGGTGGTGCAGCCGTGGACCTGACCTCCCAGCACGTCCGCGTGTGCGTCGTCGGCACCGGCTTCTCCGGCCTCGGGATGGCCGTGAAGCTGAAGCAGGAGGGCATCGAGGACTTCGTCGTCCTCGAGCGGGCCGATGCCGTCGGCGGCACCTGGCGCGACAACACCTACCCGGGCTGCGCCTGCGACGTCCCGAGCTCCCTGTACTCGTTCTCCTTCGCGACGTCGGACTGGAAGCACGTCTTCAGCCGGCAGCCGGAGATCCGCGCCTACCTCGAGCGGGTCGCCACCGAGCAGGGCCTGCGGCCGCACCTGCGCCTCGGCACCAGCCTCGACAGCGGCACCTGGGACGACGACGCGATGGTCTGGCGGCTGCAGACCAGCGCTGGCCCGCTGACCGCGGACGTCCTGGTCAGCGGCTGCGGCGGCCTCGTCGAGCCCCGCTACCCGGACGTCCCCGGCGTCTCGGCCGACGGCACGAGCGCGTTCGCCGGCCCGACGTTCCACTCCGCGCGCTGGCGGCACGACGTCGACCTGACCGGCAAGCGGATCGCCGTCGTCGGCACGGGCGCCTCGGCCATCCAGTTCGTCCCGGAGCTGCAGAAGGCGGCCGCGTCCGTCGTGGTCTTCCAGCGGACGCCGCCGTGGGTGCTGCCCCGGCAGGACCGCCCGCTGACGGACGGCGAGCGGTCGCTCATGGCCCGCCTGCCCGCGCTGCAGACGCTGCGGCGGGGGCTCGTCTACGCGTCCCGCGAGCTGCAGCTGCTCGGGTTCACCAAGGGCGGCCGGCTGCGCGGCCTGGCCGAGCGCGAGGCGCTCAAGCAGCTCGAGCAGCAGGTCCCGGACCCGGAGCTGCGCGCCGCGCTGACCCCCGACTACGCGCTCGGCTGCAAGCGCGTGCTGCTGTCCAACGACTACCTGCCGGCCCTGGCCAGCCCGAACGTCGAGGTCGTCACGACCGCCGTCGCGGAGGTGACCGCCACCGGCGTCGTCGACGGCGACGGGCGGCTGCACGAGGTCGACGTCGTCGTGTTCGGCACCGGGTTCCAGGTCATGGACATCCCGGTCGCGCACGCCCTCACCGGCCGGGAGGGCGTCACGCTGGCCGACACCTGGGCCAAGGAGGGCGCGGAGGCGCACCGCGGCACCACGGTCGCGGGCTTCCCGAACCTGTTCCTGCTCCTCGGCCCCAACACCGCTCTCGGCCACAGCAGCGTGGTCCTGATGATCGAGTCGCAGATCCGGTACGTCGCCGCCGCGCTGCGGCTGCTGCCCCGACCGGGTGCGCTCGAGGTCCGCAAGGCCGCGCAGGACACCTACAACCGGGCGCTCGCGCAGCAGCTCGAGACGACGGTCTGGAACAACGGCGGCTGCCGCGCCTGGTACCGCGACGCGAACGGCAAGAACTTCACCCTCTGGCCGACCCACACCTACACCTTCGACCGGCTCATGCGGCGCTTCGACGCCGCGTCCTACGAGCTGCGCAGCCACCCGGGAGCCTCTGCATGAAGCGCGCCGTCGTCCTCGCCGTCGCGGCCGGAGCAGCCGTCGCCGTCGCCCGCCGGCGCTCCTCCGCCCCCGAGCCGCCGGCGACGCCGGTCGCCCCGCCGCTGCAGGGCCGGCTCCGGACGGTCACCACCCCCGACGGCGTCGACCTGTCGGTCGAGGTCCACGGGCCGGAGGACGCCCGCGCCACGGTCGTCCTGGCGCACGGCTACGTGCAGAGCAGCCGGCTGTGGGCCGGGCAGGTGCGCGACCTCGTGCAGGCCCGCCCCGACCTCCGGGTCGTCGTCTACGACCACCGCGGGCACGGCAGCTCGGCGGCGACCGGGCGCGAGCACGCCCACCTCGAGCAGCTCGGCCGCGACCTCGCGCAGGTCCTCGAGGAGGTCGCCCCGACCGGGCCGGTCCTGCTGGCCGGGCACTCCATGGGCGGGATGACGATGATGGCCCTGGCCGAGGAGCGGCCCGAGCTGTTCGGCGACCGGGTCGTGGGGGCCGCCTTCGTCGGCACGTCGTCCGGCGGGCTCGACGCCGTCACCTACGGGCTGCCGGCGCCGGTCGCGAAGGTCGTCAAGAGGCTCCTCCCCAAGGTCTACGAGAAGGCCGTGCGCGACGAGGCGGCCGGTAAGACGCGCCCGTCGACGGCGTTCGAGCGGCGCCTGGTGTTCCCGCGGGGCGCGGACCCCGAGCACGTCCGCGAGGTGCTCGCCGTCCAGGCGCAGTGCACGTCCGAGACCATGGCGGCGTTCCTGCCGACCTTCTCCACGCACGAGCGGGCGGAGGCCCTCGCCGCGCTGGCGCAGGTCCCCGCGGTCGTGCTCGCCGGCGACCGGGACGTCCTGTGCCCGCTCCCGCACAGCCGGGCCATCGCCGACGCGCTCCCCCAGGGCGAGCTGGTCGTCTACCCCGGCGTCGGCCACATGGTGCAGGTCGAGCGGCGCGAGGAGGTCAGCCGGCGGCTGGTCGCCCTGGCCGACCGGGTCGTCCCGGCGGGCTCGCCGGTGCGGGACGCCGTCAGCGCGTGACGGCGGGGGCGGGAGCCGCGCGCGACTCCCGCTCCTTGCGCCGGTCGAGCCGGTGCATGACCGGCCCGGCCAGGCTGCCGTGCACCACCACGCTGGCGCCGATGACGAGCGCCACGACCGACCAGACGGTGTTGCCGCCGGCCATCTGCACGGTGCCGAGCGCGTAGGCGACGTAGTAGATCGAGCCGATGCCGCGGACGCCGAAGAACGCCATCGTGGCGCGCTCGCGGCGCGTGCCGCAGGAGCGGACCAGCGCGAGCCCGGCCGCCAGGGGCCGGACGACGAGGAGCACGAGGGCGGCGACGAGCACCTCGCGCGCGCCGACGCCGGCGAGCAGCCCGTCGGTCATGGCGATGCCGAGCAGCAGCAGGACCAGGACGGTGAGCAGCCGCTCGACCTGCTCGACGAAGTCGTGCAGCACGACGTGGTAGCCGTGGAACCGCTCGGAGCTGCGGATGGTGACGGCGGCGACGAACACAGCGAGGAAGCCGTAGCCCTGAGCGACCTCGGTGACGCCGTAGGCGAGGAAGGTGGCGGCCAGCGCGACGAACCCCTCGCTGTGCTCGGACAGCCGCAGCGTCGCGCGCCGGCTGGAGAAGGTGAGCCGCCCGAGCGCCTTGCCGACCGCCCAGCCGAGCAGCACCCCGACGACGAGCTTGTAGGCGACGTCGACGAGCAGCCACTCCCGCAACCACCCCGACGGCGCCACCCCCTCCTCCGCCATGAGGATCGCGACGTAGACGAAGGGGAAGGCCAGCGCGTCGTTGAGGCCGGCCTCGCTGGTCAGCGCGAAGCGGACCTCGTCCTCGGCCCGGTCGAGCTCCTCGCCCTCGACCTCGTCGGTCGCGGGCTCCCCGACCTGCACCTCCCCGGCCAGCACCGGGTCGGTCGGCGCGAGCGCGGCGCCGAGCAGCAGGGCGGCCGGGGCGGCGAGGCCGAGCAGGCCGCCGCCGAGCAGGGCCACCGCGCCGATCGTCAGCGGCATGCCGACGACCAGCAGCCGCCGGGTGTTGGCCCAGCCGCGCCAGCTCGGCGGCCGGTCCAGCCCGAGGCCGGCGCCCATGAGCGCGACGATCACCGTGATCTCGGTCAGGTGCTCGACGAACGTCGACTCCTGGATCGGGTCGAGCGTGGGCAGACCGGGCAGCAGGCCGAGCCCGATGCCGAGGGCCAGGAACACCAGCGGCAGGGAGACCGGTCGGCGGCCCCCCACGACGCGGGGCAGGAGCGCGGCGAGCAGGGCCCCGAGGCCCACGACCGCGAAGACGACGTCGGAGAGGGACACAGGGGGTCAGTGCCCACCCGGAGGCGCGGCTACGGCAGGCGGGGTGACCAGAACAGCGCGGTCGCCGCGGCCGCCAGGCCGAGCAGGAGCCCGAGCCCGGTCAGCAGGTCGGTGACCTCCGTCTTCTCGATCGTGGTCCCGACCGAGCTGCCGATGTCCTCGTAGACCCGCTCGAGCTCGTCGCCGCTCTCGGCCTCGTAGGCCTGACCGCCGGTCGCGTCGGCGAGCCGGGCGAGCGCGGGGCCGTCGACGGGGACGGGGATGCGCTCGCCCTGGACCTCGACGACGCCGTCCTGCGTCCCGTACGCGATCGTGCTGACCGGGACCTCGGCCTCCTCGGCCAGCTCCACGGCGGCCGCCACGGGCCGGCCCTGCGTGTTCGCTCCGTCGGACAGCAGCACGACGCGGGCGGGCGGCGGCGGCAGCCCGGGCTCGCCGGGCAGCGTGCGCAGGGCCTCGAGGGAGGCGACGACGGCCTCGCCGATGGCGGTGCCCGGGCCGAGCTCGAGGCCGTCGACGGCCCGCCGGACGCTCGCGTGGTCCAGCGTGGGCGGCACGACGACGCCGGCGCTGCCGCTGAAGGCCACCAGCCCGACGTTGAACCGGTCGGGCAGCCCGTCGACGAAGGCGATGGCCGCCTGCTTGGCCTCGGTGATCCGGTCGGGGTCGACGTCGGTCGCCATCATCGACAGCGACACGTCCAGCGCCACGACGACGGTCGCCCGCTCGCGCGGCACCTCGCGGTCGGCCTGCGGCGTCGCGAAGCCGACCGTCAGCGCGGTCAGGGCGAGCAGGAGCAGGGCGGTCGGCAGGTGCCGGGTCCAGGTCGACACCCGGGGGGCCACCGAGGCGAGCAGGTCGAGCTCGGAGAAGCGGACGGCGTAGGTCGGGCGCCGGCGCAGCCGCCAGACGTAGGCGGCCAGCAGCCCGGCGACGAGCACCAGCAGCAGCAGGCGCTCGGGGTGCAGCAGGCTCACCGCCGCCTCCCCCCGGCGGGCGCGGCCGGGCCGTGGGACGGGTGGACCCGGGGCGAGGCGGTCACCGGGCCCGCCCGGCGGCCCGCACCCGGCGGCGGGTGGCGAGGA
>JAODNQ010000161.1 GCA_025464695.1 Frankiales bacterium | reverse complement strand
CGCCGAGAAGACCCTCGTGGCGGCAGGGCAGTGCACGAAGGTCGACGCGACCACACCCCCCGAAGCCGCCGGACTGCTCGGCTGTGGCGTGATGGCCGGCTTCGGTGCCGCGGCGAACACCGGTGCGGTGAAGCGCGGTGACTCGGTGGCCGTCATCGGGTGTGGTGGTGTCGGTAACGCAGCAATCGCCGGTGCGGTCGTGTCCGGAGCGACGACGGTCATCGCCGTCGACGTCGATGATCGCAAGCTCGAATGGGCGCTGAAGTTCGGCGCTACGCACACCGTCAACTCATCGAACGTCGATCCGGTCGAGGCGATTCAGGCCCTGACCGGTGGGTTCGGTGCCGATGTGGTGATCGACGCCGTCGGCCGCCCGGAGACGTACAAGCAGGCGTTCTACGCCCGCGACCTCGCCGGCACCGTCGTCCTGGTCGGCGTGCCGTCGCCGACCGCCCGGCTCGACCTACCGCTCATCGAGTACTTCGGCCACGGCGGCGCGCTGAAGAGCTCCTGGTACGGCGACTGCCTGCCCAGCCGCGACTTCCCGCTGCTCATCGACCTGTACCTGCAGGGGAAGTTCGACCTCGAGGGCTTCGTCTCCGAGCGGATCGGGCTGGAGGACGTCGAGGAGGCGTTCCACAAGATGGAGCGCGGCGAGGTCCTGCGCTCCGTGGTGGTGCTCTAGTGGCCGCCCGCATCGAGCACCTCGTCACGTCCGGCACGTTCAGCCTCGACGGCCAGACCTTCGACGTCGACAACAACGTCTGGCTGCTCGGCGACGACGAGGAGGTCCTCGTCCTGGACGCCCCGCACGACGCCGAGGCCATCGCCGCCGCGGTGGGGGACCGGACCGTCGTCGCCATCGCGTGCACCCACGCCCACGACGACCACGTGCGCTGCGCCCCCGAGCTCGCCGAGATGCTGAGCACCGACGTGCTGCTGCACGAGGACGACCGCGTGCTGTGGGACCTCGTGCACTCCCAGCACGAGCCGGACGGCTGGCTGCGCGACGGCATGCGGCTGCAGGTCGCGGGCACCGACGTCCACGTGCTCCACACCCCGGGCCACGCGCCGGGCGCCGTCTGCTTCTCGGTGCCCGACCTCGGTGTCGTCTTCTCCGGCGACACCCTGTTCTCCGGCGGCCCCGGTGCCACCGGCCGGTCCTACAGCGACTACGGCACCATCCTCGACTCGATCCGGACCCGGCTGTTCGCGCTGCCGCCGGAGACCCGGGTGCTCACCGGTCACGGCGACGAGACGACGGTCGGCGCCGAGGCCCCGAGCTACGACGAGTGGGTCAAGCGCGGCTCGTGACGCTGCACCCGCTCCTGTCCGCCCGGTGGAGCCCGCGCGGCTTCGACCCCGACCAGGTCCTGGCGCGCGACGACCTCCTGCCCCTGCTCGAGGCCGCCCGCTGGTCGCCGTCGTCGGGCAACTCGCAGACCACCCGGTACGCCGTGGCGCTGCGGGGCGAGCCGCGCCACGACGCGCTGATGGCGGCCCTGAACCCGGGCAACCGCACCTGGGCGGGTCGGGCCGCGGCCCTGGTCGTGGTCGTCGCGCTGGACGCCGACGAGGCCGGCAAGCCGTACCGGACGGCGCTGCACGACGCCGGCCAGGCCGTGGCGCACCTGTCGCTCCAGGCCGTCGCGGAGGGGCTGCACACGCACCAGATGGCCGGGTTCGACGCCGACGGCGTGCGGGCCGCCCTGGGGCTGACCGACGGCCGGCGGCCGGTGGTGGTCGTCGCCGTCGGGGGGCTCGGGGGCCCGCCGCTGGACGAGCGGCTGGCGGCGCGGGAGAGCGCGCCCCGCGAGCGCCGGCCCCTGGCCGACCTCCTGCTGTGAGCGGCTACGACGCCGTCGTCCTGGCGGGAGGCTCCGCGCGCCGGCTCGGCGGGGTCGACAAGCCGGGGCTCGTGGTCGGCGGCCGGACCCTGCTCGACGCCGTCCTCGCGGCGGTCGTCGGCGCCGGGACGGTCGTCGTCGTGGGGCCGGTGCGGCCGGTGGCGCGCGAGGTGGTGTGGGCCCGGGAGGAGCCGCCGGGAGGCGGCCCGGCAGCGGCGCTCGCGGCCGGCCTGCTGCACGTCGGTGCTCCCACGGTGCTGGTGCTCGCCGCCGACCTGCCCTTCCTCGACGCCGCGACGGTCGCGCTCCTGGTCGCGGCCGCGGAGGGCTCCGACGGGGCGCTGCTCGTCGACGCCGAGGGGCGCGACCAGGTGCTCGCCAGCTGCTGGTCGACGCAGCGGCTGCGCGAGCGCGCGTCCGGCGACCTCGCGGGCGCCCCCCTGCGGGCGCTGCTGCGGGGGCTGGAGCCGGTGCGGGTCCGCTCCTCGGCGGGCGACGACGTCGACACCCCGGACGACCTCGCGCGGGTGCGCGCCGCCCTCGACCGACCCTCAGCCTGACCCGTCCGGGACGGAGCGGCTCAGTCCCAGGCAGACGACGGCGCAACCCGCCGCGGCACCGGCCACGACCGTCCACGCCCGGTGGAAGGCGGCCACCGCCTCGGCCGGTGCGGGCTCGCCGAGGACCGCGACCAGGACGGCGACCCCGAGGACGGCACCGAGCTGCCGAGCGGTCGCGTCGACCGCCGCGCCGGCTGCGAACTGCTGCGGCGGCAGGGCCGAGGCGGAGGCCGCGCCCAGG
>JAODNQ010000154.1 GCA_025464695.1 Frankiales bacterium | reverse complement strand
TGGGACGCTTGCTGGCGGTGGTGGCGCTGAGCACCATCGTGTCGCCGAGGTAGATGGTGACGGCGCCGGCGGCCTGCTTGGCCAGGCGGCCCGTCTCGAAGCGGATCGTCCGCTTGCCACCGGGGTTCTCGATCACGGCGTCGACGAACTCGCTGCCGTAGACGTAGCTCTCCTGCTCCTCCGTCATGGAGGTCTCCTCTTCACTGCGGAGCCGTGCCCGGGGTCGTCGCGCGGGGCCGGTCGTCAGTGGAAGCGGCCCGGGTGTCCAGGTCGCCACTCCCGAGGACCGGTCCCGAGGTGGTGCTCCCGGGGCGGCTCGTCTGCGTCGACCGGCGGTGTTGCCGGGCGACGGGGTCGTGCGGGTGGTGCCGACTCCCAGGTCCTGGAAGCCGAGAGGGGGAGCGCCCTGTGGGCACTCCCCCGTCGTGCGGTCTAGCGGCGCAGACCCAGTCGCTCGATGAGCGAGCGGTAGCGCCCGATGTCGGTCTTCTCCAGGTACTTGAGGAGACGACGACGACGTCCCACGAGGCCGAGCAGGCCCCGGCGGGTGTGGTGGTCGTGCTTGTGGAGCTTGAGGTGCTCCGTCAGGTCCTGGATGCGCTTGGTGAGCATCGCGACCTGGACCTCGGGCGAGCCGGTGTCGTTGGCGACGGTGCCGTACGCGGTCATGATCTCGAGCTTCTGTGCCTGGTCGAGCGCCACGGGGCTCCCTCGGGGTCGTGTGCGCGCCTCGGGTCGACGACACCGGGGCAGGAAGACGCACGGCCGGTCGTGCCGGCTGGGGTCGAGCCTAGCAGCGGAGCGCTCCAGCGCCCGCCGGCGCGCTCCGGCCCGCTCGGGCCCCGACGTCGCGTGCGCGTCCCAGACCGCCCTCGTCGTCAGGACACGCCGGCGTGTCGGACACGCCGCCGGGATGCGCCGTCCCAGACCGCCCTTGTCGTCAGGACACGCGGGCGTGTCGGACACGAACACCGGTCTCGGCCGCAGCACGCCCCGCCCCCGACCGCCCCGCCCGCGAACGCCCCGCCCCCTCGTCGCGCCCGGACACGCCGACGGCCCGGACCCGCCGCGTAGCGGGGGGCCGGGCCGACCAGGGCGTCGGGGCTCAGACGGCGACGCGGTCCTCGGTGCCGAACAGGTAGTCGAGGTAGCGCAGCAGCTCGTCCGGGTCGAACGGCTTGGCGAGGAAGTAGTCGACGCCCTCGGTCCACGCCTGCCACGCCTGGGCGTCGTCGGCCGCGGCCGTCAGCATCACCACCGGCAGGTCGAGCCCGCCGTCGCCCGCCCGGACGCGCTGCAGCACTGCGTGCCCGTCCATCCCCGGCATCATGACGTCGAGGACGACGCAGTCGGGGCGGTCGGTGGCGATGTGGCGCAGGCCGGCGAAGCCGTCCTCGGCGGTCTTGACCGAGTAGCCCTCGACCTCGAGCACGTCGGTCAGGAGCGAGCGGATCGACGCGTCGTCGTCGATGACCAGGATCTTGGGCACGGGGACCTCCGGAGCGGGCAGTGTCCCCGTCTGCATCGGTCGGCGTGGTGCTCCGCCCGTCAGCCCGAACGGGTGAACCCTGGGCCGGGTCCGGTCAGGCCAGGAGCTCGCGGGCGCGGGCGACGTCCTTGTCCATCTGGGCGACCAGCGGCTCGATACCGTCGAAGCGCAGCGTCTCGCGCAGCCGCGCGGTGAACGACAGGCCGATGAACTCGCCGTAGAGGTCGCCGGTGTAGTCCAGGACGAACGCCTCGACCCGGCGGTCCTGGCCGTCGAAGGTCGGGTTCGTGCCGATGCTGATGGCGGCGGGCAGGCGCTCGCCCCGCAGCACGAGGCGGCCGGCGTAGACGCCGTCGGCCGGCACCGCCGACCAGGGCAGGGGCTCGAGGTTGGCGGTCGGGTACCCGATCTCGCGGCCGCGCTGGTCGCCGCGCACGACGAAGCCCTCGAGCCGGTGCTCGCGCCCGAGCGCCGCGGCGGCGGCCTCGACGTCGCCGGCGGCGACGCAGGCGCGCACGTAGGTGCTGGACCACGTCGTCTCGCCCGCGCCCTGCAGCGGCACGCCCTCGACGGTGAAGCCCCAGCGGCGTCCGGCGTCGGCCAGCGCGCCGATGTCGCCCGCCGCCTTGTGGCCGTAGCGGAAGTTGTCCCCGACGACGACGTGCTTGGCGTGCAGGTGCTGCACGAGCACCTTGTGGACGAACTCGTCCGGCGTCAGGCGGGAGAAGTCCTGCGTGAAGGGCAGCACGCACACGACGTCGACGCCCAGGGCCTCGATGAGCTCGGCCCGGTAGCGCTGGCTGGTCAGCACCGGGGGGTGGCTGCCCGGGCGGACGACCTCGCTGGGGTGCGGGTCGAAGGTCAGCAGCACGCTCGGGACGCCCTGCTCCCGGGCGGCGTCCACAGCACGGCCGATGATCTGCTGGTGGCCGAGGTGGATGCCGTCGAAGACGCCGACCGTCACCACGCAGCGCCCCCACCCGGAGGGCGCGCTCTCGACCCCGCGCCAGCGCTGCACAGGACCACCCTGCCAGAACCCGCCCGGGCCACGCTCGTCGACTGGTCCGTCCGGACCGGACACCTGGTCGTTCCGGGTCGTTGTCGCCCTCCCGACGCAACGTCGGGACGCTGCGTGACGAAGCACCGGGCACACGCCCCCCGACGACGAGGACCTCTCGGTGCCTGCCCCTCCCCCGCAGCTCCCCCGCCCCCGCCCGCCCCGCGGCCGCTGGGCCCGGCGCGCTGCCGGCCTGTCCGCCGCGGTCGCGGTCCTCGGCGCCGTCGCTGCCCCCGACGCCTCTGCCGCCCTGGTCGGCAGCGCGACGTCGTACCGGCTGTCGACGGTGGCGAACCCCGTGCTGGACCGCAGCGAGGTCGTCCGCTGGGACCCCTGCAGCACGATCGGCTACCGCATCAACGCCGCCCTGGGCGGCCGGCAGGCGCTCGCCGACGTGAAGACGGCGGTCGCCCGGCTGTCCGCCTCGAGCGGCCTGTCCTTCCGCTACCTCGGGACGACGACGTACGTGCCGACCGCCGGCCGGGCGCCGCTCCCGGGCTCGCCGCTCGTCGTCGCCTGGGCGGCGCGCACCGCCAGCAGCCACTTGGGCGCGGGCGAGGTGGGGCACGGCGGCTGGCGCGCCACCGCGACGGCCACCGGGCACTACCGGGTCTCGTCCGGCTACGTCGTCGTCCGGGCGGGCGCCCCGCTGGCCATGGGCTTCGGCGCCGGGGTGACGCGCGGCCGGGTCCTGCTGCACGAGCTGGGGCACGCCGTCGGGCTCGACCACGTGAGCGACCGCACGATGGTCATGAACACCACGGTCAGCACGAGCAGCCCGGTCGCCACCTACCAGGCCGGCGACCTCAGCGGTCTGTCCCGGGTCGGCCGCGCCGCCGGCTGCGTCGCGTAGTCCCTGGCCTCAGTCCAGCGGGGTGACCGGGTCCGGCTGCACCGCCAGGTCGGGCTGCGCCGCCGGGTCGGACGCGGGCTCCGACCCGCTCGGGGCGAAGACCACCGTGGGCCGCGCCGCACCGTCGCGGTCCTCGAGCAGGGCGATGCACCGGCCGTCGGGCGCGAACGCCCCGACCACCCCGGCCGTCCCGGTGGGCGCCAGCCGCTTGCCGTGCGAGAGGGCGACGGCCTCGTCGTCGTCGAGCCGGCGCACCGGGAACGACGTCGCCACGGCGTCGGCCAGCGGGACGACGGCGCCGTCGGTGTCGTCGGCGAGCTGCTCGAGCGTGCGGGCGTCCGTGAGGCCGAACGGCCCGACCTGGGTGCGGCGCAGGGCGGTGAGGTGCCCCCCGACGCCGAGGGCGGCGCCGAGGTCGCGCGCCAGCGCCCGGACGTAGGTGCCGGAGGAGCAGGTGACGACGACGTCGAGGTCGTCGCCGCGGCGGGCTCGCACCTCGAAGCGGCTCACCGTGACGGGCCGCGCCGCGAGGACCACGTCCTTGCCCGACCGGACGGCGGCGTAGGAGCGGACGCCGTCGACCTTGATCGCGCTGACGGAGCTCGGCACCTGCAGGACCTCGCCGCGCAGGGCGGTCAGGGCCTGCTCGACGGCGGCGTCGTCGACCCCGGAGGCGTCGCGGACCTCCACGACCTCGCCCTCGGCGTCGTCCGTCACCGTGGTGGCCCCGAGCCGGATGGTGGCCTCGTAGGTCTTGGTGGTCAGGGCCAGGTGCCCGAGCAGCCGGGTGGCCCGGCCGACGCCGAGCAGCAGCACGCCGGTGGCCATCGGGTCGAGGGTGCCGGCGTGGCCGACCTTGCGGGTGCGCGCCAGGCGGCGCCCCCGGGCGACGACGTCGTGGCTGGGCCAGCCGCCCGGCTTGTCGACGACGAGCAGCCCGTCGGGCGCGCTCGGCCCGGGCGTCCGCTGACCCGGTGTGCCGGTGCGGGTCACCCGGAGAGGGCGTCGCGCAGGACGGCCATGGTGCTCTGCGCGTCGGTGTGCGAGGTGTAGCCGGCGGCGAGCCGGTGCCCACCGCCGCCGAGCGCGCCGCAGACGGCGCCGAGGTCGACAGCGCCCCGGCTGCGCGTCGAGACGCGCAGCGCCCCGCTCGGCTCCTGCTTGAGCACGACGGCGACCTCGGCCTCCCGGGTCGTCCGCAGCACGTCGATGACCCCCTCGACGTCGGCCAGGCAGACGCCGGCGGTCGACAGCTGGTGCTCGCTCAGGGAGGTCCAGACCAGCCCGCGCCCGCCGACGGCGTCCGGCTCCAGCACCGCGGCCGAGCAGGCAGCGCCGAGCACCTGCAGGTAGCCGAAGGGGCTCGAGTCCCAGACGGACCGGGCCACGTCGTCGCCGCGGACGCCCGCGGCGAGCAGCCGGCCCGCCAGGGCGTGCACCGACGGCGTCGTCGAGCTGTGCCGGAAGGAGCCGGTGTCGGTGACCAGGCCGGTGTAGAGCGCCGTGCCGATGTCGGCGTCGACGTCGAGGCCGAGGCGGTCGAGCAGCTCGGTGACGAGCACGACGGTGGCGGCGGCCTCGGGGTCGACGACACGGACGTCTCCGAACGGCTCACCGGCCGTGTGGTGGTCCACCACGAGCACGCAGCCCGCGGTGTCGAGCCGGTCGGTCAGGACGCCGAGCCGGTCGGGGCTGCTGCTGTCGAGCGTGACGAGCAGGGCGGGCGCGGCCGGGACCTGTGACGGCGGGACCAGCAGGTCCTGGCCCGGCAGGAAGGCGTACGCGTCGGGGACGACGAGCACGTCCTCGCCCCAGCTGCACAGCACGCGCGCGCCGCGGCGGCGCAGGGCCTGGCCGAGGGCGAGCAGGCTGCCGAGGGCGTCGCCGTCGGGCGAGGTGTGGCAGACCAGCACGACGTCGTCGGCCGCCTCCAGCAGCGCGACGGCGCGGTCCCAGTCCGGGGCGCTCACGCGGTCGCGTCGTCCTCGGGAGCCTCGACGTGGGGGCCGTCGTCGTCCGCGTCGTCGTCGTCGCCGACCACCCGCGGCGCCTTGTACGGGTCCGGGTCGCCGGCGGGCGCGGCACCCTCGGCGATCTCGTGGACCCGGGCGTCGGCGCGGCGGGCCTTCTCGAGCAGCTCCTCGAGCCGGCCCGTCGTCTCGGGGACGACGTCGGCGATGAAGGTCAGGCTCGGGGTGTAGCGCACGCCGGTCTGCTTGCCGACCTGGCTGCGCAGGACGCCCTTGGCGCTCTCGATCGCCATGGCGGTGGCCTGCCGGGCCTCGGCGTCGCCGTAGACCGTGTAGTAGAGCGTGGCCTCGCGCAGGTCGGGCGTCAGCTTGGCGTCGGTGATGGTGACCATCCCGAGGCGCGGGTCCTTGACCTGCATCTCGAGCGTGGAGGCCACGACCTCGCGGATCCGGACGGCGAGCTTGCGGGCCCGTGCGACGTCGACCATGGCTACTCGTCCTCCGACGACAACAGTTGCTGGTGTGCAGAGAGCACCTCGAGCTCGGGCCGGTCGGCCACGAGCCGCTCGCACGCGTCCAGGACGGTGCGGCAGTGGGCCGCGTCGGCAGCGACGACGGCGACCCCGATCAACGCCCGCCGGTGCAGGTCCAGGTGACCTGCCTCGGCGACGCTGACGTCGAACTTCTTCCGCAGCTCCGCCAGCACAGGCCGGACGACGGACCGCTTCTCCTTGA
>JAODNQ010000112.1 GCA_025464695.1 Frankiales bacterium | reverse complement strand
GGCGCGGTCGCCGCAGAGCACGGGGACCTTCGTGGTCTTCGCGCAGACGGCGAGCACGGTGGCGACGACGTCGGGCGCGGTCGTCACGGTCGGGACGACCTCGACGAGCTTCATGAGCGTCGCCGGGTTGAACCAGTGCATGCCGACGACGTCCTGCGGGCGGTCGGTCGCGGTGGCGAGCTCGATGACCGGCAGCGACGAGGTCGTGGTGGCGAGCACGGCGCCGGGCTTCATGACGTCGTCGAGCGCGGAGAACAGCGCCTTCTTGATGGCGAGGTCCTCGACGACGGCCTCGATGACGAGGTCGCAGTCCGCGAGGTCGTCGAGCTCGGTCGTGCCGGTGACGCGCCCGAGCACCTCGGCCTGCGCCTCCTCCGTGAGCTTGCCCCGCTGGACCTGCTTGGCCAGGCTGCCCTCGAGCTTCTTCTGCACGCCGGCGACCTTGTCGGCGCCGCGGGCCCGGAAGACGACGTCGTAGCCGCTCTTGGCGCAGACCTCGATGATCCCCGTGGCCATGGTGCCGGTGCCGATGACGGCGACCTTCTGCACGCGACGGCCCTCCGCGGCGGCCGCACCGCTGGGGGTGTCGGCGTCCGCGACCACCTCGGGCGAGCCGGGGGCGGCGTAGGTGTAGAGGCCGCGGCCGGACTTGCGGCCGAGCAGCCCGGCGCTGACGTACTGCTTGAGCAGCGGCGCGGGGGCGTGCCGGTGGTCGCGGGACTGCTTGTACATGGTCTCGAGGATGGCGAGCGCGCTGTCGAGGCCGATGAGGTCGAGCAGCGCCAGCGGGCCCATCGGGTGGCCGCAGCCGAAGCGCATCGCGGCGTCGATGTCCTCGCGGGACGCGTACTTCGCCTCGTACATGCGCAGGGCGTTGTTGAGGTAGCCGAACAGCAGGGCGTTGGCGATGAACCCGGCCCGGTCGCCGACGGTGACGTCGCTCTTGCCGACCGCGGTCACCAGCGCCTCGACGTCCTCGACCACGGACGGGTCGGTGACGACGGTGCTGATGACCTCGACGAGGTCCATGACCGGGGCCGGGTTGAACCAGTGCAGGCCGATGACGCGGGAGGGCAGGCGGGTCGAGGTCGCGAGGTCGGTGACCGAGAGCGCGCTGGTGTTGGTGGCCAGGACGGCGTCGTCGGCGAGCAGGCCGTCGAGCTGCGCGAACAGCGCCTTCTTGCCCTCGAGGTCCTCCGGCACGGCCTCCACGACCAGGTGGCAGTCCTTGAGCGCCGACAGGTCGGTGCCGGTGGAGATGCGGCCGAGCAGCGCGGCCGCGTCGGCCTCGTCGAGCTTGCCCTTGGCGACGGCGCGGGCGGTCGAGCCCTCGAGCCGCGTGCGCGCGCGGTCGACGCCCTCCTGCTCGGGCTCGTAGCCCACGACCTCGATGCCGGAACGGGCGAGGACCTCGGCGATGCCGGCACCCATCGTGCCGAGCCCGACGACGCCGACCTTGGTGAACTCGCGTGCCATCTCTGGTGCCTCCTGGGGGGATTTTGTTACTGACCAGTAGACCAGCCTGGTCTAGAAGAGCGTCGGGACGCCCGGCTCGAGGCCCCGCAGCGCGTCGTAGTCGAGCTGCACGCAGGTGATCCCGCGGTCCGCCGCCAGGACCTTGGCCTGCGGCTTGAACGTCTGCGCGGCCAGCACGCCCTTGACGTCCCCGAGCACGGTCGAGACCCGCTGGAGGTACCGGGTCAGCTGCTCGACGCCGTCGATCTCGGCGTGCCGCTTGACCTCGACGATCACGTGGGCGCCGTCGGCGTCGCGGCACAGCAGGTCGACCGGCCCGATGTCGGTGGGGTACTCGCGGCGCACCACCGACCACCCCGCGCCGAGCACGTGGCACTGGTCGGCGAGCAGCTCCTGCAGGTGCTTCTCGACGCCGTCCTTGACCAGGCCGGGGTCGCGCCCGAGCTCGTGCCCGACGTCGGACAGCACCTCCTCGACGCTGATCACCAGCTGCTCGCCGCCCTTGTTCGTCACGGTCCAGACGTCGTCGGCGACGGCCAGGGTGCAGGGCGGGGTCATCCACATCAGGGGCTTGTAGCCGCCGGTGTCGGAGTGCACGAGGACGCTGCCGTCGGCCTTGACCATGAGCAGGCGGGTCGCCGTGGGCAGGTGGGCAGTGAGGCGCCCGACGTAGTCCACGGAGCAGGTCGCGATCACGAGGCGCACGACCGGGAGCCTAGGCGGGCAGGAAGGTGCACTGCCCGTGTCGAAACACGGGGGACACTCGTTGGAGGAACCGTGCTGCGCTCCCTGACCGTCCTCGCCCTCGGCACCGCCCTGCTCGCCGCGGGCGCCGCCACCGCCGCTCCGCCCTCGCCCCGGGTGACCGTCGGCAGCCTCGAGACCGTGGCAGGGATGCCGACAGGCGTCCCCGCGGCGGCCCGCCGCCCCGAGACGGCCCTGCCGACGCCGAAGGGCTGGCCGTTCGGGGAGTCCTTCCCCCGCACCAGCGGCACGGAGCGGCTCGGGAACGGGGCCTCGTACTGGAGCGACTTCCTCTACGACGACCACGGCGCGGCCACGGTCCCGCAGCCGACCGGCGCGATCGCGAACCTCGCGCCCACCGACGGCTCCTACACCTACCCGGATGGCCCGGCCGCGATGAACGGCGCCGACGTGTTCCGCAACGCCGTCGGCCTCGACGCGGCGGCGTCCTACTGGCGGGTCGACTGGAACACCCTGCAGGACCCGTCCGTGCCCCTCGCGGTCTGGGGGCTCGACACGAACGCCTCCACCCAGGACGGCGTCCGCGCCTGGCCCGCAGGCGCCGGCGTCAGCTCCCCCGGCCTGGAGCGCGCCCTCGTGGTGAGCGGGAAGGGCGCCTGGCTCGTCGACGCCCGCACGGGGGCCCGCAAGGACGTCTCCTCCGGGCTGACCGTCGACCGCGCCGCCCGCTCGTTCGTCGTCCGCGTGCCGCGGACCGTCCTGCCCGTGAGCGGGACCTGGCGGGTGCGGCTCGTGGCCGGCCTCGCGAACGCGGCGGGCGACGCGATGGCGCCGGCGGCCGGCGGGGTCGCTCCCGGCGGGACCGCCGTCTACAACGTCAGCTACCGCACGGTCCGGCAGGAGCCGCAGCAGTACAAGCACGGCGCGTTCAGCAACGTCGGGGGCACGAGCGCCGCGGTCCGCGCGACCGACCTCGGCAACTACTGGATGGAGGACCACCAGGCCGAGGCGCTGTCGCAGAAGGACGTCGCGCCGTTCGCCCTGGACCTGACCTGGTCGGAGCTCGGCGCGAAGAAGGCGACGCCGGAGCCGCTCGTGACGGGGTACAGCAACCGCTGGCTGGTCAGCCGGCTCGACCTCGGCCAGGGGGTCATCGCCAACGGCGGGGACAACCCCACCGGCGACCTGCGCCCGAACTTCCTCGGCCGGGTCCAGCCCTACGCCGTCTACGTCCCGACCACCTACCGCCGGGGCACCCCGACGCCGCTGACCTGGATGCTCCACAGCCTCGGCGTGAACCACAACCAGTACGGCGCCCTGGACCCGAACCAGGTGCAGCAGACCTGCGAGGACCGGCGCTCGATCTGCGCCACGACGCTCGGCCGAGGGCCCGACATGTGGTACTTCGACGAGGCCGAGGTCGACGTGTGGGAGGTCTGGAACCGGGTCGCCCACGCGTACACGCTCGACCCCGACCGCACCGTGGTGTCGGGCTACTCGATGGGCGGCTACGCCTCCTACAAGCTGGGCCTGGCCTACCCCGACCTGTTCGCCAAGGCCATGCCGCTCGCCGGTCCGCCGACCTGCGGCGTGCGCGTCGTCGGCGACGTCCGGGCGCCGGGCGCTCCCGGCCGCTGCACCGACGACGGCGACACCCTGCCCCTGGTGCGCAACGCCCGCGAGCTGCAGTACGTGATCAGCAGCGGCGCGGTCGACGAGCTGGTGCCGCTGCCGAGCGTCCTGCAGCAGGTGCAGCAGTTCGACACCCTGGGCTACCGCTACCACTTCGAGCTCTACCCGGCGGAGGGCCACCTGGACTACGCCGCCCAGGACGCCTTCGCCGCCCCGACGTCGCAGCTGGGCCGCACCCTGCGCACCAAGGCGCCGGCCACGGTCGACTACACGTGGTACCCGCACCTGAGCCGCGCCGACCTCGGCATCGGCCCGACGGGCGCCTACTGGGTCCGCGACCTGTCCGCCCGCACGACGACGCCGGGCACGCTCGCGCACGTCGTCGCCCGCAGCGCGGCCCTGCCCGACCACGTCATCACCGTGCACAAGACCCAGCGCCCCGACGTCCCCGGCGACCCGTCCCCCGCGGTGGTCACCGACCAGACGTGGCAGCGCGGGGCGCTCAAGGCGCAGAGCCCGTCCCTGTCGCTCGGCCTGACCGGCGTGCGCGGCCTGCGCGTCGACGCCGCCCGCGCCGGCCTCGCGACGGCGCGCCGGGTGGCGCTGGCCGTGACGACCGACGGCGCGTCCACGGTCGCCCTGAGCGGTCTGCGCCCCGGCGCCGTCGTCGTCGTGAAGGGCGTCGCCCACACGGCCGACCGGACCGGCGCGCTGCGGCTGACGGTCCGCTAGGCGGGGCAGGAGGCCCGCATGGTCTTCGCCTTCCTGTCCGCGCGGCTGCGCCGCTGGGTCCTGCTCGTCGTCGTCCTGCCGCTGGTCGGGCGCGTCCTCCAGGGGGTCGGGGTGCGGCTGCCCGGACGGACCGGGGCAGCCGTCGGGCGGACCGGCGGGCTGCTCCGCGGACGGCAGACCCGCCGTCGGCCGCGCTAGCTCTCCTGGCAGGCGACGCGGGCAGTTCTGCGGAACGGGCCCCGAGCAGCTCGCCCGGGTGCATGCTCAGCGGAGCACAGCGTCCCGGGGGGTGCGATGGGCACGACGGACGACGGCACCGCGAGCGTGCTCGACGACCTCGTCGCGCTCGCGGCCCGGCTGGTCGACGCTCCGGGGGCGCTGCTGGTGCTGGACGACCGCACGATCGGCTGGCCGGAGCCCGCCGCCGCCTTCGCGCTCCTGCAGGAGGTCGCGGCCTCCGTGCGGCGCACCGGGCGCTCCCCCGACGGGCGCTGCGTCGGCGTCCCCGTCCCCGGGGCGGAGGGCGGACCGGCGGTCGGCGCGCTGTGCGTGCTCGACCCGCGCCCGGGCGCGGCCGCAGACGTCTGCGCCCTGCAGGTCGTCGCGACCGCCGTCGGAGCCCGGCTCGAGCTCGCCGCCGCGCGGGCCGACGCCGTCCGGGCAGCGGCCCGGCTCGAGCGCCTCGCCACCGTGGCCCTGGAGCTGGGCGCCGTCCACACCCTGGAGCGGCTGACGGACGTGGTGGTCGGGCTCGGGCTGCCAGTGCTGGGGGCGGACGGCGGCGCCGTGCTGGTGCGCGAGGAGGACCAGATCCGGCTGCTCACCGGTGCCGGCCTCGGACCCGACGTGCAGCAGATCTACGGCACGCTGCCCCTCGACAGCCCCCTCCCTGCCGCCGTCGTGACCCGCACCGGGCAGCACCTGGTGCTGCGGGACCGGGCAGCGGGCGCCGCCTTCGACGGCCCGCTCATGGAGCAGGTCTACGCCGACACCGGCTGCCTGGCCTGGGCCTTCACCCCCCTGGTCGTCGGCGGCACGCTGCTGGGCAGCCTGGCCATCGCCTGGCGGGAGGAGCGCGAGGAGGTCTGGCCCGACGAGCTCGAGCTCTTCGACGCCTTCGCCGCGCAGTGCGCCGCCGCCGTGGCCCGCGTCCTCAGCACCGAGGACCTGCGGCGCCGCGAGCTGAGCGAGCGGGAGCAGCGACAGCGCGAGGCGGTCGCCCTGCAGGCGGAGTCGGCAGCGCTGGCCCTGCTCGCCGGGGGCGCTCCCGTCACCGACGTCCTGCCGGCGCTGGCCCACTGGGTGGAGCTGTCGCTGGACCGGACGCGCTGCACCGTCGCGCTCGCGCACGACGAGCGGAGCGTGCCGCTGCCCCGTCAGCACGCCGAGCCGCCCGGGTGCTCCCCGTGCCCGCCGCCGGTCGTGGCCTGCCTCGCGGTGCCGGTCACGTCGCCCGCCTCCGGCGCGCTCCTCGGCACACTGGTCCTGCACCGCGAGGACCCCGAGCTCCTGGACGACGCCGGCTCCGCGCTCGTGGCCCGGGCCTGCCACCTCGTGGGCATCGCCGTCGACCGGCAGCACCTGCTGGCCCGCCTCGACCACCAGGCGCGGCACGACGCGCTGACCGGCCTGGCGAACCGACGGCGGCTGCTCGAGGCGCTCGACGACGACCTCGGACGCGGCGACCTCCCCGTCGTCGTCTTCCTGGACCTCGACGGGCTCAAGGCCGTCAACGACAGCCTCGGGCACGAGGCGGGTGACGCCCTGCTGGTCGAGGTCGCCGCGCGGCTGGCCGAGGCCGCCGGTCCGGAGGACCTCGTGTCGCGCTTCGGCGGCGACGAGTTCGTCGTCCTGGTCCGCACCCCGGGGGACGTCGACGAGCTCGCCGCGCGGCTGCTGGACGCCGTGGCGGCCCCGCGCGACGGGTGCACGACGCGTCCGCGCGCCAGCGCCGGCGTCGTCACCGCCCGTCCCGGGCAGACCGCCGGCGACCTGGTGCGGGCCGCGGACCTCGCGATGTACCGGGCCAAGACCGGGGGCGGCGGCCGGCACGTCGTCGCCCGCCACGTCGTCGACCTCACCGGCGAGCGCCTGCGCCGTCAGCACCCGTAGGACGCCCAGGGACGCGGCCGCACCGAGCAGCCGCGTTCCCGTGAGCCTCAGCCGACCGGTGCGTCGAGCCGCTCCCCGCCCTGCCACGCCTGCCGCTCCGCGCGGCCGGGGTCCTGCTCGACGCGGCAGACGAGGTCGAGCAGGGCTGTGGACCGGTCGGCCGCGGTGTACGCCGGCCACGCCTCGTCGCCCAGCTGCAGGGCTCCGCGGCCGAACGCCACCCACGCGTCCGCCATGACGCCGGCCAGGGCCTGCCGCTCCGGACCGGTGCCGGCAGCGGGGGCAGTGCCGAGGTTGTCGAAGAAGAACGGGATGTCGAGGCCGTGCGCCGCGCCGAGCGAGGGGTCGAGCGGGCTCTCGGCGTCGAACCGGTACATCCACGCCTGCCCGCCTGCGCCCGACTGCGCCTCGGCGAGGGCGACGGCCGGCAGGCGGACGTGGCCGTCGGTCGCGACCGCGACGCGGAGCCGCGCCGGGTCGAGGTCCGGCCGGCACCGCCCGTACTGCTCGAGCACGTCGTCGACGCTCTCGCCGAACACCGTGCGCAGGTAGGCCAGCTGGGCCGGCTCGTCGGGCCCGGCGATCATCGGCAGGAACATGCTGTACTCGTCGCGCACCGAGCCGACCAGCAGCGGCACGTCGCGGACCCTCCCCGCGGCGACGGCCGTCAGCGGCTGGTCGACGAGCAGCGCGCCGTCGACCACCGGCAGCAGGCCGGAGTAGATGCCGCCCAGCGCGGCGCTGGCGGCGACCAGCTCCTCCACCGGCAGCGTCAGCAGCTGCTCCGGGCTCGTGCCCAGCTGCGCGAGGACCTGGGCCGTGACGCCCTCCGCCTGCTGCGGCGTCGCCCCCTCCAGGCCGAACCAGCCGCTCATCACCACGCCGCGCGCGTACAGCCCGTCGGCTGCCGGCATCGTCAGCAGCGCGGCGACCTTGGAGCCGCCGCCCGACTCCCCCGCGATCGTGACGTTCGCCGGGTCGCCGCCGAACGCGGCCGCGTTGTCGCGGACCCACTCCAGCGCCTGCACCAGGTCGAGCACCCCGCAGGCGCCCGAAGCGGCGTACTCGGGGCCGAGCAGGTGGTCCAGCCGCAGGTACCCGAGGACCCCCAGCCGGTGGTTGACCGTGACGACGACGGCGTCCCGCCCCGCGAGCGCCGCGCCGTCGTACACGGGCCAGGACGCCGAGCCGATCGCGTGGCCGCCCCCGTGCAGGTACACGAGGACCGGCCTCGCGCCGTCGTCGGGGGCGGGCGTCCAGACGTTCAGGACGAGGCAGTCCTCGGACACCGACGGCTCCGCGGTGCCGCCGAACAGGGCCATCCCGGCGAGGGCCTCCGGGCTGTCGTCGACCGGCTGAGGGCACGACGGACCGAAGGCCGTGGCGTCGCGGACCTCGGTCCAGGGCTGCACAGGCGGGGCCGGCCGGAAGCGGTGCTCCCCGCCGGTCGGACCGCCGTAGGGGATGCCGAGGAAGGCGTGCACGCCGTCCGGGGTGGTGCGGCCCCGGACCGGGCCGGCGGTGGTGAGGACGTCCATGGCGGGGCTCCTAGGCAGAGGGCGAGAGGAAGGAGGCGGCGCGCGCGCCCCAGGTGCGCAGCTTCGCGGGGGACCGCGCCACGACCAGCTGCGCGTCGGGCAGCAGCGCGCACAGCTGCTCGGCGCTCGACACCGGGTGGCCCGGGTCGCCGTCCCAGGCGAGGACGAGGCAGGGCTGGACGATCGTGCGCAGGGCCTGCGGGTCGGGCAGGTCCGAGGCCGCCGCCCCGCGCAGCACCGACGGCAGCAGCGCCGGGGCGACGTCGGGGACGGGCGGGAAGGTCGCGAGGTCGGCGAAGACCGCGGGCCGGGGAGCCGAGGCGACGAGCGCCGCGAACGCCTCCGCGCCCTGCTGCTCCACGAGGTCGGCAGCTCCGAGGTAGGTGCCGGCCTGCGCCGCCCGCGTCTGCCAGGCCGTCGGCGGCGCCCCCAGGACGAGCCGGTCGAAGCGCTCCGGCGCCCGGAGCACGGCGTGCAGCACGGTGCCCGTGCCCATCGACGAGCCGAGGGCGCTGACGGGCCCGGACGGCGCGAGGACGTCCAGCAGGGCCAGCAGGTCCCCGGCCAGGGCGCTCCACGTGTAGTCCTCGGGCACGGGGGCGCCCGAGGAGGCGCCGTGGCCGCGGGCGTCGTAGGCCACCAGGCGCCACCCGGCCTGCAGCACCGGGGTCCAGTCGAGCCACCCCAGGGCGGCGTCGACCGAACGGCTGGCGGTCAGGCCGTGCGCGTAGACCGCCAGCGGGCCGGAGCCGAAGTCGCTGTAGGCGACCTCGGCTCCGGCCACCTCGGCAGTGCGGGCTGTCACGCCACCAGCAGCGACCGCACGCCCGACGAGCCGGCGGCGTTCTGCAGGTCGGTGCCGGTGCGCACGACGAAGCCGAAGCGGCCGCCACCCGTGAAGGTGCGGTCGACGGTGAACGACCCGTCCGTGGCGCTGGCCCGCGTCTGGGCGGTCAGGACCTGCGAGCCGTCGGCAGCGACCCGGTACAGCGAGACGACGAGGCCGCCGGCGCGCACGGGCAGCGCCGCACCGCGGAAGACCAGGCGGCGGGGGCCGGTCCGGGTCGCCGTGAACGACAGCTGGGTGGCGACCGTGAGCACCCGGCTCATCGAGACCGGGTCGGTGGTGCAGCCGAGGACCTGCGCGTACAGCCGGGTGTTGCTCGGCGGGCGGACGTCGAACGACGTCGTGCCGTCCTCCGCGAGCTCCGCGGCGGGCCGCAGCAGCGTGTAGGTCGTGCTCGGCCGGCTGTAGCCGTACAGCTCGACCTCGGCGCCGGGACGACCGGAGACGACCACGCGGGAGGAGCCGCTCGAGGTCACGGCCGACGGCGTCGTCGTGACGGTCGGCGTGGCGGCGCAGCTGGCCGGCGGCGTGAAGGCCGGCGCCTGGCCGAGCATCGCCGCAGCGCCCTCGGGGAGCACGACGCCCGCCTGCTGCGCCTGCTCCACCGCGGCGGTGAACCGGCGCACGTAGGTCGGGCGGCCCGGGTAGAGGGCGCTCAGCGTGGCGTCGGGCAGCGGGGTGGTGACGCCGAACAGGCCGCAGAAGTTGGGCGGCGTCTTGCTCGTGTTGCCGAGCCCGGAGTGGGCGAAGCGGGGGACGTCCATGTCGGGCAGGCGCACGCCGCCGAGGGCGATGCCGTACGCGTCACGCGCGGGCAGGCCGTCCTTGAGCACGACCTGCGCACCGGTCGGCGGGGCGGTCCGGTCGCGGACCCAGCGGTCGAGGTGGCGCACGGCGGCGTCGTAGGCGTAGCGGGCCGGGGCGTCGTTCACGGGGAGCACGCACTCGGGCAGCAGGCTCGGCAGGCCCGGGAAGTCCTTGGCGGTCGACTTCCGGATGAAGCCCAGCCCGTACTCGTCGAAGTGCGCGGTACCGGTCAGCTCCCAGGTGCGGAGCCGGTCGGTGTCGGGCTGGCGTGCGGGCGCGAAGCCGGGCACGTCGGTCTCGGTCTCGACCTGGAACACCGGCGCCGTCAGGTCGGACCGGATGCGGGCCGGCGTCGGCACGGGGACGACGGGCAGCGGGTCCTGCGACAGCGCCGCCGCGCCACCGCTGCGGCTGTGCACGAAGAAGCCGTCGTAGACGCCGGCGACGGGCTGCACGGCGTTGACGTAGGTGACCATCCGCCCGGCCGACTGCGACTCGCCGAACGCGAGGTAGCGGGCGGCCTTGCTGCGCAGGTCGCCCAGCGGGTCGCTGCCCGAGGGTGCGCGCAGGGCCTTGCCCGCCTGGCTGAAGATGTCGTAGGAGTAGCTGTCGCCCGGGTGGCGCAGGCTGCCGTAGCGCTCCGCGTCCCACTTGCGCAGCCCCAGCTGGCCGTCGATGCCGAGGCTCTGCGCGGAGACGCCGACCCACGCGTAGCCGCCGCGCAGGAGCTCGCCCTGCGCCTCCGTGAAGTCGGGGGCGCCGTCGGCCTGGCCGGTGACGTTCATCCACTCGACCGCGACGGTGCCGTTGAACTTCGCCGGGTCGCTCGGGCGGCGGACGAGGATGCGGGTCGTGTACGTGGCACTGGGCCCCGTCGTGACGGGCCACACGCCGTCGCTCGTCCAGGTGCTGCCGGCTGCCTTGGCGTAGGACGTCGCGGTGCCCGAGACGAAGTACTCCTGCTCGGTGTAGCCGGCGGAGGCGAGGTCGACGATGCCGACGGCGGAGGTCTGCGGTCCGCCGCGCGTCCCCGCCGTGACGGGTCCGCTCACGGTCGGTCCGTCGGTGGCCGCCTGCGCGGCGGGCGCCGACAGGCCACCCACCAGGAGGGTGAGTGCGGTGACGCCCGCGGCGTACCGCGCGGTCTGGGTCCAGCGAGCTCTGGGCACGTGTCCTCCGGTGTCGGGGCGGCCTGCTCGGCCGCCGTCCGCACCGTAGGGCCTGAGCAGCACGAAGTGAACAGCTGTGGTCACTCGTGTTCAGAGTGCGGGTCGCACACCGGGACAGACCCCTACCTGCCGTACACCGCTCCGAGCCGCGGCAGCCGGGCGAGCAGGTCGTCGGCACCGGGCCCGGTCGGGCGGGCACGCACCTCGACGGCGCCCGTGCCCGGCTCCCCGGCCAGCTCGACGTGCAGCGGCCCGCCGACGGGCAGGACCAGCCAGCGGCCGCGACCGGTGTCGGTGTCGAGGAGCCGGTCCAGCACGTCGGGGACGTCGAGCGGCACCCCCAGCGCCTCGGCGTAGCCGGTCAGGAACGCCGGGACGGCCTCGGCGTGCAGCCAGCACTCGTACGGCTCGGTCACGGCAGGATCCTCGCCCGCGGGGTGCCGGGTCGCACGTCGGTGACCCGCACGTCATGCCGCACGCCGTCCTGCGGCCCGCCCACCTCCGCCCTGAGCACGCAGATGCCGGTCTCGACGTCGAGGCGGACGCGGTGGCCGTCTGCGTACGGCCCCTGTCCGTGTCCCTCGTACCGGTCGCTGACCTCGTTGCGCAGCAGCGCGCAGCAGCCGCACAGCGGCGCGTAGGTCTCCCGCGGCCGCAGCTGCGCCTCCCAGGCCTCCCGGCCGTGGTGCACCACGGCACGGACCGACAGCACGTCGGTGCCCGGGTTGCCGTCCACGCCGTCGGCCAGCTCGGCGGGGTCGAGGACCGCACACCACAGGTAGCTCTGCCACATCGGGACGCTGTCGCGCTCCTGGTCGACGCGCCGCGGTGCGGTGGACAGGCCGTCGCCGTCGAGCGCGGGCTCGGGCCGGCGCCCACCGCGGTCGGTCGGGGCCTGGGCGCCGTCGACCACGACGCGGCCCCTGGCGTCGACGACGCGCAGGCGGTCGGGGCGCACGACGGTGGCGCGAACCGGATCGAGGAACGAGGTCAGGGCGAACGAGACGGCGTCCCAGCGCCACGGCGAGGAGCGGGCGAGCCCTCGGAAGCGCTCGACCGTGGGGGTCACGCGAGCGGTTCGAGCCCGTTCGCCGCGCGGATCACCTCGACCACCTCGCGCATGATGTCGGTCAGCGAGAAGTCCTTGGGCGTGAACACCGCCGCCACCCCCTGCTCGCGCAGCCGGCGCGCGTCGGCGTCCGGGATGATCCCGCCGACGACCACGGGGACGTCGCCCGCGCCCGCCTCCTGCAGACCCTTGAGCACGGCTGGGACGGCCTCCATGTGCGAGCCCGACAGGATCGACAGGCCGACCACGTGGACGTCCTCCTCCACGGCGGCCGCCACGATCTGCGCCGACGTCAGCCGGATCCCCTGGTAGACGACCTCGAAGCCGCAGTCGCGGGCCCGGACGGCGATCTGCTCCGCGCCGTTGCTGTGGCCGTCCAGGCCCGGCTTGCCGACGAGGAAGCGCAGCCGCGAGCCGATCTCCTCGCCGGTCCGCTTGACCAGCTCGCGCACGGCCGCGAGGTCGCTGCCCGCCTCGCCCGAGGCCGTCGCCCCCGAGACGCCGGTGGGGGCGCGGTACTCGCCGAACACCTCGCGCAGCGCGCCGGCCCACTCCCCCGTCGTCACGCCGACGCGGGCGCACTGCACGGTCGCGGCCATGAGGTTCGCGTCGGTCTTGGCGGCGTCGCGCAGGGCGCGGAGGGCGTCGTCGACAGCGCCCGCGTCCCGGTCGGCCTTCCACGCGCGGACGGCGTCGACAGCACGCTGCTCGACCTCGGGCTCGACCGTCATGATCGCGCTGTCGAGGTCGGCCAGCAGCGGGCTGGGCTCGGTGGTCGTGAACCGGTTGACCCCGACGACGACGTCCTCGCCGGCCTCGATCCGGCGCCGGCGCTCCGCGTGCGAGGTCACCAGCGACGTCTTCATGTAGTCGACGGCCTCGATGGCCCCGCCCATCGCCTGCACCTTGTCGACCTCGGCGCGGACCTGCTCCTTGAGCGCCGCGACCTTGCCCTCGACGACGACCGACCCGGTGAACAGGTCGTCGTGCTCGAGCAGGTCGGTCTCGAAGGCGAGCACCTGCTGCAGGCGCAGCGACCACTGCTGGTCCCAGGGCCGGGGCAGGCCGAGCGCCTCGTTCCACGCGGGCAGCTGCACGGCGAGGGCGCGGGCGTCCTTGGACAGCGTCACGGCGAGCATCTCGAGCACGATGCGCTGCACGTTGTTCTCGGGCTGCGCCTCGGTGAGCCCGAGCGAGTTGACCTGCACGCCGTAGCGGAAGCGCCGGTGCTTGGGGTCCTGCACGCCGTAGCGCTCCTGCAGCAGCTCGTCCCACAGTTGCGTGAAGGCGCGCATCTTGCACATCTCCTCGACGAACCGCACGCCCGCGTTCACGAAGAAGCTGATCCGGGCGCAGACCTCGCCGAAGCGCTCCTCCGGCACCTGGCCGGCCGCCTTGACCGCGTCGAGGACGGCGATCGCGGTGCACAGCGCGTACGCGACCTCCTGCACAGGCGTCGCGCCGGCCTCCTGCAGGTGGTAGCTGCAGATGTTGATCGGGTTCCACTTGGGGACCTCGGTGACCGTGTAGGCCACCATGTCGGTGATCAGCCGCAGCGACGGGCCGGGCGGGAAGACGTAGGTCCCGCGCGACAGGTACTCCTTGACGATGTCGTTCTGCGTGGTGCCCGACAGCGACGACGCCGGGGCGCCCTGCTCCTCCGCGACCGCCTGGTAGAGCGCCAGCAGCCACATGGCCGAGGCGTTGATGGTCATCGAGGTGTTCATGGTCTCGAGCGGGATCGAGTCGAACAGCTGCCGCATGTCGCCGATGTGCGAGACCGGGACGCCGACCTTGCCGACCTCGCCGCGGGCCAGCTCGTCGTCGGGGTCGTAGCCGGTCTGGGTCGGGAGGTCGAAGGCCACCGACAGGCCGGTCTGGCCCTTGCTCAGGTTGGTCCGGTAGAGCGCGTTCGAGGCGGCGGCGCTCGAGTGCCCGGCGTAGGTGCGCATGACCCAGGGCTTGTCGCGCTTCGCGGGGACGGCCTCGGGCCGGGCCGGCGCCTCGGCGCCCGGGACCTCGGAGCCGATCGACGGCGTCGTCTCGGTCATGTCGTCCTCCGTGCTCGTGGGCACCCGGGGGGACGGCGCCACCCCGGAGCGTAACGGCGTCGGAACACGCTCCCGACGTGACGTCCGTCAAACCCGTTGCTGCCGCCCGCAGGCTGGCGAGGTGCCCGTACCCCGCCGCCTGACGGCCGACGACCTGCGGGCCCTCGACGACCTCGAGCGGCGCGTCGTGGCGGCCGACGGCGGCCGGCTCGAGCTGGAGCGGACGGTCCTGCGCGCCGAGCACGCCCTGGTCCTGGACGTCGCCCCGCAGGGGCCGGAGGACCCGCGGACGACCCTCCGCCCGGCCGTGCCCGGGGACGCCCCCGCCGTCGCCCGCCTGGTCGAGGCCGGCCTCGGGCACGCGTCCGACGGGGCGGGGCCCGGCACCTGGGTGGCCGAGCAGGGGGGCGTCGTCGTGGGGACGCTGCGGGTCCGCGCCGAGGACGGCACGGCGAGCGTGCACGGCTTCGCGGTCGACCCGGTGCGGCGCGGGGAGGGCATCGGGCGCGACGTCCTGCGCCGCGTCTGCCGGCAGGCGCTGGCAGCGGGCGCCCGTCGCGTCGCCCTCGAGGTCGCCGTCGACGACCCGGCGGCGCTGCACCTCCACACCTCCACCGGCTTCGTCCTGGTGGCCGGCGAGGAGTACTGGCGCCTGCCGCTGTGGCTCAGCCCGCCGACCGGTGCAGGGCGAAGGCGGCCAGGAACCCGGCGGCGGCGGACAGTCCGGTCGCGTCCGGCGCGCCCTCGACCGCCTCGGGGAGCATCGTGTCGCTGATCATCGCGAGGATCGCCCCGGCCGCGAACGCCGTCACCACGGCCACACCGCTGACGCCGAGCGCGTCCCCCGCGAGCAGGCCACCGGCAGCGGCGACCCCCGACGCGACGGCGATGCCCGCCCACAGCCCGAACACGTAGCGCGCGCCGTGGCCGGCCGCCCGCATGCCGGCCGCGCTGGAGAGCCCCTCGGGCAGGTTGGACAGGAAGATCGCGACCACGGTCGCGACGCTGACGCCGCCGCCCCCCAGCAGGCTCACCCCGATGACGGCGGACTCCGGGATCCCGTCGAGCAGCGCCCCGACCGCCAGCGCGGTGCCCGAGCCCTCGCTCTGCTGCCCGCTCGACCGCTTGCGGTGCCGTGCGCCGTACCGCGCGAGGGCGACGTTCGCGCCTGTGTAGACCAGCGCCCCCGCCGCGAAGCCCGCGACCACCTCGGCCAGCCCGGCGCTGTCGGCCGCCTCCGCGACCAGCTCGAAGGCCAGCGCGGACACCAGCACTCCGGCGCCGAACGCCATGACGAGGGCGACGAGCCGCTTCGGCACGGGCAGGAACCAGGCCACCGCGGCGCCGACCAGCAGTGCGGCCCCCGCCAGGAGCCCCCAGCCGGCGGCCGCCAGCACGTCGTTCACGCGGGCACCGGGGTCACGCCGCTGGGCCTTCCCCGCCGCCCGCTGTGTGCACCTCCCGAGGACGCGGCGCGGGCAGGCAGCCCGCCTCGCTGCCCAGCGCGCGCAGCCCCGCCCGGTCCCCCGCCCCCAGCTGCGAGACGGCGTTGGTCGTCTGCGACCACATGACCTGCGTCGGGTCCTCGACGTGCCGCAGCCCGACGGCGTGCGCGAGCTCGTGCAGCAGGACCTCGCCGTCGGTGGTGCCCGGCCCGAAGCCGGCGGGCAGCGGCGCGTCGGCGTCGAGGGCCACCTGCGCGGTGACGATCGAGCCGCCCCGCAGCCCGGGCAGCGCCACGCTCAGCGTCACCCCCTGCACCTGCCCCTCGAGCCCCAGGTCGGTCGACGACGGCGGCACCCAGGCGACGAGCAGCGGCGCCCAGCGGTGCGGGTAGCGGTGCGGCTGGTACGCCTGCCGGCTCGCCCGGGGCAGCTCGTCGGTGTCGCCGTCGTCGACGAAGCGCAGGCCGCTCGCGGCGCTGATCCGGTCGAGGGCGGCCGCGAGGTCGCGTCGCCCGTCGCGCGGCGCCCACCCGGTCTGCACCACGTAGTGGACGGGCGCGCAGGGGTCCCAGCGGGCCGGCCGGCCCCGGGTGTCCCGGTAGACCGGGCCCCAGCCGTCGGCGGCGGAGGCCGGGGACGTGGCGGTCACCAGCGCCGGAGGGGGCTCGGGCAGGCGCACCCGGACGACCACGGCCGCGGTCACGACGACCACACCCGCGAGGGCGAGCAGCAGCAGCCGCGGCGGCCGCCGGGTCGGCGGGACAGGCGCCGGCGCGGCTGCGACCACCGTGACGGCGTAGGGCTCCACGACGTCGGATCGGCGTCGGGCGGGCCGGACTGGAGGGACCTGGGCCGGAGTGGCTCCGGGTGCAGCGACCTACGCGGCGGCCGGGCGCTGCCGGGAGTGCAGCACCCGGTCGAGGCGGGTCAGCAGCAGCACGCGGGCGACGTTCGGCGGCAGGTCCTGCAGGACCAGCACGCGCCCGCTGCGCCCTGCCCTGCGGTGGGCACCGACGAGGACCCCGAGGCCGGTGGCGTCGACCGCGGCCAGCCCGGACAGGTCGAGCACCAGCTCGCCGCTCCACCGGTCCACCTGGTCGGCCAGCACGAGCCGGGCGTCGGCGGCCGCAGCGACGTCGAGCCGGCCGCGGAGCGCCAGCAGCCGTCCGGGGACGACGACCTCGAGTGCGAACACGTGTGCCTCCACACCGTCTCGGACGTGGGGAGGCGCCGATCGGTTGCTCGTTGGTCCCACAGCCGGCCCCGAGGAGCGGGGAGGCGCGCCGCGAGGCAGACTGCAGACACCTGATCGAGCAGCGGAAGGCCCCCCGTGATCGTCTCCAGCTACCACTTCCTGTTCGGCCCCGTCGTGGCCGTCGCCGCGCTCGGGCTGATCGTGCTGATGTGCCGCTGGGTCTTCTCGACCGACCACCGCGACGACCGCGTCGCCCGTCGCACCCAGAAGGCGATGAGCTCCGGCGACTTCGGGCTGCTGGTGCCCGTCGCCACGGTCCGCACGCCGGAGGACGCCGAGCTGCTGCGCGGGGTCCTGCGCGACGCCGGCATCCGCGGCACCGTCGCGGCCACCCCGGGTGGCGGGCTGTCCGTGCTGGTGTTCCGCGACGACGCGCTGCGCGCCCGGGACCTCGTCAGCAGCTAGTACGGCGGCAGGTCGGGGACCTGCTCGCGCCGCACGTCGGCCCCCAGGGACACCAGCGTCGGCAGGAAGTCCTGGTAGCCGCGGTCGACGTGGTGCACCTCGTGCACCTCCGTCGTGCCGTCGGCGACGAGCCCGGCCAGCACGAGCGCCGCCCCGGCGCGGATGTCGTGCGCGGTGACCGGGGCGCCGGACAGCCGCTCCCGCCCCCGGACCACGGCGTGGTGGCCGTCGGTGCGGACCTCGGCCCCGAGCCGGCTCAGCTCGTTGACGAACATCCACCGGGCCTCGAAGACGTTCTCCGTGATCATCGCCGTGCCCTCGGAGACCGCGTTGAGCGCCAGCACCATCGGCTGCAGGTCGGTCGGGAAGCCCGGGTAGGGCAGCGTCACGACGTCGACCGCCTTCGGCCGCCGGTCCATGCGCACCCGGAACCCGTCGGGCTCGACGTCGACGTCGGCGCCGGCCTGCACGAGCTTGTCGAGGGCGATCTCCAGGTGCGCGGCCTCGCCGCCCCGGACGAAGACGTCGCCCCGGGTCATGACGGCCGCGACCGCGTAGGTGCCCGAGACGATCCGGTCGCAGACCGTGGCGTGCTCCGCGACCGGGGACAGCCGCTCCACCCCCTCCACGACGAGCGTCGAGGTCCCGATGCCGTCGATCTGCGCGCCCATCTCGACGAGGAACCGGCACAGGTCGACGATCTCGGGCTCACGCGCGGCGTTGTCGACCGTGGTGGTCCCGCGGGCGAGCACGCCGGCCATGAGCAGGTTCTCGGTCGCGCCCACGCTCGGGAAGTCCAGCCACACGGGGGCCCCGGTCAGCTGCGGCGCCCGGGCGATGAGGTACCCGTGCTCGCTCTCGACCGTGGCGCCGAGCTTGGTCAGCCCGGCGATGTGGAAGTCCAGGCCGCGGCTGCCGATGGCGTCGCCGCCGGGCAGGGCCACCTTCGCCTCCCCGCAGCGGGCGACCAGCGGACCGAGGACGGCGATGGACGCGCGCATCCGGCGCACGAGGTCGTAGTCGGCCTCGTGCCCGAGCACCGCCGGCACCGTGATGCTGACGCTGCCCTCGCCGCGGACGACCGTGCAGCCCAGCCGGCGCAGGACCTCGCTCATGATCGTCACGTCGAGGATGTCGGGGACGCGGGTCAGCGTCGTCGTGCCCTCGGCCAGCAGCGACGCCGCCATCAGCTTGAGCACGCTGTTCTTCGCGCCCGTCACCTGCACCTCGCCGGCGAGCCGGGCACCGCCCACCACCACGAAGCGCTCCACGGACCCGAGTCTAGGGACGGGCAGGATGGCCGCGTGGGCGTGGACGAGGTGCTGGCGGCGGCCCGGGCGGGCGTCCGGCGCCTGACGCCCGAGGAGGCCCTCGCCGCCGTCGCGGCCGGCGCGCTGCTCGTCGACACCCGCACCCCGGAGCAGCGCCAGGAGCAGGGCGAGCTGCCGGGCGCCCTCGTCGTCGACCGGACCGTGCTCGAGTGGCGCCTGGACCCGACCTCCCCCTGGCGGGTCCCCGAGGCCGTCCCCGGGGTCCGCGTCGTCGTCGTCTGCCGGCAGGGCTACAGCAGCAGCCTGGCCGCGGCGTCGTTGCGGGCGGTCGGCGTCGTGGCGACCGACGTCGTGGGCGGGGTCTAGGGGTGGGTC
>JAODNQ010000095.1 GCA_025464695.1 Frankiales bacterium | reverse complement strand
GGTGAGCGCCACCGACCCCGGCGGCGCTCTCGCGACGGCCTACGGAGCTCGCGGCCTGACCGTGCTCGCCGTCGCCGCCGACGGCGTCGTGCTCGACGTCGTGCGCGACGTCGTCGCGGGGCAGCGGCTGGAGGCGCGGCTCAGCGCGCTGCTGGCGAGGGACGCGGAGCCGACCGGCTGACCGGCGGGAGCAGGAGCAGCACCCGGAGGTCGACCAGCACGTGCAGCAGCACGGGGAGCAGCAGGCTGCCCGTGCTGAAGGCCAGCGAGGCGAGCCCGAAGCCGGCCAGCCCGGTCAGCACGACGCCGCGCAGCCCCTGGTAGGCGTGACCGAGCCCGAACGCCACGGAGCTCACCAGCAGGGCGCCGCTGTAGCCCCCCACCGGCGCCGCCAGCACGAGGAACCAGACCAGCCAGCCGCGGTAGAGCACCTCCTCGGTGATGCCGGCCGTGACCGCGACCGCCGCGAACGCCCACTTCTCCGGCCGGGTCCGCGGCAGCAGCGAGACGAACGGGCGCAGCAGCCCGTCGAGCAGGGAGCGGCCGGGCCGGCGGCGCCGGTCCCAGCGCAGGACCACGACCGCGGCCGCGCCGATCGCCACGCCCTGCAGCACCGAGGGCAGGTACCGCAGCTCGCGGTCCCACCGCGGCACCAGCCCGAGCGCCTCCGGCGGCGCACCGACGCCGACCAGCGTCACGAGCGCAGCGACCGCCGTCAGCGACCACTGCCGCACGACCCCGTCCCGGTACCGACGCAGGAGGGGGACGCCGCGGCGCTCGCGGAGCACGCCGCTGACCGGCTGCCCGACGAGCAGCCACAGGGCCAGCACCAGCGCGACCAGGCTGGTGACCTGGCGGACCACCTAGGTCCGGCGGCGCAGCAGGGCGGCGTACAGCGTGAGCCCCGGTCCGAACGCCATGGCGACGACCGTGCCACCGTCCGGGACGTCGCGCGAGGCGAACAGCTCCGTGAGCACGAGCAGCACCGTGGCGCTCGAGCAGTTGCCCACCCGGTCGAGCACGGCGTAGCTGGGGGCGAGGTGCTCCTCGGGCAGGTCCAGCGCCTCGCCGACCACCTCGACGATCTTGCGGCCGCCGGGGTGGACCGCCCAGCCGCTGACCTCCTCGACCGCGATCCCGTGCCGGCCGAGCAGCTCCTCTACGACGGGCCGCGCGTGCCGCGCCAGGACGTCGGGCACCGCGGGCGACAGGCCCATCTTGAAGCCGAGGTCGGTGACGTCCCACGTCATGTGGTCGGCCGTCGAGGCGTCGGTCCGGGCGACGACGTCGACCACCTCGAAGCCCGGGGCGTCCGGCTGCAGCACGACGGCGGCGCTCGCATCGCTGAACAGCGCGTGGGCCACCATCTGCTGCAGGTCCTCGGGCGTCGGCTCGCCGCTGCGGGCGGTCTCCGTGGTCGGCTGGACGTGCAGGCTCGTCAGCTCCAGGCAGAGCATCACCGCCGGCTTGCTCCGCGCCGTCACGAAGTCGGCGGTGGCCGCGAGGCCCGGCAGGGCGGCGTAGCAGCCCATGTGGCCGACGTGCAGCCGCTGGACGCCGTCGCTCATGCCGAGGTCGCGCGCGAGCAGGACGTCGAGGCCCGGCGTCGCGTAGCCGGTGCACGAGACGACGGTGAACAGCCCGACGTCGGACGGCGCGAGCCCGGCGTCGTCGAGCGCGCGGGAGACCGCCTCCTTGCCGAGGGGCAGAGCCTCCTCGACGAAGCGGCGCATGCGGGCGCCGGTGCCCCAGGAGGAGATGTCCTCGCGGGTCGGGTCGACGACGCCGCGCCGCGTGGTGATGGCGCTGTGCTCCCACACCTTCCGGGCCAGGCGGGCGTCGTTGTAGTGGTCCTTGAAGAAGGCGTCCCAGAGGTGCTGCTGGTCCATCGGGGGCGGGAGCGCGGCCCCCGCTCCGGTCAGCGAGGCGGTCACGCCTTCACGCCCCAGGCCTGGAAGAGCCCGGCTGTCAGTCCTGTCCTCACCATGCGCACGTCGGTCCTCCTGCCCGCCAGCCACCGCAGGTAGTCGGGTGCGCTCGGTCGCAGCCCGGCCAGGGTCAGGGCGACGCCGCCCTCGGCCGCCAGCCGGACCAGCCGGGCGCGGTCGACGTACAGCGCGGGGTCGTGCAGCCGCTTCGGCGGCCCGCCCGGGACCCGCTCCCCGACAGTGATGCTCGAGAAGCGCCCGAACCAGGTGGCCGCGATGGTGTCGACCACCAGCGTCCCGCCCGGCCGCAGCACCCGGCACGCCTCCCGGACCGCCGCCGCCAGGTCCGGCACGTGCTCGAGCACCTCCCCCGCGACGACGACGTCGGCGCACCCGTCGGCCAGCGGCATCCGCTGCGCGTCGCCCCGCACGACCTGCACACCGTGCTCGCGCGCCAGCGCCGACGCCGTGGGCGACAGCTCGACGCCGACGTGGCGGTGGCCGAGGTGCGCGACGTGCGGCGCGAGCAGCCCGCCGCCGCAGGCGACGTCGACCAGGACGCTGCCCGCGCGGGTCGCCGGGGGGACGTGGCGCGCGCGGGCCGCGTTGATCCAGTGCAGCATCGCGAAGCGGCCGCGCAGGTCCCACCAGGAGCCGGCGAGGTCGTCGTACTGCGCGGGGTCGTT
>JAODNQ010000093.1 GCA_025464695.1 Frankiales bacterium | reverse complement strand
CCGTCGGCCGCCGCGGCCTCCCGTGCTCCGGCTCCCGCGGCCGCGCGTCCCGGTGCGCCGGCCCCGGTCGCCGCGACGCAGGCCGGCCGCTACACCTACGACAGCAGCGGCTCGGTCACCGCCGGCGCGGCCCCGCAGCGGGTCTCCGGCACCTCCACCCTCACGGTCGACGCACCCTCCGGCAGCACGCAGAGCACCGTGCTCGAGGGCGACCAGGGCCGCACCGAGACCGACGTCGTCCTCCGGGCCGACGGGCGCTACGTCTCGCGCCTGCTCCTCACCACCCCCGCGTTCAGCAAGGAGTTCCGCCCCTCGCCCGCCGTGCTGCTGCTGCCCGAGCCGGCGACGGTCGGCCGCAGCTGGACGTGGCGGGCGACGTCGACCGACGGCAAGACCCGGGTCACCGCCACGAAACGGGTGGTGCGCACCGGGTCCGTGGCGGTCGGGGGCAAGGCGGTCGCGACCCGGGTCGTCGAGACCACGCTGTCCCTGCGCGGCGACCTCGTCTACGACGGCACCACCACCACGGACGAGGACCCCCGGACGCATATCGCCGTCCGCACCCGCTCGAAGGGCAAGGGCTCGGCCAGCGGCTTCGCCTTCTCGAACGACACCACGAGCACGCTGCGCTCGACCACCCCCGCCTAGTGTCCGCCGCCGTGACCCCCCTGGAGCCCTCCTGATGCGCGCCGTCACCCTGCCGTCCTTCGGCGGCCCCGAGGCGCTCGTCCTCGCCGACGTCGAGGACCCCGTGGCGGGTCCGGGCGAGGTCCTGGTCGACGTCGTCGCGACCGCCGTCAACCGCGCCGACCTGCTGCAGCGCCGCGGCTTCTACGACCCGCCGCCGGGCGCGTCGCCCTACCCCGGGCTCGAGTGCTCCGGCCGGATCAGCGCGATCGGGGAGGGCGTCGCGGGGTGGGCGGTCGGCGACGAGGTGTGCGCGCTGCTGTCCGGCGGCGGCTACGCGGAGAAGGTCGCGGTGCCCGTGGGACAGCTGCTGCCCGTGCCCGCCGGGGTGTCGCTCGTCCACGCCGCCGGCCTGCCCGAGGTGGCCTGCACGGTGTGGAGCAACGTCGTCGACCTCGCCCGCCTGCAGGTCGGCGAGCACCTGCTCGTGCACGGCGGCACCAGCGGCATCGGCACCATGGCCACGCAGCTGGCGCACCGGCGCGGGGCGGTCGTCCACGTGACCGTCGGCAGCAGCGCCAAGGCGACGGCGGCCCTGCAGCTCGGCGCCACCACGGCCGTGCTCTACCGGGAGCAGGACTTCGTCGAGGTCGTGAAGGCCGCGACCGGTGGGCGGGGCGCGGACGTCGTGCTCGACAACATGGGCGCCGCCTACCTGCCGCGCAACGTGCAGGTGCTCGCGACCGGAGGACGGCTGGTCGTCATCGGCCTGCAGGGCGGCGTGAAGGGCGAGCTCGACCTCGGCGCCCTGCTGGCGAAGCGGGCCTCGGTGCACGCGACGTCGCTGCGGGCCCGGCCCGCGGCCGAGAAGGCCGCGATCGTCGCGGGCGTGCTCGCCGACGTCTGGCCGGCGGTCGAGCAGGGCGACGTCGTGCCGGTGGTCGACCGGGTGCTGCCGCTCGAGCAGGTCGGCGAGGCGCACCAGGTGCTCGAGGACTCCGGGCACATCGGCAAGGTGCTGCTGCAGGTCGCCTGAACGGGCTCGACGCCGCTGCGACGCTGTCGGCGTGGACCGGTCCCTGCTCCTGCGCGCGCCGCAGTTCCGCCGGCTCTTCGCCGGCCAGGCGGTGTCCACCCTGGGCGACCGGCTGGTCATGGTCGCGATGCCGTTCGCCGTCCTCACGGTCCCCGGCGCCGGCCTGTCCGACGTCGGCCTGGTGCTCGGGAGCAGCGCGCTCGCTCTCGCGCTGTTCGTCCTCGTGGGCGGCGTCTGGGCCGACCGGCTGCCGCGGCACCGCACGATGCTCGCCAGCGACGTCGTCCGCGCGCTCGCACAGGGGAGCGCCGCGGCGCTGCTGCTGACCGGGTCCGCGACGGTCGCCGCACTGGTCCTCACGCAGGCGGTCTACGGCGGGGCCGAGGCGTTCTTCCGTCCGGCCGTGCTCGGCCTGGTGCCGCAGCTGGTCGAGCCCGGGCAGGAGCAGCCCGCCAACGCCCTGCTCGCGCTGACGGACAACACCTCGATGGTCCTGGGGCCGGCGCTCGCCGGGCTGCTCGTCGCCACGGCCGGTCCGGGGACCGCCCTGGCCGTCGACGCCGGCACGTTCCTCGTCAGCGCCGGTGCCCTCGCCGGCCTGCGGCCCCGGCCGGCCGCCCCCGGGCCGCGGCAGCCGTTCCTCGTCGAGCTCGCCGCGGGCTGGCACGAGGTCCGCTCCCGCACCTGGGTCTGGTCGGTCATCGGCCTGTTCGGCACCTACTGCGCCCTCGTGCTGCCCGCGCTGTTCGTCCTCGGTCCCGCCCATGCCGAGTCGGCCCGCGGCGGCGCGTCGTCCTGGGGCGTGATCTGCACCGGCTTCGGCGTGGGCGCGGTCTGCGGCAGCCTGGTCGCCCTGCGCTGGCGCCCGCACCGGCCGGGCGCGGTCCTGACCGCGCTGCTCGCGGTCGGCGCCCTGCAGGCGGTCGTCGTCGTCGCGCCGCTGCCCACCGCGGTGGTGGCCGCGCTGGAGGGGGTCACCGGGCTCGCCGTCGCGCTCGGGTTCGCGCTGTGGGACACCGCGCTGCAGGAGCAGGTGCCACCGGCGGCCCACTCGCGCGTCAGCTCCTTCGACCACCTCGGCAGCCTGACGCTGGTGCCCCTCGGCTACGCGGCCGTCGGGCCCGTCGCGGAGCGGGTGGGCGAGGTGCCGACCGCGGTCACCGCGACGGTCGTGACGGCGGCGGTGGCGCTCGCCGTCGCGTGCAGCCGGGAGGTGCGGAGCCTCGAACGCCTGCCCGCGGCTCGCCGGCCGCCCGACCTCCCGGCGGTGCCCCTGGTCGTCTGACCCGCCTACCGGATCCCGACGCCGCCCGCGTCCAGGACCCGCCTGCTCAAGGGGCCTCCGAGCTCCTGCAGCCGGGCGCAGCCGTCCTCGCCCAGCCGCGCGTACGCCTCGACGCTCAGGGCGTCGGTGCGGTCCTCCACGCGCTGCCGGTGCGCGCGGCCGGCGTCCGTGAACTCGCCCTCGGCGGTGAGCCAGCCCCGCTCGGCGAGCCCGGCGACGGCGCCGTCCCACTCCTCGTCGCTGTAGGCCCGGGTGCCCTGCAGGCCCTTGCGGCTCCACGTCTCGTGCATCGCGACGTGCAGCACCGCCGCCTCGAGACCCGTGACGCCCTCGCCGACGAGCGTGGCGACGTGGCCGTCGCCGCGGTGCTCCCGCAGCAGGGTCTGCGCGTGGAACAGCTGCAGCAGCGGCCCCTCCGGCTCGGCCAGACCGGCGTTGGCGGCGTACAGCGGCCTGCCGTAGGGGGTGCAGCCCTCGGTCGCGGTGCGGGCCAGGGCGGCCGCCTCGGCGACGTCCGGGCTGTCGGCGGCGTCGCCGAGCAGCCGGCGCAGGGCCCGCTCCGCTCCCCGCCACCGGGCAGCCTGCACGTCCTGCGGCGACGCCGTCTCCCAGGCGCCGCTCAGGCCGAACTGGCAGGCGAGCGCCGAGAAGTTGAAGAACGTCGCCTGCACGACCTGCCAGGTCACGGCCCCCATCGCCGCGGCCCGCGCGGGAAAGTACCCGAGGGCGCGGTTGCCCGCGACGTCGAACCCGAGGGCGGCGTACTCCTCCTGGGCCTCGGGCGCGAAGTAGACCATCGCGTGCAGCGGCTCGAGCGCCCGCCAGGTGGCGCGGGCGGTGGCGGGGCTGACGGTCATCGGGAGGCTCCTGCGGGTCGGCGGCGGGGCGGTCGAGGGCGGGTCAGAGCGCGGCGAGCAGCCGGTCGACGTCGTCGTCGGTCGTGTAGCAGGCGATGCCCGCGCGGACCGCGCCGTCGGGCAGGCCGAGCGCCTGCATGAGCTCGAGGGCGTAGTAGTGACCGGCCCAGACGCAGACTCCCCGGGCACCGAGGTCGGTGGCGACCTGCTGCGGGGTCCGCCCGGCGACGGTGAAGGCGAGGGTCGGCGTCGAGCTGGCCGGGCTCCCGACGAGGGTCACGTCGTCGCGCTCCTCGAGGGCGCTCTTGAGCCGGTGCCACAGCGCGTGCTCGTGCCGCGCGATGCTGGCCACCCCGCTGGTCACCCGCTCGCGCCGCGTCGTCCCGTCGCCCCAGGTCGCCAGCCAGTCGACGGCGGCGGCGACCCCGGCCAGCTGGGCGAACGCGGGCGTGCCGAGCTCGAACCGGTCGGGGACGTCCTCGGTGCTGGCCAGCAGCTTGTCGGGGTGCAGCGTCTCGAGCAGCGCGGGGTCGGCGACCGTCGCCCCCACGTGCGGGCCGTACCACTTGTAGGCCGACGTCGCCCAGGAGTCGGCGCCCTGCACGCGGAGGTCGACGGCGGCGTGCGGTGTCGCGTGGACGCCGTCGACGTGGACCAGGGCGCCGACGGCGTGCGCCTGCTGCGCGACGGCCCGGACGTCGGGGCGCGTGCCGGTGGCGTTGCTCGCGGCGGTCAGGGCGACGAAGCGGGTGCGCTCCGACAGCAGGGCGTCGTACTGCTCGACGGGCAGCTCGGTGGTCGCGACGTCGACCTCGGCCCAGCGCACCGTCGCCCCGGCCCGCGCCGCCGCCTGCACCCACGGCCGGATGTTGCTGTCGTGGTCGAGCCGGCTGACGACGACCTCGTCGCCCGGACCCCACGTCTTCGCCAGCGCGCTCGCCAGGACGTAGGCGTTGGCGGTGGACGAGGCGCCGAAGAAGACGCCGCGGGGGTCCCCGCCGACGAGGTCCGCGACGGCCGCGCGGGCGGCGTCGACGTGGGCGTCTGACCGGGCGCTGCTCGCGAACGGCCCGTGCCGGTTGCTCAGGGCGCTGCGCAGTGCGGCCGTCATCGCGTCGCTGACCGCCTCGGGCACCTGCGTGCCGCCCGGCCCGTCGAAGTGGGCCAGGCCCTCGGCCAGCGCGGGGAACTGCGCGCGTGCGGCGTCGACGTCGAACGGTGCGGGCTGCGTCACGGGCCGGACGGTAGAGCACCGGGGCGTGGGGGAGGATCGACCGCATGAGCGAGCAGCAGACCGAGCGCCCGGCACCCGAGCGGCAGCAGCACCAGGTCGTGGTCGTCGGGGAGGACGGCCAGCCGGTCGGCACCGTCGACGTCCCCGAGGCGGACGGCAACGAGGAGCGCAGCCCGGCCGAGCTGGTCGAGCAGCCGGCGAAGGTCATGCGGATCGGCTCGATGGTCAAGCAGCTGCTCGAGGAGGTCCGGGCCGCGCCTCTCGACGACGCCGCCCGCACCCGGCTGCGCGAGATCCACGAGAGCTCCGTGCGCGAGCTGTCCGAGGGCCTGGCGCCCGAGCTGCGGGCCGAGCTGGAGCGGATCACCCTGCCGTTCAGCGGCGACGAGGTGCCCTCCGACGCCGAGCTGCGGATCGCGCAGGCGCAGCTGGTCGGCTGGCTGGAGGGCCTGTTCCACGGCATCCAGACGGCCCTGTTCGCGCAGCAGATGGCCACCAAGATGGCGGCCGAGCGGGGCGGCCGGGCGCTGCCGGGTGGCCCGCCGCAGACGATGCCGCTGGCGGGACCCGGCGGGACGGGGCAGTACCTCTAGAACCAGCGCTCGAGCACCGCGGCCACGCCCTCGTCGTCGTTGCTGGCGGTGACCTCGTCGGCGAGGGCGAGCACGTCGGCGTGCGCGTTGGCCATGGCCACCGCGTGGCCGGCCCAGCCGAGCATCGGCAGGTCGTTCGGCATGTCCCCGAACGCCACCACCTCGGCCGCGGCCACGCCGTGCTGCGCCGCAAACGCCGCGAGCCCGCTGGCCTTGCTCACGCCCGCGGCGCTGACCTCCAGCAGGCCGTCGCCGCTGCTGTGCGTCGTCTCGGCCATCTCCCCCAGGGCGGCGCGCGCGGCCGCGAGCAGCTCGTCGCCGCCCATGCCCTCGTGCCGCACCAGCAGCTTGGCGACGCCCTTCGCCGTCAGCTCCTCGATCGGCGCCACCTTCATGCCGTCGGTCTCCCAGCGGACGACGTACTCCTGCTCGTGCCCGAACACGGCGTCGGCGTCCTCGGTCGCGAAGGCCACCCCGGGCACCTCGCGCCGCAGCGCGGCGACGACCTCGCCCGCGGCCTCGCGGGTCAGCAGGTGCGCCTGCACGACCTGTTCGGTGTGCAGGTCGTAGACCAGGGCGCCGTTCGCGCAGACGGCGAGACCGCGGTGCCCGGTCTGCTGGACCACGGGCGCCATCCAGCGGGGCGGCCGGCCGGTGACCATGACGAACGGGACGCCCGCCTCCTCGACGCGGGCGAGGACCGCGAGGGTGCGCGGGCCGACGGTGAGGTCGCTGCGCAGCAGCGTGCCGTCGAGGTCGGTGGCGACGAGGCGGGGCTGCAGCACCCCCCGATCATCCCCGACGGCGGCGGGAGCGCCTGTGGAGAGGCTCGGCAGGACCCGTTCCGAAGGGGTAGGAAGCCGGCATGACCCTGCGCCGCACCCTGCTCGCCGTCCTGTCCGCCGCCGCCGTCGTGACGCCCGTGGCCGTCGCCGGCCCCGCCCTCGCGGGCAACGTCTACCGGATCAAGGCCTCCGTGCCCTCGCCGACCGACCCGGAGCACAAGCCGATCCCGGCCGGCGGGAGCTGGCTCATCAACAAGCCCAGCGGCTACTACCTGGGCCAGGCGCTCGGCGGCACGCGCTTCGACGTCGTCGGCTCGACCAGGGCGAACTACCACTACGGGCGCGCCATCGACGGCGTGAACATGTGCGCCTGGATCGTCCCCGGGGCGGCCGGCACGAAGGTCACCACGCGCACCTCGGACTGCTCCGCCGCGACCCGGGAGAAGCTGACCCACCGGCTGCTGTTCGGCAAGGACTACAACGCCGACGCCCACGCCGCCGACACCGGCAGCTCCGCGCCCACCACCGGCTGCCAGCTGTCCTACAACTACTTCCACGGCACGACCTTCACCGGCGGCACCCTCAGCAAGCCGGTCGGCGCCGTCGGCGCGAAGGTGCTCTACCGGTTCACGACCCGGGACGGCAAGGCCGCCGTCGTGCGCGACCCGCGCCTCGGCTGGGGCTTCGTCCCGCGCGCCTGCGTGAAGCCCGCCTACAAGCTCTGGAACACGAACGACTAGACGGGCGTCAGCTCCGCCCGTCCCCCCAGGTACGGGCGGAGCGCCTCCGGCACGTGGACGGAGCCGTCGGCCCGCTGGTGCACCTCGAGCAGCACGGCGATGGTCCGGCCGACGGCGCAGAGCGTGCCGTTGAGGGTCGCGACCGAGCCGCCGCCCTTCTTGCGGATGCCGAGCCGGCGGGCCTGGAAGTCGGTGCAGTTGCTCGTGGACGTCAGCTCCAGCCAGCGCTCCTGCGACGGCAGCCACGCCTCGCAGTCGTACTTGCGGGCCGCGCTGGAGCCGAGGTCACCGGCGGCGACGTCGATGACCCGGAAGGTCAGCTCCAGCGAGGACAGGAACTCCTTCTCGGCGGCGAGCAGGCGCTGGTGCTCGGCCTCGGCGTCCTCCAGGGCGACGTAGGAGAACATCTCGACCTTGTCGAACTGGTGGACCCGGATGATGCCGCGGGTGTCCTTGCCGTGGCTGCCCGCCTCGCGGCGGAAGCAGGACGAGAACCCGGCGTAGCGCAGCGGCAGCTCCTCCAGCGACTCGCCGGAGTGGAACGCCGCGAGCGGAACCTCGCTGGTCCCGACCAGGTACAGGTCGTCGGCCTCGAGCTTGTAGACCTCGGCGGCGTGCGCGCCGAGGAACCCGGTGCCCTCCATGGCCTCGGGCCGCACGAGCGCGGGCGCGATGACCGGCACGAGGCCGGCCGCCGTCGCCAGCGCCATCGCGTGGTTGACCAGCGCCAGCTCGAGCAGCGCGCCGACGCCGGTGAGGAAGGCGAACCGGGAGCCGCTGACCTTCGCGCCGCGCTCGGTGTCGATGGCCTTGAGCAGGGTGCCGACGTCGAGGTGGTCGCGGACCGGGAAGTCGTACGCGGGCACCTCGCCGACCTGCTCGAGGACGAGGAAGTCCTGCTCCCCGCCGGGGGGCGCGCCCTGCACGACGTTCGCCACGGCGAGGTGCGCCTGCCGCAGGGCGGCCTCGGCGGCGGTCTGCTCCGCCTCGAGCTCCTTCACCTGCGCGGCCAGCGCCTTCGCGCGCTCGAGCACGGCCGGGCGCTCCTCGGGGGAGGCGCTGCGGACGGACTGCGAGACCGTCTTCTGCTCGCCCCGCAGGGTGTCGGCGCGGGACACGACCTCGCGCCGGGAGCTGTCGGCGGCGAGCAGCGCGTCGACCAGGGCGGGGTCGTCGCCGCGGGCCTCCTGCGAGGCGCGCACGCGGTCGGGGTCCTCGCGCAGGAGCTTCAGGTCGATCACACGCCGAGTCTAGGGAGCCGGGCCTGCCGGTCCGTGCTGCAGGAGTGGCAGGCTCCCCCCGTGCGCAGCGACCTGTTCGGGTGGTACTCCGAGACCGACAGCGACAAGCGGGTGCGCCTCGAGAACCCCCAGCTGGTGAAGGTCCGGCTCGACGGCGAGCTGCTCGCCCGGCAGGGCGCCATGGTCGCCTACCAGGGCGAGGTCGACTTCGCCTACGAGGGCGCCGGGATCGGCCGCTTCCTCAAGAAGGCCCTCACCGGCGAGGGGCTCCCCCTGATGCGCTGCACCGGCCGCGGCGACCTGTACCTGGCGCGCGACGCCCGCGAGCTGTTCGTCGTCCACCTCGACGGCGACAGCCTCACCGTCAACGGCGACAACCTGCTGGCCTTCGACCCGACCCTCACGTGGGACGTCCGCCGGGTCGAGGGCGCGTCGATCCTGTCGGGCGGGCTGTTCAACACCGTGCTCACCGGCGTCGGGACCGTCGTCCTGTCGTCGTCGGGCACGCCCGTGGTGCTGGACGCCGCCGAGGCGCCGACCTTCTGCGACCTGCAGTCCGCGATCGCCTGGGAGTCGAGCCTCACGACCAGCGTCCGCCGCACCGCGGGCGCCGCGGCCCTGATCGGCAGGGGCAGCGGCGAGGCCTTCCAGCTGGCGTTCCGCGGCACGGGCAAGGTCGTCGTGCAGGCCAGCGAGGGGCCGGTCGTCCCGCACCACGTGCACTAGGCCGTCTCCTCCGGGGGCAGGGGCTCCCCGATGGACGCCGACACCCTGCCGCTGCTCGCCCTCGCCCTCGGCGTCGTCGTGCTGCTCGGGGTCGCGCTCGCCCGCCGCACCGGCCTGCCCGACCCCGTGGTCCTCGTCGCCGTCGGCCTGGCGGCCAGCTTCCTGCCGAGCGCGCCCGACGTCGACCTCCCGCCCGACGTCGTCTTCCTCGTCTTCCTCCCGCCCCTGCTGTTCCGGGCCTCGTTCCTCACCGACCCGCAGACCCTGCGCCGGATCGCCACCCCCCTGGCCCTGCTGTCGGTGGGCCTCGTGCTCGCGACCGCCTTCGCGGTCGCCGCCGTCGCCGCGCTGCTCGTCCCGGGGGTCGGGCTGGCGGAGGGCCTGGTGCTCGGCGCCGTGGTCGCCCCCACCGACCCGGTGGCGGCGTCCGGGGTGTTCCGCCGGCTCGGTGCCCCGCGGTTCGTCGTCGACCTGGTGGAGGGCGAGAGCCTGATCAACGACGCCACCGCGCTCGTGCTCTACGCCGTCGCGGTGGAGGCGGTCACCGAGGGCACGCCCACCGTCGGCCACACCGCGCTGACGCTGGTCGTCTCGGTCGGCGGGGGGATCGCCGTCGGCCTGGCGACGGGCACCGCCGTGTACCTGTCGCGCCGCCCCCTCGACGACGTCGGGCTGCAGCTCCTGCTGTCGCTCGTCACCCCCTACGCCGCCTACCTGGTCGCCGAGGAGGTCGGCGTCTCCGGGGTCCTCGCCGTCGTCACGGCCGGGCTGGTGCTGGGCAGCCACGGCGGGGTGTTCAGCTCGGCCGCCCGCCTGCAGAGCGCCGCCTTCTGGTCCCTGCTCGACCTCGCCCTCAACGCCGTGCTGTTCGTGCTCCTCGGCCTGCAGGTGCGCCGGGTGCTCAGCGAGGGGCCGGAGCTCATGCCCGGGCGGCTGCCCGTGGTGGCGGTCGCGGTGGTGCTCACCGTCGTCGGGCTGCGGGTCCTGTGGCAGTTCGTGGTGCCACCGCCGGTCTACCGCGTGCGGGCCCTGCTCGGGCGGGCGCCGTCGGTGAGCAGCGCCGGGGAGCGGCTGGTCATCGGCTGGACCGGGATGCGCGGAGCGGTCAGCCTCGCGGCGGCGCTCGCCGTGCCGCTGTCGGTCGACGCGCGGCCGCTGGTGCTCTTCCTGACGACGGTGGTGGTGCTCGCGACGCTGGTGGTCCAGGGCACGAGCCTGCCGCTGCTGCTGCGGGCCACCGGGCTGTCGGGCGACGAGGACCACGGCCGGCACGAGCGGGCGACCCGCCTGGCGCTGGCCGAGGTCGCCCTCGCCCGGCTCGACGAGCTGGAGGCGCAGGGCGACGTCCCGCCCGGCGGGGCGATGCCGCTGCGGTCGGTGTGGGAGCAGACCCGCGACCGCCTGAGCGAGGGCGAGACCGAGGACCCGGAGGTCGACCTCACGCAGCTGCGGCTGGAGCTGGTGCGGGTGCAGGGCCAGGAGCTCGAGCGGCTGCGGGTCAGCGAGGCCCTGCCGGCCGGCGTCGTCCGGGAGCTGCGCCACGAGCTCGACCTGCAGGAGGTCCGGCTCACCGGCCGCACGAGACCGCCGGATGAGAGGCTCCTGCCCATGACGGACGGGCAGGCGCACGAGCGCGCGGTGGTCCTCGGCGGCGGGGGCGTGGCGGGCATCGCCTGGGGCGCCGGGCTGCTCGCCGGGCTGGCCGAGCAGGGGGTCCGGCTCGACGACGCCGACCTCGTCGTCGGCACCTCCGCGGGCTCGGTCGTGGGTGCCTGGCTGGCCACCGGCGTCGAGCCCGCCGACCTGCTCGCCCGCCAGGTCGACCCCGCCCGGCAGTCGCCCGAGCTCGCCGCCGACGTCGACCTCGACGCGCTGACCGCCCGGTTCGCCGAGGCCGTGAGCGGGGCGTCCGCGCAGGAGGTCCGCCGGCAGGTCGGGGCCATGGCGCTGGCCGTCGAGACCGTGCCGGAGTCGGCCCGCCGCGACGTCGTGGCCGCCCGGCTGCCCGTGCACGACTGGCCTGCGTCGCTCGTGGTCACCGTCGTGGACGCGCTCACGGGCGAGCGGGTCGCACTGGACGCGTCCTGCGGGTTCCCCCTCGTCGACGTCGTGGCCGCGAGCTGCGCGGTGCCCGGCGTCTGGCCGCCCGTCACCCTCGGGGAACGGCGCTACGTCGACGGCGGCGTGCACACCGCGCTCAACGCCGACCTCGCTGCCGGCGCGGCGCGGGTGCTCGTCCTCGCCCCGCTCGGCGCGGCCGGCGCCGGGCCGCTGGGCGCCGGCT
>JAODNQ010000082.1 GCA_025464695.1 Frankiales bacterium | reverse complement strand
AGCCGGCGCCGCTCAGCCGCTACGGCAGACGGGCGAGGCCCTCGTCCCGGGCCGCCTGCGCGACGGCGGCCGCGACGGCGGGCGCCACCCGGGGGTCGAACGGCGAGGGGATCACGCACTCGGCGGACAGGTCGTCGCCCACCACCGCGGCGAGCGCCTCGGCGGCGGCCAGCTTCATGCCCTCGCTGATGCGGGTCGCCCGGACGCTCATCGCGCCCTTGAACACGCCGGGGAAGGCCAGCACGTTGTTGATCTGGTTCGGGAAGTCGCTGCGGCCGGTGGCCACGACGGCGGCGCCGCACGCGTGGGCGACCTCGGGCAGCACCTCGGGGACGGGGTTCGCCATGGCGAACACGATCGAGCCGGGGTTCATGGCCCGCACGGCCTCCGGCGCGACGGTGCCGCCGGACAGGCCGATGAGGACGTCGGCGCCGACGAGCGCCTCCTCGAAGGAGCCGGTGTGGCGCCCGGTGTTGCTGATGGCGGCGAAGGCCGCCTTCTCGACGTTGAGCCCGTCGCGCCCGGTGTAGATCATCCCCTGGCGGTCGGCGATGGCGAGGTCGCCGATGCCGGCGTCCAGGATCATCTTCGACACCGCGATGCCGGCCGCCCCGGCTCCGCTGACCACCACGCGGAGGTCCGAGAGCGCCCGGCCGGTGAGCCGCGCGGCGTTCTGCAGCGCGGCGACGACGACGATCGCGGTGCCGTGCTGGTCGTCGTGGAAGACCGGGATGTCGAGCCGCTCCTGGACCCGGCGCTCGACCTCGAAGCAGCGGGGCGCGCTGATGTCCTCGAGGTTGATGCCGCCGAAGGCGGGGGCGAGGCGGACGATCGTCTCGACCAGCTCGTCGACGTCCGTGACGTCCAGGCAGAGCGGGACGGCGTCGACGCCGCCGAACTGCTTGAACAGCAGCGCCTTGCCCTCCATCACGGGCAGCGCCGCCGTGGGCCCGATGTCGCCGAGGCCGAGCACGGCGGTGCCGTCGGTGACGACCGCGACCGTGTGGGACTTCCAGGTGTAGTCGTAGGCGAGGTCCGGCTCCTCCGCGATGGCCGTGCAGACCTTCGCGACGCCCGGGGTGTACGCCAGCGAGAGCTCCTCGCGCGTGTCGACCGAGACGCGGGACACGACCTCGACCTTGCCGCCGCGGTGCAGCGCGAAGACGGGGTCGGCGTCGCGGGCTGCCTGTCCGGCGTCGGGTGTGCGGGGGGCGGTGGGAAGGGTGGCGTCCTGGGTGGGCACGGACAGGTCCTCCAGCTGCGCGGTCACGGGGGTCGCTCCTCGAGCGGGTCTCAGGGGTCCCGCGGCCCCGGGGACGGGGCGCTCCGGGGCGTCCCCGGCGAGGGGGACGGCGGGTGCGGACGGCGGACGCGGTCCCGCGCGGCAGGCGGCCGGTCGGCGGCAGGTGCGGAGTGCGGGGAGCAGCGTCCAGGCGGTCGGTCCGGGGGTCGCCCGAGCACTGCATCCTCCCACACCGGGCGTCCCGGCTACGGTCGGCGCGTGCAGGTCGACGAGCTCAAGGTCCCGGGTGCGTGGTCGTTCACCCCCAAGCAGTTCCCCGACCCGCGGGGGGTGTTCCTCGAGTGGTTCAAGGGCTCGGTGCTGGAGGAGGCCCTGGGCCACCCGTTCACGCTGCAGCAGGCCAACCACAGCGTCAGCAGCCGCGGCACCCTGCGCGGCGTCCACTTCGCCGACGTCCCGCCCGGCCAGGCGAAGTACGTCTACTGCAGCAAGGGCGCCGTCCTCGACGTCGTCGTCGACATCAGGGTCGGCTCGCCCACCTTCGGCGTCGTCGACGCGGTCACGCTCGACGACGTCGACCGGCGGGCGCTCTACCTGTCGGAGGGACTGGGCCACGCGTTCCTCGCCCTCACCGACGACGCGAACGTCACCTACCTGTGCAGCACGCCGTACGCCCCCGGCCGCGAGCACGGCGTGCACCCGCTCGACGCCGCCCTGGACCTCCGGTCCCTGCCCGGCTGGCCCGCGGACCTCGAGCCGCTGCTGTCGGACAAGGACGCCGCGGCGCCGTCGCTCGCCGAGGCGGAGGCGTCGGGCCTGCTGCCGTCCTACGAGGAGTGCACGGCCTTCTACGCCTCGCTGCGCGCCTGACGCCGGCCAGGCGGCCAGTACCGGAGCAGCACCCGCGCGACGACGTCGGCCTCGCCCCCCGTCCAGCCCTGGCCGCGGACCGCGGCGTTGTCGGCCGCGACCAGCCAGCCGCCGGGCACCGGCTCGACGGCGCGCTTGACCACCAGCAGCTCCGGCCGGGTCCACGGCCGGGCGACGACGAGGTCGCCCGGGCGGACGCGGGCGCCGTGACGGACGAGCAGGCAGTCGCCGGTGCGCAGGGTGGGCAGCATCGAGGGGCCGTCGACCAGGACGGTCCCCAGCCGAGTCCGGGAGCGCAGCGCGGAGATCACCGGTCTAGTGTCGGAGACAGGCCAGATCCCCGACGAGAGGACACCACGTGTTCCGCATCCTCACCCCGAAGACCGTCGTCAGCGCCCACTGCGACCTGCCCTGCGGCGTGTACGACCCCGCCCAGGCGCGCATCGAGGCGCAGTCCGTGCTGGCCATGCAGAAGAAGTACCAGGCCAACGAGGACCCGGTGTTCCGCGCCCGCGCCATCGGCATCATCGGCCAGCGCTCGCAGCTGGCGAAGGAGCACCTGGCCGTGCTCTGGCACGACTACTTCAAGGCCCCGCACTTCGAGGAGTACCCCGAGCTGCACATGCTGATCAACAACACGATCAAGCAGGCCAGCGGCACGGGCACCAAGCAGCTGCTCGACCCGGCCGAGGGCCAGAAGCTGCTCGACGGCATCGACCAGATCGCCACCATCTTCTGGAAGACCAAGGGCAAGGACTACGTCCTGCCGCAGTCGGCCGACCAGGCCTAGCAGCAGCCGTCCCGAGCCCGGCCCCCCGCCTCCTGGCGGGGGGCCGGGTGCTTGTCTGGACCCATGGGCGACCTCCTCCTGATCCGGCACGGCGAGACCGCGTGGTCGGCCGCGTCGAAGCACACCGGCCTCACCGACGTCCCCCTGACCGAGAAGGGCGAGGAGCAGGCGCGCTCGCTGTCGGGCCGGCTCGCGGCGCTGCCCGTCGTCGCCGCGTTCGTCAGCCCGCTGCAGCGCGCCCGTCGCACGGCGGAGCTCGCCGGTCTCCGCCCGGACATCGACCCCGACCTGGTCGAGTGGGACAACGGGCTCTACGAGGGCCGGACCACGGCGGAGATCCGGGCGGAGCAGCCGGGCTGGTGGCTGTGGACCGACGGCGCCCCCGGCGGCGAGACCTGGGAGCAGGTGCAGCCGCGCTGCGAGCGCACCATCGACCGGGCCGTTCCGCTGCTCGAGCAGGGCGACGTCGTCCTCGTCGGGCACGGCCACAGCCTGCGGGCGCTGGCCGCCGTCTGGCTCGGGCTGCCGGCGTCGCAGGGCGGGCTGTTCACCATGGAGCCGGCCCGGCTGTCGGCGCTCGGCCACTACCGCGACCACCGCGTCGTGAAGCTCTGGGACGCCCCGTGACCGTCCGCCCCGCGGCGCCGGGCGACGTCCCCGTCCTGCTGCAGCTCGTGCAGGAGCTGGCCGAGTACGAGCGCGAGCCCGACGCCGTCGAGGCCACCGAGGACGACCTGCACCGGGCGCTGTTCGTCGACGGCACGGCGTCCTGCCACGTCGCCGAGCAGGACGGCGAGGTGGTCGGCTTCGCCCTCTGGTACGTCACCTTCAGCACCTGGAAGGGCCGTCCGGGACTGTGGCTGGAGGACCTGTTCGTGCGGCCGACCGCCCGCGGCGCCGGGCTCGGTCGCGCCCTGCTGCAGACGCTGGCCGCCGTCTGCCTGGAACGCGGGTACCCCCGCTTCGAGTGGTGGGTCCTCGACTGGAACAGCCCCGCCATCGGCTTCTACCGCTCGCTCGGCGCGGTGCCCCAGGACGAGTGGACGACGTTCCGCGTGGACGGCGAGGCGCTCCGCACGCTGGGGGCCTGACCGGTCACGTCGTGGGGAAGGCTGGCCCGCATGAGCGTCCTGTCGTCCCTGCCCTCGGTCGCCGGCCGCTGGGTCTCCGAGCAGGTGAGCCGCCGCGTCCCGCTGGGTGACCTCGACGAGCGCGACCCCGACTACATCCGCGACCGCCTCCCGCTGGTCTGGCTGCTCGCCAGCATCTGGTTCCGGGCGGAGGCCCGGCACCTCGACCGCATCCCGGCCACCGGCCCGGTGCTGCTCGTGGGGAACCACTCGGGCGGCAACGTCACCCCCGACACCATGGTCCTCACGCTGGCCTTCACGTCGTACTTCGGCGTCGAGCGGCGCTTCTACCAGCTCGCCCACAACCTGGTCGTGCAGGCGCCGGGCGCCGGTGTCCTGCGCAAGTTCGGCACGGTGGCGGCCAGCCACGAGAACGCGCACAAGGCCCTCGCCACGGGCGCCGCGCTGCTCGTGTACCCCGGCGGCGACCACGAGGTGTTCCGCCCGTCGTGGCAGCGGCACGTCGTCGACTTCGGCGGGCGCAAGGGCTTCCTGCGGCTCGCCCTCGACGAGGGCGTGCCGATCGTGCCGGTGGTCGGCATCGGCGGGCAGGAGACCGCGCTGTTCCTGTCCCGCGGCGAGTGGCTGGTCAAGCTGCTGCGGCTCGACCGCACCCTGCGGCTCAAGGCGCTGTCGGTGTCGCTGGCCCTGCCGTGGGGCCTGAACATCGGCGACTTCGGGCTGCACCTGCCCCTGCCCGCGAAGCTCGTGGTCGAGGCGCTCGAGCCGATCGACCTGCGCGAGCGCTACGGCGAGGACCCCGACCTCGACGTCGTGTACGCGGACGTCGTCGCCACCATGCAGGCCGCGCTGGACCGGCTCGCGGCCGAGCGGCGCTTCCCGGTGCTCGGCTGATGCGGGTCGAGCAGAAGGTCGTCGTCGCGGCCTCCCGCGAGCAGGTGTGGGAGCTGGTGTCGGACCCGCGCCGCTACCACGAGTTCATGGACGGCCTGGCGGTCGCCGACGTCCTCAGCGAGCAGGTCACCGGCTGCGGGGCGCGCTGGGCAGTGCGGCTGGTCGTCGGCGCCGCGGCGCTCGGCGGCACCGTCGAGGTCGTCGAGTTCGCGCCGCCGGGCGACATCGCCTGGAACGCCGTCACCGGCATCTCGCTGCGCGGGCGGTGGCGGCTGCGGGAGCGGGTGCCCGGCCGCACCGAGGTCGTGTTCCGGCTGGCCTACCAGGCGCCCGGCGGGCTGGGCGGGCTGGTCGCCGACCGGGTGGCGGCACCCCTGGTCACCCGCCGGATGCGGCGCAGCCTGCGCACCCTCAAGGCCCTCGTCGAGGCCTGAGCCTCAGCGCACCCGCAGCAGCACCTTGCCGGCCGCCCGCCGCTCGTCGATCTCCAGCAGCGCTGCGGTGGCGTCGGCGAGCGGGTGCACCGTGCTGATCGGGGGCGTCAGCTGCCCGGCCGCCAGCAGCGGCGCGATCTCGGCCCACTGCTCCTGCAGGTAGGTCGGGTCCGACATCCAGAACGCCCCCCAGCCGACGCCGACCACCGACACGTTGGACAGCAGCAGCCGGTTGACCTTCACGGTCGGGATCTCGCCCTCCGTGAAGCCGATGACCAGCACGCGTCCCTCCCGGGCCAGCGAGCGCAGCGAGTCGGTCATGCGGTCGCCGCCGACCGGGTCGACGACGACGTCGACGCCGCGCCCCTCGGTGAGCTCCTTGACGGCGTCCTTGAACCCGGCCGCCAGGACGACGTCGTCGGCGCCCGCGGCCTTCGCCACCCCCGCCTTCTCCGGCGTCGACGCCACACCGATGACCCGGGCGCCGTAGGCCTTGGCCAGCTGGATCGACGCCGTGCCGATGCCGCCGGCCGCCCCGTGCACCAGGACGGTCTCCCCCGCCTGCAGGCGGCCGCGGCGGACCAGGCCGAAGTGCATGGTCAGGTAGTTCATGGGCAGGGCCGCGCCCTGCTCGAAGGACACGGCGTCGGGCAGCGGGAAGACCCCCCACGGCTCGACCGCGCACACCTCGGCGAACCCGCCGAGGCCCGGGAAGGCCGCGACCCGGTCCCCCGGCTGCACCGCCGAGCCCTCCGGCGCAGTCCGCACGACCCCGGCGACCTCCGACCCCGGCACGAACGGCAGCGGGGGCTTGAGCTGGTACTCGCCCCGGCTCTGGAGGACCTCCGGGAAGGTCACGCCCGCGACCTCGACGTCGACCAGCAGCTGCCCGGGCCCGGCGACGGGCTCGGGGACGTCGACGACGGAGACGGCGGCCGGGCCGTCGTGGGTGGTGATCTGCACTGCGCGCACGGGAGCTCCTGGCGTCGTGGGGGGGTGGACGGAACCTACGGGCCGGTCCAGCTGCTCCTGCCTGCACCACCCCCCGGAGGCCCCCGTGCGTCGCGCCCTGCTCGTGCTCCTGCCTCTGCTGCTGCTCGCCCTCCCGCTGCCCGGCGGGACGGCCGGCGCGCAGAGCACCGGCGACCGCCCCGTCCTCGCGCTGACCCTCGCCGACAGCGGGCGCACCGTGCACGTCGCCGCCGGCACGCAGGTGCAGGTCCGGCTCGGCACGTCCGGCACCTGGAACGGGCTCGAGCGCGGGACCGCCACCCTCGACGTCGTCCGCCGCTCCACCCAGGGCGGGCTGTCGGCCGACCTCGACGCCCTGGCGCCCTCGTCCGAGCCGCAGCGCCTGTCCGCGGCAGAAGACCTGCTGTGCCTGCACGTCGCCACCCCCTGCGCGCAGTCCACCCGGTCCTGGGCGGTCGACGTGGTGGTCGACCCCGGTCCGGAGCCGGCGCCGGCTGCGTGCACACCGGCCCCCCGCGCGCAGCCCAGCCCCTCGCCCGGCGCGGTGTACGTGACCTCGGCCGACGACGGCGCGACCGTGCGGATGCCCCGCGACGGCACCGTGTTCGTCCAGCTCGACGGGGCCTGCGGGACCCCCTCCTGGACGCCCCCGACGGCCAGCGGCCCCCTGTTCCGCACCTCGGCCGGCCTCGACCGCACCGTCGCGACCGTCGACGGCGCCTTCCGGGCGACCGCGACCGGTACCGCCACCGTCAGCGCCTCCTCCGACGCCCGCTGCCTGCACACTGTCCCGTCCTGCGCGGTCGTGCAGCGGGCCTTCACCGTGACCGTCGAGGTCTCGGCGAGCCCGGCCCAGCCCTGCACCCGGCCGGCCGCCACGACCGCTTTTGAGGTCAGCCCCGGGCGGGTGGCCGCCGGCGACGCCGTCCGGGTCAGCGGCGGCCACCGCGACCTGTGCGACGACGCCGCACCCGAGCCGGTGCACGACTTCCGGCTGCTCGCGACGCCGCAGGGCGGGGCGGAGCGCGAGGTCCGCGCCGTCCGGGCGACGTGGTTCGTCGACGAGACCCTCCGGCCGGACCGCACGACGAGCTACCGCCTGTTCATGGACGGCCGCCCGCTGGAGCCCTTCGGCAGCGCCACCGTGACGGTCGACCGGGTGTCCGGCTCGTGCACCGGCCTGGTGCTCCGCGGGCCCGCCCGTGCGGCCGCGGGCAGCGTCGTCACCCCGAGCGGGGCCGCACCCGACACCGGGACGGTCACGGTGCTGTTCCGGCGTCGCGGCGAGGCGTCCTTCACCGCCCGCCGCACCCTCGTGCCCGGACCTGACGGCAGGATCAGCACGACCTTCTCCGCCACCGACGACCACCGCTGGTACGCCTCCACCGCGCGCTGCGACTCCGCGCCGGGTCTGACGCAGGCGGTGCCGGTCGTGACCGGCCCGGCCGTGGTGCGCCGCGGCCAGACCGTGACGCTGCGGGTGCTCGCGCCCGTCGGCGTCCGCACGCTGCTGTTCTTCCGCGGACCCGGCGAGCCGTTCAGCCCCCGCCGGACGTTCACCGGTCCGGGCACCACGACGTACGTCGCGACCGTCGACCAGCGCTACTACCCGCGAACGCCCTCGACGCAGGGCACGCCGCGGCTCACCCAGGTCCGCTGACCCAGCCGGACAGCAGCAGACCGAGGGCGCACGCGGCCAGGCACCCGGCGGTGCTGACGGCGGCATAGCGCGTCCCGCCGCCCTCGAGCACCTCCAGCGCGTAGGTCGAGAACGTGGTGAGGGCCCCGCAGAAGCCGACACCCAGCAGGGCGTACGCGTGCCCGTGCACCCCGAGCAGCAGGCCCAGCAGCAGGCTGCCGGCGACGTTCACGAGCAGGGTCGCGCGGCGGCCGGGCAGGGCCTGCGCGACGCCGTACCGGGCGGCCGCGCCGGCCGCGCCTCCCAGGGCCACCAGCAGGGCGGTCACCGGCCGGACCCGAGCCGGAGGCCCGCCGCCGCGAGCAGCAGGCCCCCGGCCGTCGTCGCCGCGAGGTAGCCGAGCGCCACGGCGGGGCGGTCGTCGAGGAGCCGGTCGGTCTGCAGGGCCAGCGTGGAGAAGGTGGTGAACCCGCCGAGCACGCCGGTCCCGAGCAGCGGGCGCAGCACCGGGTGCCGGCGGTACCGGCCCACCAGCAGGCCGAGCAGCAGGCAGCCGAGCAGGTTGGCCAGCAGCGTCGCGACGGGGAGCCCCGACGGCGTGGCCGGGAGAGCCTCGCCCAGGCCGAAGCGGGCCAGCGCCCCTGCGGCTCCCCCGGCCGCGACGAGCAGCACGACGGGAGGCACGCGGCGAGTGTCTCAGCCCTCGGGCGCGTCCCGGCGGCGGCGCAGGGCGAGCGCTCCCCCGGCCGCGACCGCACCGGCGACGGCGAGCCCGCCGGGCAGGCCGGTCGACGGCAGCCCCGCACCCCCGCCGGACGGCTCCCGGGCCGGGACGGCGGGCGCGGCCGACGACGTCGGGACGCTGCGAAGGAACGCGGGCGCGGCGACGAGCAGCTCGACGTTGCGGTCCTCGACCGAGCCGCGACGGTCGGCCGTGCGCTCCTGCCAGTCGTTGGCCGCCAGCTCCCGGGCCAGCGACGCCAGTGCCCGAGGGCTGGACAGGTCGCCGCCGTAGGACAGCGGGGCGTCGGCGTCGAGCAGGGTCCCGAACACCGAGAGCGTGCCGTCGCGGTTGTCGACCAGCTCGAGCAGGCGCGACTGGCAGGGCCAGTCGACGTGGGCCGCGGTCTGGACCTCCCAGAACCCGCCGCCGCCCGCCCTCTTCTGCGCGGTGACGCGGTTGCGGTGGGTGTGCCCGTTGACCCAGAGCACGACGTTCGGCGACGCGAGCAGCAGGTCGCGCACCGCGGGGCCGAGCACGCGGGGCGTCTGGTCGTCGGCGGCGACGAGGTCGTTGGTGAGGGTGGCGATCGTGTGGTGGCTGAACACGACGACCACGCGGTCGCGTGCCTCCCGCAGCCGCGCCCCGAGCCAGGCGAACTGCGCGGCGTCGAGCGAGCCGTCGCTCATGCCGTTGGGGTTCACCGTGTCGAGCACGATCCCGCGCACCAGCGGCGAGGGGTCGAAGACGTAGTACGCCGTCCCGCTCGCGAGGTTCTGCGAGGTGTAGCCGTGACCGAGCGGCCGGCCGCCGGTGGTGAAGTGCTCCCGGACCGACTCCGTGCGGCTGACGATCCGGCGGTCCGGGTCGGCCGTCACAGGGCGGACGGGCGCGCTCCCGAGCTTGCCCAGCAGGCTCGCGGGGTCGGCGGCGGCCCGCTGCAGGTCGTCCGGGCTGACACCGGCGGGCAGCCCCACCGGCTTGAGCGGCCCCGTGGAGACCGCGCTCAGCTGCAGCGACTGCGGGAAGTTGCCCTGCACGAGCCCGTCGTGGTTGCCGTAGGCGGTGTACCAGGGCATCGACAGCCCCGTGGCCGTGAAGGGCCGGCGCCCGGCGTCGAGCAGCCCCTTGACCACCGGGAAGCCGTAGGTGGCGCGCGCCTGGTCGTCGGCGGTGCCGGGCAGCACGCCCTGCGGCGTGCCCTCGGGGTGCCAGTAGTGGGGGTCGTAGGTCGTGGGGTCGTCGTCGGCCACGCCCTCGTAGCGGTCGCGGCTGCCGCTGTCGGGCGTCACCCGGGCGCCGTCCAGGACGTCGATCTGCCAACGCAGCTCGTTGCGCTGGCAGTTGTCGGTGTTGTCGCCCGTGCAGATCGTGAAGTCCAGCGGCCGGCCGAGGACGGGCCCGCGGCCGACGCGCTCCACCGCGGCGACCATGGCCTCGGCGACGTGGGGCGTCAGCTGCTCCTGGGGCCGGTAGGCCGAGCCGAAGATCAGGGCGCTGCCGGGGCCGTCGTTGTAGCGGTCCAGGAACTCGACCCGCGCCGGCGACTGCGCGTCGACGACGTGGATGTCGGTCAGCTGCGCGAAGGCCAGCAGGGCCCGCCGGCGGCCCGCCCGCGCGGTCTGGGCCCTCACCCCGAGGTCGTCGCGGACGACGTGCGGCTCACCGGGACCGCTGACCAGCCGCACGTAGCCCTGCGGGTTGAGCGCCGGCCCCTTCGCGACGACGCCCGCGAGGGTCGTGCCCCCGGCCGCCACCGGCCCGGTCGCGGCCCGCGCCGGCCGCCCCGGGAAGGCGGTCACCGCACCCGCGACGGGCAGCACGGCCGCCGCCTTCAGCACGCTCCGGCGGCTCGCCCGCACCTCGTCCTCGCTCTCTGCTGCCGGTCCTGGTCCTGGGTCGCACCCCTGGGCGCGTCGGGGACGCTGCGCTCTCGAGCGCGGCGCGTCCCCCGAGAGCGACTGTCGCACCTGTCCGGCGTCCTTGTCCGGTACGCCGATAGACTCGTCGCGCCCGGCTCCGAGCCCGGGCGTCCCGGTACGTCCCGGGAGCGCAGGCACCCAGAGGGTGCAGTTGGAGGGGGCATGACGGACAACACCGGGACGTCGACCGGCACGACCGCGGAGGCGCTGTCCGGCGCGGGCCGCGACGTCGTCAGCCTCCGGCTGCCGGCCGCCGGCGCCTACCTGTCGGTGCTCCGCACGGCGACGGCGAGCCTGGCCTCCCGCCTCGACTTCACCATCGACGACATCGAGGACCTGCGCATCGCGGTCGACGAGGCCTGCGCGATGCTGCTGTCCCAGGCGGTGCCGGGCGCCGACCTCGAGTGCTCGTTCGAGCTGACCGGCGACGCCATCGCGGTCGCCGTCAGCGTCCTCACGCTCCACGGCGAGCAGCCCTCCCGCGACACCTTCGCCTGGACCGTGCTCACCGCCCTGGCCGGCGAGGTCGACAGCTCGGTCGACGCCGACAGCCGCGTCACGCTGTCCCTGCGCAAGCGCCGCGAGCCGGACGGCTCCGCCCTGTGACCACGCCGCCCGAGGACGCCACGGCGCAGGTGCCGGTGCAGCCCACCGACCCCGACGCCGACCCGGCCGCGCAGGACGCCGCCCTGGACCCCGACGTCGCCGCCGCGGTCGAGGCCGTCCAGGGCGACCAGCCCGTCGCCACGACCCGCAGCGAGCGCACGGCCGCCGACCGGGCCAAGGCCCGCGCGATGTTCGTCGAGCTGGCCGGACTGCCCGAGGGCGACCCGCGCCGCGCCCGCCTGCGCGACGACCTCGTCGAGGCCCACCTGCCGCTCGTCGAGTACCTGGCCCGCCGTTTCCGCAACCGCGGCGAGCCCCTCGACGACCTCGTGCAGGTCGCCACCATCGGCCTGATCAAGTCGGTCGACCGGTTCGACCTCGAGCGCGCCGTCGAGTTCTCGACCTACGCCACCCCGACCATCGTCGGCGAGATCAAGCGGCACTTCCGCGACAAGGGCTGGGCGATCCGGGTGCCCCGGCGCCTGCAGGAGCTCAAGCTCAGCCTGACCAAGGCCACCAGCGAGCTGTCGCAGAAGAACGGCCGCTCCCCCACGGTCGCGGAGCTCGCCCAGCACCTCGGCCTGACCGAGGAGGAGATCCTCGAGGGCCTGGAGTCGGCGAACGCCTACTCCGCCGTCTCGCTCGACGCGCCCGACGGCGGCGACGACGACAGCCCCGCGGTCGCCGACAGCCTCGGCATGATGGACGACGCCCTCGAGGGCGTGGAGTACCGCGAGTCGCTCAAGCCGCTGCTCGAGAAGCTCCCCGCCCGCGAGAAGAAGATCCTCAAGCTCCGCTTCTTCGGCAACATGACGCAGAGCCAGATCGCCGGGGAGCTCGGCATCAGTCAGATGCACGTCTCGCGGCTGCTGGCCCGCACCCTGGCCCAGCTGCGGACGGGCCTGCTCAGCGAGGAGTAGCGGGGCTACCGCTCGCCCGGGCCGCGGCGGCCGTCGAAGGCCAGCCGCGCCTCGGGCGACGCGAGCTGCAGCAGCACGGCCACCGCCAGCCCGAGCACGACGGCGGCGGCCACCCAGACCCGCCCCTGGGCCAGGCCGTAGCCGACGGGCAGGGCGAACAGCTGCACGACCACCGCCGGCGAGCGCGCCCAGGCCCGGCGGGCGTCGAGCGCCCGCGCGACCAGGAGCAGCAGCACCCCGACGACGACGGCGATCGCCGCGCCGAGCTCGGTGCCGAGCCGGTCCTCGGGCTGGCCGAGCAGCCCGGCGACGGCGTAGGCGAGCCCCACCCCGACCAGGCCCACCCCCTCGGCCGCCACGAGGAGGGCGGCGCGTCTCACAGGCGTGTTCACGGTTCGACCGTATCCGCGCGGATAGCCTCCGTGCATGCGTGCACTCCTCGTCGTGAACCCCAAGGCCACGGCGACGACGCCGCGCATGCGCGAGGTGCTGGCCTCCGCCCTGTCCAGCGAGGTCAAGCTCGACGTCGCCGTCACGCAGGCCCGCGGCCACGCCAGCGAGCTCGCCGCGCAGGCGCGGGTCGACGGCCTCGACGTCGTCGTCGCGCTCGGGGGCGACGGCACGGTGAACGAGGTCGTGAACGGGCTGCTCGAGGGCGGCCCGAACCCGGAGGGGCCGGCGCTCGGCGTCGTCCCCGGCGGCAACGCCAACGTCTTCGCCCGGGCCCTCGGCCTGCCCAACTCGGCCGTCGACGCCACCAGCGTGCTGATGGAGGCGCTCGCCCAGGAGCGTCGTCGCCGCATCGGCCTCGGCCTGGTCTCCGACGCCACCGGCGAGCGCTGGTTCACCTTCTGCGCCGGCCTCGGGCTGGACGCCGCCGTCGTGCGACGAGTCGAGCGCAAGCGCGACCGGGGCGCCAGGGCGACGCCGGGCCTGTTCGTGCGCCAGGGCGTGAAGGAGTTCTTCCTGTCGCGCCGGCGCGAGCCCGCGCTGCTGCTCGAGCGCGACGGCCAGGAGCCCGAGCCGCTCGGGATGGCCCTGGTCTGCAACAGCGACCCCTGGACCTACCTCGGCCCGCGCCCGGTCCGGGCCTGCCCCGACGCCTCCTTCGAGACGGGGCTGGACCTGTTCGGCGTCCGCCGCCTGTCCACCTTCGCGACGCTGCGCCACCTGCGCCAGATCCTCGCGACGAACGCCCGGCCCGGGGGCCGCACCCTGCTGCAGGTGCACGACGCGCCCGAGCTGCGCCTCACCGCGCGGGTGCCCGTGGCCCTGCAGGTCGACGGCGACGACCTCGGCGACCGCACCGCGGTGCGCCTGCGCAGCGTCCCGGACGCGCTCGACGTCCTCGTCTGACCAGGCCGCGGACCGGATCTGGCACCCGGGCGGTGTGAGTCACGGCACAGCGGGCAGGCGGGCGCGGGGACCAGCCGGGTCCCACGTGACGAACCCGACAGCCGAGCGCCAGGAAGAGGGCCGACAGTGCTTGCCTCCGCCTGGTGCCGGTGCAACGCTGGCGCACCGCTGGAGCCCGCTCCGGCACGGTCTCAGTACACGAGGTCACAGCACGTCCCGGGCCCTGCAGGGCGCATTCCTCCCGTGCCGCGGCACGGATCAGCAGTCCCACGCACGGCGGTAGCACGCACGGCAGTCCCACGTACGCAGCACCGAGCACCAGCCCCACGCAGTAGTCCCAGGACCACCACAGCAGACGCACGCGCACCGCGTCGACCGCGACGCGGTGCTCCGCTGCCACCCGGCGGCGCCTTCCTCGGCAGGCGTCCGGCAGCTCGACAGAGGAGACGGACCACATGGACTGGCGCCACCACGCGCTCTGCCGCGACGAGGACCCCGAGCTCTTCTTCCCGATCGGCACGGTCGGCCCCGCTGCCCTGCAG
>JAODNQ010000067.1 GCA_025464695.1 Frankiales bacterium | reverse complement strand
CCGTCCTCGAGCACCTCCTTGAGCTGCACGACCTCGCCCTGCTTCTCGAACGCCAGCGCCTTCACGACGTTGAGCGCCTCGTTGAGCATGACCTCCTGCCCCTTGCGGAGCTCGGCGGTCTCGACGGCCGGGCTCACGGTCACCCGGAGCTTGCGGCCGCCCGTGAAGACGTCGACGGTGTCGTCGTCGTGCTGCTCCAGGAACACGCCGTAGCCGGACGGCGGCTGCGCCAGCCGCTCGACCTCCTCCTTGAGCCCCACGATCTGGTCGCGGGCCTCGCGCAGGGGCGACACCAGCCGGTCGTTCTGACCGACGGCGCCGGCGAGGTCGGCCTGCAGGGCGGAGAGCCGCTCCTCGAGAGCGCGGACCTGCCGCGGGGAGTCGGCCAGCTTGCGGCGCAGCACGGCGACCTCCTCCTCCAGGAAGCTCACCTGCGCGGTCAGCTCGCTGTTCGGGTCACTGCCTCGGGCACCAGCCACGTGCTACCTCCTCGGGTCCGTCCGGGCCCATCGCTCGCAGGCACCGGTCGGTCCTCGCATCCTATGTACGGACGGCCGTTCCCGCGCCAGCCGTCCGGACTCCCTGTCGTCGGCAGGTGCTGCGGCAGACTGCCGCCGTGCGCCGCTCCGCCCTCGTCCTGCCCGTGCTGCTGCTGGTCGCCCTGAGCGCCTGCGGCGGGGACGACGACGCCCCCTCGCGCCCGACCCCGGCCCCGGCCCCGACCACCGCGGCCCCCAGCGCGGTCGCCGAGGTGCCGCTCGAGGGACCCCGGGCCGCCGCGGTGGCCGGCAGCATCGTCCTGCGGAAGGCGGACGTGCCGGGCCTCACGGCCGACGACGTCGACGCCTCCGACGACGGCCAGGACGACCCCCTCGCGGCCTGCCTCGCCGGTCCGGGCTCCCCGCTCGCGACCTCCGAGTCGGCCGGCTTCAGCAAGGGCGCCGCCCCCGACGGCTACCTCGTCGGGAACAGCACCGACGTCGTGGCCACCACCCAGGAGGGCGTCGAGGACTTCGCCGCCCTGACCGCGCCGACCGTCCTCGCGTGCCTCGACGAGGCGGCCCCGGCGGCGTTCGGCGGCAGCGTGGACGGCACCTTCGCCCGGGTCCCGACCACGGCGCCGCCCGGCGCGGACAACGCCGCCCGCTACGTCCTCACCGGCACCTTCGGCACGGGCAAGGGCCGGTTCGCGGTGCGGCTCGGCCTGAGCGCCGTGCTGGTCGGCCGGGCGGAGATCAGCGTGTTCGACGTCGGCTACGGGCCGTCCGGGCTGCCGGGCAAGGAGCGCGACCGGCTGATCGCGCTCCTGGTGCGCCGGGCGCAGAGCGCCCAGCACCTCGACGGGTTCTGACGCCGTGGACGGCCCGGACCAGGTCGGGCCGGACTAGGGCAGGTCGGGCCGGAACGGCTCGGCCTTCTGGCCGGGCGCGAGCTCCGGAGCGCTCTCGACGGCAGGCTCGCCGTACGCGCCTTTGCTGGGCCGACGACGGCGCACCGGCGGCTCCACGCCGTCGGCCAGGCGCCGCGTCGTCAGCAGGAAGCCGGTGTGGCCGACCATGCGGTGGTCGGGCCGGACGGCCAGGCCCTCGACGTGCCAGCCGCGCACCAGCGACTCCCACGACGACGGCTCGGTGAAGCTCCCGTGGGTGCGGAGCGCCTCGACGGTCGTGGACAGCTGCGTGGTCGTGGCGACGTAGCAGCACAGCAGCCCGCCCGGCCGCAGCGCCCGAGCGACGGCGTCGAGCGTCTCCCAGGGCGCGAGCATGTCGAGCACCACGCGGTCGACGTCGGTCTCCGAGAGCTCGTCCTGCAGCGACCCGACCGTGATGCTCCAGGCCGGGTGCGGCGCGCCGAAGTAGCGTTCGACGTTGTCGCGGGCGATGTCGGCGAAGTCCTGGCGCCGCTCGTAGCTCGACAGCCGGCCGGTGTCGCCGACCGCACGCAGCAGGGACATCGACAGCGCGCCCGACCCCACCCCGGCCTCGACGACGTGCGCGCCCGGGAAGATGTCGGCCATCTGGACGACCTGTCCGGCGTCCTTCGGGTAGACGACCTGGGCGCCGCGCTTCATCGACAGCACGTAGTCCGACAGCAGCGGCCGGAGCGCGAGGTACTCGGTCGTGCCGATGCGGACGACGACGCCCTCCGGGCCGCCGAGCAGCGTGTCGTGCTCGAGGATGCCCTTGTGGGTGTGGAACTGCTTGCCGACCTCGAGGGTGATGGTGTGCATCCGCCCCTTGGGGTCGGTCAGCTGCACCTGGTCGCCGGCGGCGAGGGGACCACGGCGTCGGTCCGCGCCCGTCGGTGTGCGGGCGGTGTCGTGGGGTGCGGTCACGAGCGTCGGAGGCTACCGGGGCGGGACGGTCAGCCGGTGACGGCCGCCGCGACGTCGCTCGTCAGGAGCACCCCGACCCGGCCGAGCTCGTCCTGCACGACGTGCTCGGGTGCCGGCGCGGTGCGCAGGGCGCCGAGCAGGTCCTCACCGGCCAGGGAGGGGTCGAGCACGGCGTCGACCCGGCGCGAGAGCGTGCCCACGGTGATCCAGGGCCGGCGCTCCTCCGGCGTCGCGATGACGGCGGCCTCCGGCACGACGCCCGACACCCGGCCCGCCCCGTCGACGACGACGAGCGCCCGGGCGCCGACGTCGTTCGCGCGCCGCACCGCCTCCGACACGGGCAGGTCGGCAGCGACGCCGAGGGCCGGGCGGGCGAGCCGGCCGGCGACCAGGCCGGGCATGCGTTGCGAGAGGCGGGCCTGCTGCAGGGAGGCCGAGGCGCCGGCGTAGACGAAGGACGACAGCAGCACGACGAACACGACCGACACCAGCCCGCCGCCGCCGAGGTCCAGCGCGGGCAGCACGACCAGCAGCACGAGCGGCACGACCGCCAGGGCGACGACGCGGCCGCCCCAGGCGCTCACGACGGTGGCGCGGCCGGCGTCCCCGGTGACCCGCCAGACGGCGGCGCGCAGCACCCGGCCGCCGTCGAGGGGCAGGCCGGGGAGCAGGTTGAACACAGCCAGGACGACGTTGATGACGGCGATGCCGCGCACCAGGTACCAGCCGAGGCTGCCCTCGGTCATGAGCTCGCTGCCCGCGTAGCCCAGGCCGCCCAGCAGCAGCGAGACCAGAGGCCCGGCGACGCCGACGGCGTACTCGCGCCCCGGGGTCTGCGGCGGGCTGGTGATCTCGGTGAGCCCGGCCAGCAGCGTGACCGTGATGCTCCGTACCGGCAGGCCGAAGGCGCGCGCGACCACGCAGTGCCCGACCTCGTGCAGCAGCACCGAGGCGAGCAGCATCAGGGCGTAGGCCGCCGCGGCCGAGTAGCCCCGGGCCGCCCCGAACTCGTCGGCCAGCTGCGGCCCGTAGCTCAGCAGCACGAACGCCGCGAACAGGAACCACGAGGGCGTCAGGAAGACCGGCACGCCCACGACACGGCCGATGCGCAGCCCCTGGTCCCCCACCGGCGCGAGCCTACGGGCGCAGCGGCGCGACCGCCGACCACGCGACGACGTCCCCGACCGCCTCGACGTGCCGGAGCACGAGGCCGAGCTCGGCCACCAGCGCCGGCCCGTGCGCGGCGGTCGCGACCAGCCGCCCGCCGGGAGCGAGGGCAGCGGCGGCCCGGCGCACGTCCTCCGGCTCCGCGCCGGCC
>JAODNQ010000061.1 GCA_025464695.1 Frankiales bacterium | reverse complement strand
CCGGCACGGCGGCACCGCCGTCGTCCGCAGCGCGCCGGGCACGGGCACCGAGGTCCGGCTGTCGGTGCCCCGTGGCTGACCGCGTCCGCGTCCTGCTCGTCGACGACCACCGCCTGTTCCGGTCGGGCGTGCGCTCGGAGCTGGCCGACGACGTCGAGGTGGTCGGGGAGGCCGGGACGGTCCAGGAGGCGGTCGAGGCGGTCGTGCGGCTGCAGCCCGACGTCGTGCTGCTGGACGTCCACATGCCCGACGGCGGGGGCCGGGCCGTGCTGGCGGGGGTCGGGGACCGGGCGCCGTCGACCCGCTTCCTCGCGCTGTCGGTGTCGGACGCCGCCGAGGACGTCATCGGCGTCATCCGGGCCGGGGCGCGGGGCTACGTCACCAAGACGGTGTCGGGCGACGAGCTCGCCGACGCCGTCCGGCGGGTGGCCGGCGGGGACGCCGTGTTCTCCCCGCGGCTGGCCGGCTTCGTGCTCGACGCCTTCGCCGCGCCCGTCGTCGCGCCACCCGCCACGGCCGACGCCGACCTCGACCTGCTCACCGCCCGGGAGCGCGACGTGCTGCGCCTGATCGCGCGGGGCTACACCTACAAGGAGGTCGCGGGCGAGCTGTTCATCGCGGGGAAGACGGTCGAGACGCACGTGTCGTCCGTGCTTCGGAAGCTGCAGCTGAGCAACCGGCGCGAGCTCTCGCGCTGGGCGGCCGACCGCCGGCTCGTCTAGCTCCCGACGACGGCGGCGAGCCGGTCCGCGACCTCCCGCGCCTGCGCGTCGGTCGGGGCCTCGACCATCACGCGCACCACGGGCTCGGTCCCGGACGGCCGCAGCAGCACCCGGCCGCTGCCCGCGAGCGCGTCCTCCTCGGCGGCGACCGCGGCCAGGACGTCGTCGTCCTGCGCCCTCGACCGCTGCGCCCGGACGTTGACGAGCACCTGCGGCAGGACGGTGACGACGGCGGCGAGGTCGGTGAGGGTGCGCCCCGTGGCCGCGACCCGTCCCAGCAGGGCGAGGCCCGTGAGCAGGCCGTCGCCGGTGGTGGCGGCGTCGGCGAACACGACGTGACCGCTCTGCTCGCCGCCCAGCGCGTGGCCGCCCTCGCGCATCGCCTCCAGGACGTACCGGTCGCCGACCGCGGTCTGCACGACCTCGAGCCCGGCGGCCTGCATCGCCTGGACGAAGCCCAGGTTGCTCATCACGGTGGCGACGACGGTGGCGGTGGGCAGCAGCCCGCGCTCGCGCAGGCCCAGCGCGCAGACGGCGAGGATCCGGTCGCCGTCGACGACGGCCCCGCTGGCGTCGACGGCGAGGCAGCGGTCGGCGTCGCCGTCGTGGGCGAGGCCGAGGTCGGCCCCGTGCTCGAGGACGGCGGCCTGCAGCGCCTCGAGGTGGGTGGCCCCGCAGCCCTCGTTGATGTGCGGGCCGTCGGCGTCGGCGAAGATCGCGACGACGTCCGCGCCGGCCCGCCGGTACAGCTCGGGGGCCAGGGCCGACGCCGCCCCCTGCGCGCAGTCCACGACGACCTTCAGCCCGGCCAGCGGCGCCTCGAGCGTGGCGAGCAGCGCCGCCTCGTAGGCCTCGTGCCAGGACCGCGGTGCCGGCTCGACGGTGCCCATCGCGGTCCCGGTGGGCCGCGGGCCCTCGCCGGACATCCCCGCCTCGACGGCGTCCTCGACGTCGTCGGGCAGCTTGTGCCCACCCTTGCCGAAGAGCTTGAGGCCGTTGTCGGGCATCGGGTTGTGGGAGGCCGAGATCATCAGCCCGAGGTCGGCGACCCCCCTGGCGCAGGCGTGCGCGACGGCCGGGGTCGGGACGACGCCGAGCAGCCGCACGTCGCAGCCGGCGGAGGCGAACCCCGCCGCGGCCGCGGCCTCCAGCATCTCGCCCGAGGGCCGGGTGTCGCGCCCGATCACGACCACCGGCCGGCCGCTGCCCGCGTGCAGCACCCCCGCGGCGCTGCGCGCCAGGGCCAGGGCGAGCTCGGGGGTGAGGTCGGTGCCCGCGAGCCCGCGGACGCCGTCGGTGCCGAAGAGACGAGCCATGCGCCCGAGCGTAGGCGGGCGGCGGCTCAGGCCCGGACGGCCGCGATCGGGACCACGGACGGGCTGTCGGCGTGGTCGTCGAGGCCGGCGACCTTGCGCAGCCCGCGCTTGCCGGTCAGCACCAGCACGACGGTGAACGCCAGCGCGTTGAGCAGCACGATCGTCGTCCCGGAGGGGATCGCCAGGTGGTAGCTGAGGTACATGCCGACGGCCCCGGTGCCGGCGCCCAGCAGGGTGGAGCTCCACAGCATCCGGCTGAACGAGTCGGTCATCATGCGCGTGGTCACGGCCGGGATCACGAGGGTGGCGGCCACGAGGGTCACCCCGATGATCTGCAGGGTCGCGAGGATCGACACCGACAGCACGAGCATGAGCAGCGCGTCCATCCACTTCACGCTGACGCCCGACACGTCGGCGACGTCGGGGTCGAAGGTGGTGAACAGGAACTGCCGGTACAGCACCGTGAAGGTGATCGCGGCGAAGGCGAGGGCCCCGACCAGCAGCAGGAGGTCGTCGTTGCCGACGCCGTTGATGCTGCCGAACAGCAGGGCGTCGAACGAGGGCCCCTTCGTGCCGAACTTCGTCAGCAGGGCGACACCGAGCGCGAACGACGCCGTGGTCACCACCCCGATCGCAGCGTCCGCGCCGATCCGCCGGCTCCGGGCCACGGCGTTGATGAGCAACGCCGAGCCGAGGCCCCAGGCGCCTGCGCCCAGCACGATCGGCACGCCCAGCAGCGGCGCGGCGGCGTACCCGCCGAAGACCGCGTGGGACAGCCCGTGGCCGATGTAGCTCATGCCGCGCAGCGTGATGAAGACGCCGAGCAGCCCGCAGATGCCGCCCGCGAGGACGGCGGCGTAGATCCCGTTGACGACGAACTGGTACTGGAACGGCTCCAGCAGGGTGTCGATCACGCCGCACCCATGACGCCGAAGGCGCTGCCGTCGACGACGACCGGCATGCCGAGGTGCTGCAGGACCTCCATGCGGGCCCCGAAGGTCCGCTCGAGCACGTCCGGCACGATGACCTCCGACGGCGGGCCGGAGGCGATGATCCGGGTGTTGAGGGCGACCAGGTGCGGCAGGTGCGCCGCCATGCCGTTGAGGTCGTGGGTGGTCAGCAGGATGGCGAGGCCGTCCCGGTTCAGCTCGTCGAGCAGGTGGAGCACCTCGTGGCGGGTGGCGACGTCGACGCCCGACGTCGGCTCGTCCATGAGCAGGAGCTGGGGCCGGCGCAGCAGCGCCCGGGCGATGAACATGCGCTGCTGCTGACCGCCGGACAGCTCGCGGATGTGCCGGTGCGCGAGGTCGGCGATGCCGAGCCGCTCGAGGACCTGCGCGACCTCGCGCTTCTCCTCGGCCGTGGCCCAGGGCAGCAGCCGCTTGGTCGGCCGGGCCATCAGCACGCACTCGGCGACGGTCACCGGGAAGTTCCAGTTCACCGTCTCGAGCTGCGGGACGTAGGACACCGCGACGCCGGGGGCGCGCACGACCCGGCCGTGCTGGGGGCGCTCGGTGCCGAGCAGCAGCCGCAGCAGGCTGGTCTTGCCCGACCCGGACGGGCCGACGACGCCGGTGAAGGCGGCCGCCTCCACGACGTGGTCGACCTCCTTCAGGACGGGCGCACCGCCGTAGCCGAAGGTGACGTGCTCGAGCGACAGGAGGGGCAGGCCGGTCATGCCCCCAGTCTTGTGCAGTTGCGAACGTTGTGCAACTGGAGCCTCGAGAGGTCAGGTCGTGCCGAACTCCCAGTGCCATGGCTCAGGGCGGCTGCCGCCGGGCTCGGCCCAGTCGGGGTGGTGCCAGCCGAAGCGGCCCGCGTTGCTCTTGAGCCACTGCGAGGCCCCGGAACGGGAGGAGTTCACGCCGCACCCGAGGTCGACGGCCACGCCCCAGCCGTGCTCCGACAGGCCGGGGGTCGCGGCGTAGCGGCGCTTCGTGCGCCGCAGCAGCTGCTGCTCCCCGAGCGGCCGGTAGCCGTCGATGAGGCACAGCGTGCTCCCGAAGTGCTGCCGGTACGCCTGCGCGAGGGCCGCGTAGGCGCGGGCGGCGTCGGCGCGGAGCCGCTCGCCGCTGCCGACGTCGCAGAGCACGGAGCCCGGCAGGCGGCCGTTCGCGTAGCCGGCCGTGCTCGGGGTGCCGGTGCAGCCGGGCAGCAGCGGCTTCGGCTCGGGTCTGGGTGAGGGCGCGCTCACGACGGGGACGCGGAACGGCGTCGACAGCACGACGCGGGGGCGGTTGCGCGAGGCGCGGGCCTGCTCCTCGCGGACGGCGTCCGACGGGGCCGAGGCGGCCGGCGCGGCGGTGTCGGCGGCCGCCTGCGCCACGACGACGGAGCTGTGCGAGGACGACGGCAGCGCGACCGTCAGCGCGCCGGTCGCGGCGACGAGGGCGAGGGCAGCGCCGGCGGGGGCAT
>JAODNQ010000032.1 GCA_025464695.1 Frankiales bacterium | reverse complement strand
GGTCCCGCGCAGGGACGGCGGCCAGATCCACTCCATGCCGGGGACGTAGCGCAGGTGGGCGAGCTGCTCCGCCTCCGGCGCGTGCCGGTACGGGTCGATCCCCTCGCTCTGCACGACGCAGTCCCAGGCGTTGCGGTAGAGGTCGTCCGACAGCGGAGCCTTCGGCGACAGCGCGGCGAGCCGCACGACCACCGCCCCGAGCAGCAGCAGCGCGATCGCGGTGCGCCGGGGCAGGCGCAGGACGCACAGGACGGTCGCGGCCGAGACCAGGGACCACACGCCGAGCAGCAGCAGCAGGCCGTAGCGGCGCTCGAGGATCCCGCCGGGGCCGGCCGACCGGTGCGCGAGCACCGCCTGGACGACGACGCCCGCGACGGCAGCCGCGGTCAGCAGGCGGGCCCGGGTCACGGCGCGACAGTAGGGCGGGGCACGGCCTGTGGCGGGCGCCACAGAACCGGACGGACGGCCCGTGCGAACGACCTCGTGAAGACAGAGCACGAGCCGGCAGACCTCCTGCCGTGCGACGAGAGGACCTGACCCCGCATGCGCACCCTGACCAAGAGCCGCAAGGCCGTCACGACCCTCGCCCTCGCGGGCGCCCTGGCGCTCAGCGTCTCGGCCTGCAGCGACAACGACTCCGACACCGGCAAGGACGGCGCCTCCGCCGCCGCCACCCCGGCCGCCGTCATCGCGACGCTGACCGGCAAGCAGACCGAGCTCAAGCTCGACGCCGGCTTCGTCCAGGGCCTCACCAGCCTCAAGCTCACCCCCGGCATCGTCGGCACCGCGAAGCTCACCGACGGTGTGCTCGCGTTCCCGATCACCGGTGGCAACGCCACCTACTGGACCCCCGGCACGCACGACCCCTACGTCGAGGGCGAGATCAAGCACGACGGCTCGGGCATCTCCCTCACCGACGGCAAGACCAAGGTCGAGCTCACCAACTTCCTCGTGAACCCGGGCACCTCGATGCTCACGGGTGACGTCTCCGCCAACGGCACCAGCGTCGTCAAGGGCGCCCCGCTGTTCTTCCTCGACGGCAGCACCCTCCAGCCGCTGAAGATGGAGGACGGCGCGCCGGTCCTCGAGGGCACCACGGTCTCCCTCACCAAGGCCGCCGCTGACCTGCTCAACAAGACCTACGGCACCACCGCCCTGACCGAGTTCTTCAAGGTCGGCGTCGCGAAGATCACCCTCGCGGGCAAGTAGTCCCCCTGCACGACCGCACGACCCGACACCCCGCGCAGCCCCGGCTGCGCGGGGTGTCGTGCGTCCGGGGTCGCGTGGCCGGTCCCACACGGGCGCAGGTGAACCGTTCCCGCTGCGGCCGCGAACGACCTGTGACACCCCAGCGGCGGCAGCGCCGCTCCTCGAGAGGACCACCCCGCATGCGCAAGAGCCTTCTGACCCTCGCTCTGATCGGCACCCTGTCCCTGTCCCTGTCCGCCTGTGGCGACGACGAGAAGGACAGCGGCAGCGGCAGCAGCAAGGCCGACTCCTCCGCGCCGTTGGCCGAGATCCCCATGCTGACCGGCAAGATGACCGCGGTCACCCTCGACTCCGCGTTCGCCGCCGGCCTCAAGAGCCTCGGCCTGACGCCGGCCCCCGTGGGCCGCGCGACCGTCTCCGCCGAGGGCGTCGCCAGCTTCCCGATCACCGGGGGCAGCGCCAAGTACTTCAAGCCGGGCAGCGTCGACCCGTACGTGCAGGGCCTCATCCACCACGACGGCTCCGGCCTGAGCCTCACCGGCGGCGGCATCAAGGTCGAGCTCACCAACTTCGACGTCGACCCCGGCAAGTCGATGCTGTTCGGCGACGTCTCCGCCAACGGCAAGGACGTCGTCCAGGACGCGCCCCTGTTCTTCCTCGACGGCACCACGCTCAAGCCGCTCGCGATGGAGAACGGCGACGCCGTGCTCGAGGGCACCCAGGTGAAGTTCACCAAGGCCGCCGCCGACCTGCTGAACGCCACCTACAAGACGACCGCGGTCAAGGAGAACGCCCTCGTGGGCATCGCCAAGATCACGCTGGCCGTCCCGGCCAGCTAGTCCCGGTCCCGCTGGTCCTGCACGCCCCCGGCTGGCCCGGGCCGCGTGTCCGGGGCACGCTGACCCGCACGTCCGACGACGGGGGGCAGGCACTCCGCCTGCCCCCCGTCGTCGTGCCGGGCCCGACCGGTCCGTTCGACCGCATCCCGTCGTGGAGAGGAAGGCAGCTGTGACCCCGCTCGCCTGCCAGCTGCTCGTGCTCGCCAAGGAACCTCTCGCGGGACGGGTCAAGACCCGTCTCACCCCTCCCCTGACCCCCGAGCAGGGCGCCGCCGTCGCCGCGGCAGCGCTCGCCGACACGCTGGCCGCCGTCGCCGCGACCCCGGTCGCCCGGCGCGTCCTCGTGCTCGACGGCGCGACGTCGTTCCCCGTCCCGCCCGGCTTCGACGTCCTCCCCCAGGCGGCCGGCGGGCTCGACGCCCGGCTGACCGCCGCCTTCGCCGACGCCGCCGCGACCTGCGACCTGCCCCTGCTGCTCGTCGGCATGGACACCCCGCAGGTCACGCCGGACCTGCTGACCCGCGCGGTGCACGCCCTGCTCGCCTCGAGCAGCGTCCTCGGCCTCGCCGCGGACGGCGGCTGGTGGGCCTGCGGGCTGCACGCCCCGCACCCTCGCGCCTTCGACGGCGTGCCCATGTCGACCGACCGCACCGGCTCGGCCCAGGCCGCCCGGCTGACGGAGCTGGGCCTGCCCCCCGCCGCCCTGCCGGTGCTGCGCGACATCGACACCGCCGCCGACCTGTCCGAGGTGCTCGCCCAGGTCCGACCGGACAGCGCGCTCGCCCGGCTCGCTCCCACGCTCCTGGACGGGGCCCGGGCATGACCGCCCCCGCTGAGGTCTACGGCCGGGCGCTGCGCGGCGACGACGTCCGCGTCCGCTACGACGACGGCCTGACCCGGCCGCTCGACGCCCCGCGCTGGGCCGCGGCGCAGCTGCCCGGCGACGACGAGCTGCTCAGCCGGTGCGGCAGCGCCACCCTCGACGTCGGCTGCGGACCGGGGCGTCTCGCCCGCGCCCTGCTCGCCGACGGCACCGCCTGCACCGGCGTCGACGTGGCTCCGGCCGCCGTGGCGCTCGCCCGCGCACGGGGCGTCCACGTCCTGCACGCCTCGGTGCACGACGCTCTGCTCGACGGCACCCGGTGGTCGACGGTCCTGCTCGCCGACGGCAACATCGGCATCGGCGGCGACCCGGTCGGGCTGCTCCGTCGCTCCCGTGCCCTGCTCTCCGACGCCGGCCGCGTGGTCTTGGAGCTGGACCCGCCGGCGACGTCGACCCGTCGTGTCCAGGTGCGCCTGGAGGCCGGCGAGGCGGCGTCGTCGTGGTTCCCCTGGGCCCACGTGTCGGCGGACGACCTCGTGGGCGTCGCGCGCGCCGCGGGGCTGCGGACGGTCGAGGCGTGGGCGGCCGCGGGCCGGCACTTCGCGGTGCTCGCTCCCGACGTCCTGCAGAGCCGGGCCGCGTGACCGCCACCGATCGCGGCACCGACGTCGCCCCCGACGGCGTCCCCCGCGCCGAGGCGGAGCACCCGTACGGCTGGCCCGCCCCCCTGTGGCGCGCGGTCGAGCGGGCCCGCCCGCCGCTGCGGCTGTTCGACGCCCGCGTCTGGCGCAGCCCGATCCGCGGTCCCTGGCTGACCGCCGTCTTCGCCGCCGTCCTGCTGGTCGGCCTGCCCGTCGTGATCCTCACGGGCTTCGCGTCCTACAACGCCTACGAGCCGCGGTTCCCCGGCAACGCGTTCCCCGTCGACCCCGTCCTGCGGTTCCCGTACTTCCCGTGGCCGGCGCACCCGTCGTGGCTGTACCGGCTGAACCAGGGGCTGCACGTCGGACTCGGTCTGGCGCTCGTGCCGGTGGTTCTCGCGAAGCTGTGGTCGGTCGTGCCGAAGCTGTTCGCCTGGCCGCCCGCGCGCAGCCTCGCGCAGGTGCTGGAGCGGCTCACGATCGCGCTGCTGGTCGGCGGCATCCTGTTCGAGCTCGCCACCGGCGTGCTGAACATCCAGTACGACTACGTCTTCGGCTTCGACTTCTACACCGGCCACTACTACGGCGCCTGGGTGTTCCTCGCGGCCTTCGCGGCGCACGTCGTCCTGAAGCTGCCCGTCATGCTGCGGTCGCTGGGGAGCAGGTCGCTGGGCGAGGAGCTCCGCACGCCGCTGGACCGCACGGTGCCCGAGCCGCCCGACGCCGACGGCCTGGTCGCCGTCGAGCCCGCGGCGCCGACGATGAGCCGACGCGGCGCCCTCGCCCTGGTCGGTGGCAGCGCGCTCGCCGTCACCGCGGTGACCGTCGGCGAGACGCTCAGCGACACCCTGCGCCCCACCGCCCTGCTGTCCCCGCGCGGCCAGAGCTACGGCGACGGCCCCACCGACTTCCAGGTGAACCGCACCGCCTTCGGAGCGCAGGTGACCCGCGACATGACCGCGGACTGGTCGCTGTCGCTGGTCGGACCGACGCCGGTGCAGCTGTCCCGCGCGCAGCTGCTGGCGATGCCGCAGCACACCGTCGAGCTGCCCATCGCCTGCGTCGAGGGCTGGTCCACCGTGCAGACGTGGACGGGGGTGCGGCTGCGCGACCTCGTGGCGCTGGCCGGGGTCGCCCGCCCGGAGCGCGCCGTCGTCACGTCGCTCGAGCGCCAGGGCGCCTTCGCCCGGGCCACCCTCGGGACGCAGCACCTGACGCACGGCGACGCGCTGCTGGCCCTGCAGGTCAACGGCGTCGACCTGTCGCTGGACCACGGCTACCCCGCGCGCGTCATCGCGCCCTCGCTGCCGGGGGTGCACAACACCAAGTGGGTGCAGTCGATCAGCGTCCAGGAGAAGGGGCGGTGGGCGTGAGGTCCTTCCGCCTGCTGTACGGCAGCTCCGTGCTGCACGTGCTGGCCGTCGCCGGCTGCCTCGCACTCGCCGGAGCCGCCGTCGTCGCGGTCGCCGACGGCTCCTCCGCGCTCCGCATCGGCGCGTGGTTCCTCGGCGCCGTGCTGCTGCACGACCTCGTGCTCTTCCCCCTGTACGCCGCGGCCGACCGGGTCGCGTCCTCGGTGCTCCCCCGCGGGTCGGTCAACTGGGTGCGCGTCCCGACCCTGCTGTCCGGCCTGCTGCTGCTCGTGTTCTGGCCGGTCATCACGCAGCACAGCGAGGAGTCGTTCCGCTTCGCCAGCAGCCGCGACCAGGACGTCTACCTGACCCGGTACCTCGTCCTGGTCGCCGCCCTGTTCCTCGGCAGCGCGCTCCTGTACGGCGTCACCCGGCTGCGCCGGCGGCGCGCGTGAGGGTGCTGCTGACCGGCGGCGCCGGCTTCATCGGCGGCCACGTCGCGAGCGCCCTGCTCGACGACGGCCACGAGGTCGTCGTCCTCGACGCGCTGCTGCCCGACGTCCACCCGGGCGGGTGGCCCGGCTCCCTGGACCCCCGCCTGACCGAGCGGCTGCACGCCGACGTCCGCGACCGCGACGCCGTCGACCGCGCACTCGTCGGCGTCGACGCCGTGTGCCACCAGGCCGCGGTCGTCGGGCTCGGCGTCGACCTGCAGGACCTGCCGCACTACGTCGGCGTCAACGAGCTGGGCACCGCCGTCCTGCTGGCCGCGGCGGCGGCCGCGGGGGTGCGCCGCCTGGTGCTCGCCAGCTCGATGGTCGTCTACGGCGAGGGCCGTTACGCCTGCCCCGTGCACGGCCTCGTCCGGCCGGGTCCGCGCGCCGTGGCCGACCTCGACGCCGGCCGCTTCGAGCCGCCGTGCCCGCAGTGCGGCGCCGACCTCGCCTGGGAGCTCGTCCCGGAGGACGCCGCGCTCGACCCCCGCAGCGTCTACGCCGCGACGAAGACCGCGCAGGAGCACCTGTGCGCGTCCTGGGCCCGCGGCACCGGCGGCAATGTCGTCGCGCTGAGGTACCACAACGTGTACGGCCCGCGGATGCCCAAGGACACCCC
>JAODNQ010000031.1 GCA_025464695.1 Frankiales bacterium | reverse complement strand
TCGTCGCTCTGCTCCAGGCCCTGATCGCCGTGCCCACCGTCACCGGCTCCGACGCCGAGAGCGAGGGCCAGCACGACGTCGCCCGCCGGCTCCGCGCGGCGGGCATGGACGTCGACCTGTGGTCGGTCGACCTGCCCACCACGCTCGCGCACCCCGACTTCCCCGGCCTCGAGGCGCCGCGCACCGAGGCCTGGGGGCTCGTGGGCGCCTGGGGCGGCGACGACGGCCCCACGGTCGTCCTCAACGGCCACATCGACGTCGTCCCGCCCGGCGACCGCGGCTGGACGACGGCGCCGTGGTCGGGCGAGGTCCGGGACGGCGCCGTGCTGGGGCGGGGCGCCTGCGACATGAAGGCCGGGCTGGCCTGCCAGGTCGCTGCTGTCCAGGCCCTGCGGGCCGCCGGCGTGCAGCTGCGCGGCCGGGTCCTGCTCGAGAGCGTCGTCGGCGAGGAGGACGGCGGGCTCGGCACCTTCGCGACCCTCCAGCGGGGCTACCGCGGCGACCTCGCCGTCATCTGCGAGCCGACGTCGAGCGCGATGGTGCCCGCCTCCGCCGGCGCCCTGACCTTCCGGCTCACCGTGCCGGGCCGCTCGGTGCACGCGAGCGCTCGGCTCGAGGGCGTCGACGCCGTCGAGAAGTACCTGCTGGTGCACCAGGCGCTGCGCCGGCTCGAGGCTCGCCGCAACCGCGACGCCCACCCGCTGATGGCCCGCTACGCGCTGCCGTACCCGCTGTCGGTCGGCACCGTCCGCGCCGGCGACTGGGCGAGCAGCGTCCCCGACTCGCTCGTCGCGGAGGGGCGGCTGGGCGTGGCGCTGGGGGAGCGCGTGGAGGACGCCCGGGCCGACCTCGAGCGCACCCTGGCCGAGGTGAGCGCCGCCGACCCCTGGCTCGCCGCGAACCCGGTGCGGGTGGAGTGGTGGGGCGGTCAGTTCGCCCCCGGCATGGTCGACGCCGACTCCCGGGTGGCGCGGCTGGTCTCGGACACCCACGCCCGGCTGCACGGCGTCCGCCCCGCGGTCTTCGGCGCCCCCTACGGCAGCGACCAGCGGCTGCTCACGGGGCTCGGCGGGGTGCCGGCGGTGCACTACGGGCCGGGCGACGTCCGGAAGGCGCACGGCCCCGACGAGTCGGTGCCGGTGCAGGAGATGGTCGACGTGACCCGCACCCTCGTGCTGCTGCTCGCGACGGCCTGCGGGGTGCGGTAGCCGCCCGCGACTAGGCGGTGTGGCGCAGGACGGTCTCGACGGTCCTGGCGGGCTGGTCCCAGTGCGGGAAGTGGCCACAGCCCCGCCACACCTCCACCACGGCGTCGGGGAAGCGCTCGCACAGCGTGCTCGCCTGGCTGGGCAGCGTCACGCGGTCCTGCGCGCCCCACACGGCCAGCACCGGGCCGGGCAGGGTGCCCGCGGCCGCGCCCTCCTGGTCGGGCCCGGTGGCGAGCGCCCGGATCGCCGGGCTGGTGCCGGCGGCGTCGGCCAGGCCCTGCACCTCGCGGAGCGCGTAGGCCCGGTCGAGGGCCCAGGGGGAGGCCGAGAGCTGGGCGAGCAGGGCCGTGCGGCCCACCGGCGTCGCCAGCAGGGTCGGGAGGGCGGGGCGCACCGCGCGCACGAGGGCGACGCTCGCCGTCAGCGTCGCGCCGAAGACCCGCTTCTGCCCGCGGCTCCAGAAGCCGCCAGGGTCCAGCGCGACGACGCCGTGACCCAGCCCCCGGCGGGCCATCTCCAGGGCGAGGCGTGCGCCCATCGAGCTGCCGACGAGGTCGGCGCCCTGCAGGTCCTCCGCGCGCAGGTGCGCCTCAAGTGCGTCCGCGACGCCGCTGAGCGTGTAGGGGCCGGGCGGCAGCGGCGTGCGCCCGAAGCCGGGCAGGTCGAGGCGGACGACCTCGCGCTCGGCCTCGAGACCGGCGAGCACGGGTGACCACGTGCCGGTGTCGGCGCCGACGCCCGCCACGAGGACGAGCGGGCGGGTGCCGGGAGCAGGGGTGCCGGAACGGACGGTGTGCACGGGGACCTCCGGGTCAGGGGACGGCGACGGTAGCCCGCGGTCGGTGCCGCAGCCGGTCGGGGGGCTAGCACGCGGGTCCGACGGTCCGCGCTCGTCCACAGCGCGGCCCCGAGCGCTTCCCGGACGCCGCTCACCCCCGCACCCTCGTCCCCGGAGGTGGTGTCCGGTGGACGGACGGCAGGCGCTCGGGCGGTACGGCGAGGAGCTGGCGGTGGAGCACCTGCAGGCCGCGGGTCTGCAGGTGCTCTCGCGCAACTGGAGGTGCCGGGAGGGCGAGCTCGACGTCGTCTGCCGCGAGCTGCGGACGGTGGTGTTCGTCGAGGTGAAGACCCGCAGCGGCACGGGGTTCGGCGAGCCCGCGGAGGCGGTGACGCTGCGGAAGGCCCGGCGGCTGCGGGTGCTCGCGACCCGGTGGCTCGAGCAGCACCGGCCGCCCGACGCCGCCGACCTGCGCTTCGACGTCGTCTCGGTCGTGCGCCGCCGCGGGTACGCGCCGGTGGTCGTGCACCTGCAGGGGGCGTTCTGATGGCGCTGGCCCGCGCCTGGGCGGTCGCGCTCGTCGGGCTCGAGGGCACCCTGGTCGAGGTCGAGGCCGACCTTGCGCAGGGCCTGCCCGGGCTGACCGTGACCGGGCTGCCCGACACCGCCCTCTCGGAGGCCCGCGACCGGGTGCGGGCGGCGCTCGTGAACTCTGGGGAGCAGTGGCCTCAGAAGCGCATCACCCTGGGGCTGTCCCCGGCGTCGCTGCCCAAGCGCGGCTCCGGCTTCGACCTGGCCCTGGCCGCGTCGGTGCTGGCCGCCTCGGGCGCGCTGCCGGCGGCGTCGCTGGCCGGGCGCGTGCTGCTCGGCGAGCTCGGGCTCGACGGTCAGGTCCGGGCC
>JAODNQ010000086.1 GCA_025464695.1 Frankiales bacterium | reverse complement strand
CATCACGTCAAGCCCGTCGCGGTCGTCGTCAACAGCGCCGAGCACTCGCTGGAGGTCATCACCTCCCAATACGAGCGGGCCGCGGCCGAGGGGCTGCTCGTCGCGCGCATCCACTCCGGCGACCCGGCCCTGTGGGGCGGGACGCAGGAGCAGTGGACGCTGTGCCGCCGCCTCGGCCTGCAGACCGAGGTCATCCCGGGCGTCTCGTCCTTCACCGCCGTGGCGGCGATCGTGGAGAACGAGCTGACGATCCCCGAGGTCGCGCAGTCGGTCGTCCTCACCCGGCTCGAGGGCGGCAAGACGCCGATGCCCGCCGGCGAGACGGTGCGCGGGTTCGCCGCGCACGGCACCACCATGGCGCTGTTCCTGTCGGCCGCGCGCACCAAGCAGCTGCAGGACGAGCTGCTCGCCGCCGGCACCTACGACGAGAGCACGCCGTGCGTCGTCGCCTACGCCGCCACCTGGCCGGACGAGCTGGTCTTCCGGTGCACCCACGGCGAGCTCACCGAGAAGGTGAAGGAGCACAAGCTCTACAAGCACACGATGGTGCTCGTCGGGCCGGCGCTCGCCGAGAGCAGCACCACCCGCTCGCACCTGTACCACCCCGGCCACTTCCACGAGCACCGCAAGGTGGAGTCGAAGGAGGCGCGCGCCGAGCTCCGGGCCGCGCGCGCGAGCCGTGTCTGAGCAGGGTCCCGAGCTCCGCGAGCCCGACCTCCCCCGGACCGCCAAGGTCCGGACCGGCCCGCTGCGCAGCGGCTGGACCACGGGCACGTGCAGCGCCGCCGCGGCCAAGGCGGCGGCGTCCGCGCTCCTCACCCAGCAGGTGCAGACGCGGGTCGACGTCGTGTTGCCGGACGAGCGGCTGATCGGCTTCGACGTCGCGCGCTGCGACGTGACGCCCGACCGCGCGGAGGCGGTCGTCGTCAAGGACGCCGGCGACGACCCCGACGTCACGCACGGCGCCCACCTGACCGCCACGGTCACCTGGGCCGACGTCTACGAGCTCGACGGCGGCGTCGGGGTCGGCGTCGTGACCAAGCCCGGGCTCGGGCTGGAGGTCGGCGGCCCGGCCATCAACCCGGTGCCGCGCGCGATGATCCGGCGGGCCGTCGACGACGCCGTCGGCGACCGCGGCGTGCGCGTCGTCATCTCCGTGCCCGACGGCGAGAAGCGGGCGAAGAAGACGACGAACGCACGCCTGGGGATCCTCGGCGGGATCTCGATCCTCGGGACCACCGGTGTGGTGCGGCCGTTCTCCACGGAGTCGTGGCGCGCGAGCGTGGTGCAGGCGGTGCAGGTGATGGCCGCCCAGGGGCTCCCCACCCTGGTGCTCGCCACCGGCGGCCGCACCGAGAAGGCGGCGATGCGCCTGCTGCCGGACCTGCCCGAGACGTGCTTCGTCGAGGTCGGTGACTTCACCGGTGCGGCGCTCACCATGGCCCGCGACACGGGGCTGTCGGAGGTCGTCTTCGTCGGCATGGCCGGCAAGCTGACCAAGCTCGCCGGCGGCGTCCTGATGACCCACTACACGCGCAGCCGCGTCGACCTCGACGTGCTCGCCGAGATCAGCCCCGCGCACCTGCGCGAGCAGGTCGCCGCGGCCAACACGGCGCGGCACGCGTACGAGATCTGGGAGGCCGACGGCGTCCTGCGCGCGTGCGGCGACGTGCTGTGCGCCCGGGTCGCCGACGTCCTCACCCGGTTCTCCGGCCTGCCCGCCCGGGTCGCGATGGTCGACCCGGAGGGCAAGGCGTTCGTCGCCGCCACCGAGCCGTCCTGGGTGAGCGCCGCATGATCACCGTGGTCGGCTACGACGGCAGCCCGCTGTCCGCCCTCGCGCAGGAGCGGCTGGCCTCGGCCGCGCTGGTCATGGGCGGGCGCCGGCACCTGCGGGAGGTCCCCCTCCCGGACGGCGTCCCCACCATCGCGCTCCGGGACGACCCTGCCGCGGCGGTCGCCGCCGTCGCGGACGAGCCGGGCGACGTCGTCGTGCTGGCGTCGGGTGACCCCGGCTTCTTCGGCGTCGTGCGTGCCGTGCGCAAGGCCGTCCGCCCGCGCACCGTCGAGGTCCTGCCCGGCCTCACGAGCATCGCGCTGGCGTTCGGGCGCGCCGGCCACGAGTGGGACGACGCCGTCGTCGTCAGCGCGCACGGGCGCGACCCGTCCGAGGCGCTCGCCGCCGTCCGGTCGCAGCCGAAGGTCGCGGTGCTCACCGACCGGGAGTGCGGGCCCGCGCAGGTCGGGGCGGCGCTGGCCGGCCGCACCGACCGCGTGCTGCTGGTCGGGGAGCGGCTCGGCCTGGCCGGCGAGACCGTCACGTGGGTCTGCCCGGACGAGGCCGCCGCCCGCACCTGGGAGGACCCGAACGTCGTCGTCGTCCTCGACACCGGCGATCCCGAGCCCGGCCCGCGGGTCACGGTCGCCGGCTTCCGCACCCCCGACTCCTGGGCGCTGCCCGAGGACGCGTTCGGCCACCGTGACTCGATGGTCACCAAGTCGGAGGTGCGGGCGCTCGTGCTGGCGAAGCTCGGCCCGCGGCTGGGCGAGGTCGTCTGGGACGTCGGCGCCGGCAGCGGCTCGGTCGGTGTGGAGTGCGCCCGGTTCGGGGCCGACGTCCACGCCGTCGAGCAGGACGACGACGGCCGGGTCCGCGCCAACGCCGCCGCCCACGGCGTGCACGTCCACGTCGTGACCGGCCGTGCGCCGGAGGCCCTCGACGGTCTCCCGGACCCCGACGCCGCGTTCGTGGGTGGCGGCGGCCCCGACGTCGTCGCCGCGGTCGCGGCACGCCGTCCACGCAGACTGGTCGTCGCCCTCGCCGCCCTCGAGCGGGTGCAGCCGACGCTCGAGGCCCTGTCCGGCTACGACACCGAGGCGGTCCTGCTGCAGGCGCAGCGCCTGGTGCCGCTCGCGGGCTCACACCGGCTCGCTCCCACCAACCCCGTCTTCGTCGTCTCAGGAGTGCTCCCTTGATAGGCCTCGTGACCACCACCGCCGCCGGACGACGGGGGGCCGAGCAGCTCCAGGTCCTCGGGGAGACGCGCACCTACGACGTCCGCGACCTCGCCACCGCCTTCGCCGAGTGCGACGGGCTGGTGCTGTTCCTGGCCACCGGTGCCGCCGTCCGTCTGCTCGTCCCGCTGCTGCAGGACAAGGCGACCGACCCCGGCGTCGTCTGCGTCGACGAGGCGCACCGGTTCGCGGTCGCGCTGGTCGGGGGCCACGGCGGCAGGGCGAACGACCTCGCCGCCCGCGTGGCCGACGTGCTCGGCGCGACCGCGGTCGTCACCACGGCCACCGACGCCGTCGGCCTGCCCGGGCTCGACACCCTCGGCTGGCCGGTCGAGGGCGACGTCGCCGGGGTGAGCCGCGCGATGCTCGACGGCGAGCCGGTGCGGCTCGTGGCCGACGACGTGTGGCCGCTGCCGCCGCTGCGGGTCGGGGACGCGGGCGACGTGGTGCTGGCCGTCAGCGACCGGGTCGACGTGCAGGCCGACGCCGTGCTGCGTCCGCCGTCGCTGGTGGTCGGGCTCGGGGCGAGTCGCGGGGTGAGCGCCGAGGAGGTGCTGCAGCTCGTCGACGAGGCGCTGGCGACCGCCGGCCTGTCCGCCGCCAGCGTCGGGGGCGCGGCCACGGTGGAGGCCAAGCGCGACGAGGCCGGACTGGTCGACGCGTGCGCACAGCGGGGGTGGCCGCTGTCCTTCCACGCCGCGCGCGACCTCGCGCAGGTCGACGTGCCGAACCCCAGCGACGAGCCGCTCAAGGTCCTCGGCACGCCGTCCGTCGCCGAGGCCGCCGCCGCGCTGCACGGCCAGCTCGTCGTGACCAAGGAGAAGTCCGCCAGAGCGACGGTCGCGGTCGCCCGGGTCCGGCCGCGCGGCCGGCTCGCCCTGGTCGGGCTCGGGCCGGGTGCCCGCGACCTGCTGACGCCTCGCGCGGAGGCCGAGCTGCGACGCGCGTCGGTCTGGGTCGGGCTCGACCAGTACGTCGACCAGGTCCGCGACCTCGCCCGTCCCGGCACCCGGCTGGTCGAGACCGGCCTCGGCAAGGAGGAGGAGCGCGCGCACTCCGCGGTGCGCTTCGCCGAGGAGGGGCACGCCGTCGCGCTGATCGGGTCCGGCGACGCCGGCGTCTACGCGATGGCCAGTCCTGCGCTCGAGGTCGCCGGGACCGACATCGACGTCGTCGGCGTGCCGGGGGTGACCGCGGCGATGGCGGCGAGCAACCTGCTCGGCGCGCCGCTCGGGCACGACCACGCGAGCATCAGCCTGTCCGACCTCCACACCCCGTGGGAGGCGATCGAGAAGCGCATCCGCGCCGTCGCCGAGGCCGACCTCGTCGTCACGTTCTACAACCCGCGCAGCCGCGGCCGCGACTGGCAGCTGCCGAAGGCGGTGTCGATGCGGCTCGAGCTCCGGCCGCCGAGCACGCCCGTCGGCATCGTCACCGACGCGACCCGCCCGACGCAGACGGTGCAGCTGACCTGCCTCGGGGAGCTCCGCCCCGAGGACGTCACCATGCTGGCCTGCGTGGTCGTCGGGTCGAGCCAGAGCGTCGTCGTCGGCGGCCGCTTCGTCACGCCGAGGGGGTACCGGTGGTCACCCACTACCTGATCGACGAGACCTGCACCGCCTGCGGTGCCTGCCTGCTGACCTGCCCCTCGCACGCCTTCGTCGTCGGCGTGCCGTTGACGGTCGACCCTGCCCGCTGCACCGACTGCGGCGCCTGCGTCGAGGTCTGCCCCGCCGACGCCGTCCTGCGGGTGCCCGCGTGAGCGGTCCGTTCCTGCCCGGCACGGTGGCCCTCGTCGGCGCGGGACCGGGCGACCCCGGGCTGCTGACCCTGCGCGCGGCCGAGCTCCTGTCTCAGGCCGACGTCGTCCTGGTCGACCGCCTCGTCGACCCCGACACGCTGCGCCACGTGCGCGCGGACGCCGAGGTCGTCGACGTCGGCAAGACCTCCTGGACCGGCACCGCACCGCGCCAGGAGGAGATCAACGCCCAGCTCGTCGAGCACGCCCGTGCCGGCCGCCGGGTGGTCCGGCTCAAGGGCGGCGACCCGTTCGTCTTCGGCCGCGGCAGCGAGGAGGCCGAGGCCCTCGTCGACGCCGGCGTCGCCTTCCAGGTGGTCCCCGGCGTCACGAGCGCCATCGCTGCGGCGGCCTACGCGGGCATCCCGGTCACCGCCCGCGGCTACACGCAGGACGTCTGCGTGGTGACCGGCCACCTCGACCCGGACGACCCCGGCAGCCGGGTGCGCTGGCAGTCCCTGGCGCAGGGTCCCGGCACGCTGGTCATCCTCATGGGGCACGACCGGCTGCGGCTGCTCATGGACGGCCTCGTCCGCCACGGCCGCAGCGCCGACACCCCCGCCGCCTGCGTCGAGCAGGGCACCACCTCCGCGCAGCGCGTCGTCGTCAGCACCGTCGGCGGGCTCGCCGCCGACGTCGCCACGGCCGGTCTGCGCGCCCCTGTCGCCACGATCGTCGGCGACGTCGTGACGCTCCGAGAGAGGCTCCGGTGGTTCGACTGACCAGCACCGACCGCAGGACCGCGGTCCACCCGATCGAGCAGGAGTCGTGGCGGATCCTGCGCTCTCGCGTGGACACCTCGCACCTGCCGCCGCTGACCCGCGCCGTCGTCGAGCGGGTCGTCCACTCCAGTGCCGACCTCGCCTACGTGACCGACCTCGTGACCGACGAGGACGCGCTGCGGCAGGGGCAGGAAGCCCTGCTGGCGGGCGCCCCCGTGGTGGCGGACGTGCACATGGTCGCGGCTGGGATCACCACCCGCGACGTCGTCTGCCGGGTCAAGGACGCGCAGGCCTCCGAGGGCCTGACCCGGACCGCGGCCGGCATCCGGCTCGCCTACGCGGAGGTCGGGCCCGGCGCCGTCTGGGTCGTGGGCAACGCGCCGACGGCGCTGTTCGAGATCCTCGCCCTCGACGTGCGGCCGGCCCTCGTGGTCGGGCTGCCGGTCGGGTTCGTCGGCGCGGCCGAGAGCAAGCAGGCACTGCGCGAGTCCGGGCTCCCCGCCGTGTCGAACGTGACCGAGAAGGGCGGCTCCGCCGTCGCCGCAGCAGCCCTGAACGCCCTGCTCTACACCTCCGTCCCGGAAGAGGCACCATGACCCGGCCTGCCCTGCTGATCGTCGGCCACGGCACCAAGAGCACCGACGGCGTCGACCAGTTCCTGCAGCTGGTGGAGGGCGTCGCGAAGGCGGTGCCGACGGTCGACGTCGAGGGCGGGTTCCTCGAGCTGGCGCCGCCGCCCATCCAGGACGCGGTCGTGCGGCTGGTCGAGCAGGGGCACCGCACCGTCGACGTCGTCCCGCTCGTGCTCGTGGGAGCGGGGCACAGCAAGGGCGACATCCCCGCCGCCCTGGCGCGCGAGCAGCTGCGGCACCCCGGGCTGGTCTTCCGCTACGGCCGTCCCCTCGGGCCGCACCCGCTGCTGCTCGACGACCTCGCCGACCGCCTCGCCGACGTCGTCCCTCGCGAGGAGTGGGCCGACACCGCCGTCGTCCTGGTGGGCCGCGGCGCCACCGACCCGGACGCCAACAGCGAGGTCGCGAAGACCGCCCGGCTGCTGCTCGAGGGCCGGGGCGTCGGCACCGTCGAGACCGCCTTCATCAGCCTCGCCCGCCCGTCGGTCCCCGAGGGCCTCGACCGCGCCCGGCTGCTCGGGTACTCCCGCGTCGTCGTGCTGCCGTACTTCCTGTTCGCCGGCGTGCTGCCCGACCGCATCACCGCGCAGGCGCAGGAGTGGGCGGCGCAGCACCCCGACGTCGACGTGCGGCTGGCCGGCCTGATCGGGCCGGGGGAGCGGCTGGCGCAGCTCGTCGTGGAGCGCTGGGGCGAGATCTCGGGCGGTGACCTGCGGATGAACTGCGACACGTGCGCGTACCGGGTCGCGCTGCCCGGGTTCGAGGACAAGCTCGGCGCCCCCCAGACCCCTCACGACCACCCCGACGACCCCGCGTACCCGCACGGCCACGACCACGGGCACGGGCACAGCCACTGATGGTCGACCTCCGTCACCACGGTGACGCCGAGGTCGGGCCAGGCCTGCTCGACCTCGCCGTCAACGTCCGCGGCGGCGCTCCTCCCGCCTGGCTGCAGCAGGTGCTGGTCGACGCCGTCCCGCGGCTGGCGGCCTACCCGTCGGCCGGAGCCGCGACCGCTGCCGTGGCGGCGCGGCACGGCCGCGGCCCCGACGACGTCCTCGTGACCGCGGGGGCGGCCGAGGCGTTCGTGCTGCTGGCGCGCGCGCTGCGCCCCCGCTACGCCGTGTGCGTGCACCCGAGCTTCACCGAGCCGGAGGCCGCGCTGCGGGCAGCCGGGCACGAGGTGCACCGGGTGGTGCTGGACCCGCCCTTCGACCGCGTCGAGGTGCCGGAGGAGGCCGACCTCGTCGTCGTCGGCAACCCCACGAACCCGACCGGCGTGCTGCACGACCTCGCGCACCTGTGCCGCCCCGGGCGGACGACGGTGGTCGACGAGGCGTTCCTCGACGCCGTCCCCGGTGAGCCGCTCTCGCTGGCCGGGCGCGCCGACCTGCCGGGCCTGGTCGTCGTGCGCAGCCTGACCAAGACGTGGGCGCTGGCCGGCCTGCGGATCGGCTACCTGCTGGCCGCGCCGGCGACCGTCGCCGCGCTGACGGAGGTGCAGCCGCTGTGGTCGGTGAGCACGCCGGCGCTGGTCGCGCTGGAGGCCTGCCTGGCTCCGGGCGCGCTGGCCGAGGCGGAGGCGGCCAGCCGCACCGTGGCGGCGGAGCGGGTGCGGCTGGAGGGCCTGCTCCGGGGGCTGGGCGTCGAGGTGAACCCGGGCAGCTGTGCGCCGTTCCTGCTCTGCCGTGTGCCGGGGCGCCCCGAGGTGCGGGACCGGCTGCGGCAGCACGGCATCGCGGTCCGCCGCGGGGACACGTTCCCGGGTCTCGGGCCGGACTGGTTCCGCGTGGCCGTGCGCGACCGGCGCAGCAGCGACCGGCTCGTCCAGGTGCTGTGGGCCCTGCTCGCCGCCTTCTAGACCGCGAGCAGGGCGGAGCGACTACTGCTGCGCGCGCCAGTCCGGCGTGCGCTCCGGCGACGCCTGCGCGAGCAGGTCCTCGATGCCGGCGGCGTCGGCGGACGCGCCGTAGACCGGGGTGCCCGGCTGCTGCCGCCACGACTCGGCGAGCGGGCCGGCGTCGACGCCGTCGAAGCCGATCTCGTCGAGCAGGGCCACAACCCGCGCCTTGGCGTCGGCGTCGTCGCCGGCCACCGGCAGGGCGCGCCGCGCCGCGTCACCGGCGGGCCGGCCCTCGCTGAGCAGGTGGTCGGCGTAGATGCCGTTGAACGCCTTGACCACGGGGCGGCCGAGCTGCCCGGCCACCCACACGCTCTCGGGGGTGCCGTCCTCGATCTCGGCGATGAGGCCGTCGCGCTGCTGGGGGTAGTAGTTCCCGGTGTCGATGACCACCGCCCCCGGGGCGGCGCCGTCGAGGACGCCGGCAGGCAGGTCCGGCACGGCCTTCTGCGGGATCGTCACGACCACGACGTCGGCGCCCCTGGCGGCGTCGGAGACGGGGACGGCGGTGGCGGCGGTCTCGGCGGCGAGGTCGGCGAGCGTCTCGGGGCCGCGGCTGTTGGCCACCGACACCTCGTGGCCGGCGGCCGTGAAGCGGCGGGTCAGGTTCCCGCCGATGTTGCCTGCGCCGATGATGCCGATCTTCATGCCTGCTCCTCGGGCCGGTCCGCGAGGCCGTCGTGGCGCCGCGATGTCGGGAGTCCGTCCCGGGGGCGACAACGGCGCAGGGGGCCGTCGCACTCCCGTCCGCGCCCCGGCTGCCGACAGGGGGGCATGGTCCGTCCGCTGCCGCTCCTGCGCGGAGTGCTCCTCCTCAGCCTGCTCGCCGCTCTCGCCGTGGCCGTGCCGCCGTCGTCGGCCGCGCCCGGCACGATGATGACGTTCTCGCCGAACGCGGTCTTCACGGGCGGGACGGCGTCGACGGTGGCCACCTCGCGCAGCGGCTACAGCGACGTCACCGGCACCCTGACGATCCGCCCCGCGGCCACGACCGGCAGCACGGCGACCTACCGCGCTCCCGTCCTGCCGCAGGGCCCGACCGGCAACCGCTGGGACGTCGCGATCGACCTGCGCGACCCCGTCACCGGCACTCCTGCGGCGCCAGGCCTGTACGACGCCGAGATCGAGGTCGACGGCGGGGTGGTCGAGTCGTGCACCGGCTGCTTCACGGTCCTCACGAGGAGCGCCCCGGGGGTCGCGTCGTCGGCGGGCCTCGCGCCCCGCCGGGTCGTGCCGGGGGAGGCGCTCCCGCTGGTCGTCACCGGGACGTCCTTCGCCGACGGGACGGCTGTCGAGGTGCTCCTGGGGGGCAAGCCGGACCCGCTGCTGACCGTGACCGGGTCGGGCGACGCCACGCTGACGCGGCTCACGCGCGACCTCGTCGTCGACAGCGACGCCCCGTCGGGCTACCGGGACGTGCGCTTCACCAACACCGACGGGCGCACCACGACGTGCCTGAAGTGCCTGACCGTCACGGTCCCCGCGGAGAAGGTCGAGCCCACCGGCGTGACCAACGACGTCGTGCGCAGCGTGCGGGTCGACGTGCCCGGGCCGGTGCCCCCCAAGGCGCGGCTGCGGCTGACCTGGGTCGGCGCCGGCGCGCCGGACCCCGCCCGCGACCTCACCGCCACGACCACCACGGTCACGACCGCCGCCGCCAGCACCCTCACGGGCACGGTCGACTTCACGGGCGCCACGCCCGGGCTCAACGCCTACGCCGCCGGCTACGTGCTGCCCGACGGGTCGGTGCACGACTGCGACGGCCTCTGCCGCTTCACGGTCCGCCAGCCGGCCCCGCCCGTCGTCACCTCGCTGAAGGGACTGGCGAAGGCGACCACGGCGGTGCGCACCCTCACGCTGACAGGCACCGGCTTCACCCGCGGTACGACGGTCGTCAGCAGCGACGAGCTCGTCACCGTCACCCGCACCACCTGGACCAGCCCGACGGCGATGACCGTCGTCGTGCGGGTCGACCCGGCCGCGAGCGGCGACCCCGTGGTGTTCGACGTCGCCAACCCGGACGGGCAGACGTCGTCCTACACGACCGACCCGCTCGAGCCCGGCCCGCCCGGACCGCCCGTGCCCGTCGTCGCGACCGAGGACGGCGACCCCGACCCCAGCCGCGGGCCCGAGACCCCGTCCCTCGTCCTGCCCCTGACGGTGCTCGGGCAGCAGCAGACCCTGCACCTGACCGGCCGTGCGGACGCCGGGACGGCGCTCGACCTGTTCGCCACCACCTGCGCGTCGCCCACGCCTCGGCTGGTGAAGACCGTCAGTGCCGTGGCCGACGACGGCACATGGTCGGTCTCGACCGCGCCCACCACCCGCACGCAGTACGTGGCGGTCTCGCGCAACAGCTTCGGGCGCAGCGCCGGAGCGCCGCTCGCGGTGGCGGTGCGGACCCTGGTGACGCTCGCCCCCGCGACCCGGCTCCAGCCCCTGCAGTACCGGTTCGCCGGCACCGTCCTGCCGCGCCGGTCCGGGGTCCGGGTCGACGTGTTCGACGTCAGCCGGCCGAAGCGGGTCCTGCTGGGGCGCAGCACCACCCGGCCCGACGGCAGCTGGTCGTTCGCCAAGCCCAAGACGTTCCTGAAGGCCGGGACGCTGAAGGTCCTGGCCGCGACGCCGTCCGACTGCCACAACGCCGCGGGCACCAGCGCCGTCCGTCAGGTCGCGGTGCGCTGACGGCTACCGCCCGCTGAAGCGCGCGTCCCGACGCTCGACGAACGAGCGGACGCCCTCGGCGGCGTCGTCGCTGGCGAGGATGCCGGGCAGCACCTCCTGCAGGTGGGCGACGGCGGCGGCCTGCGACGCGGCGCGCTCGGCGGTCCGGGCGTTGGCCAGGGTGGCCTGCACGCCGAGCGGTGCCTGCGCGGCGACCAGCCGGGCGATCTCGACGGCCCGCTGCAGCTGCGTCCCGGCCGGCACGACCTCCTGCACGAGCCCGATCCGCAGCGCCTCGGTCGCGCCCAGCTCCTCGCCGGTGAGGATCCAGCGCATCGCGTTCCCCCAGCCCAGCTGCTGCGGGGCGCGCACCGTGGCCCCGCCGAACGGCAGGATGCCGCGCCCGACCTCGAGCTGCCGGAACCGGACGTCGTCAGCGGCGACGACGATGTCGCAGGCCAGCGCCAGCTCGATGGAGAGCGTGAAGGCCACGCCCTGTACGGCCATCACCACCGGCTTGGGCACCGGCGGCCCGTACATGCCGAACGGGTCGTGCTCCGAGCTGCCGGACAGCACCGCCGGGCCGCCGCGCTCGACCGCCGGCAGCACCTCCGCGAGGTCCAGGCCGGCGGAGAAGTGCGCACCGTGCCCGAACACGACGCCGCAGCGGGCGTCGGAGCGGGCCAGCTCGTCGTAGGCGGCGCCGACCTCGTCGATCACCTGCAGGTTCCAGGCGTTGCGCTTGGCGGCGCGGTCGACGCCGATGAGGAGGACGTCGCCGTCGCGCTCGACGGTCACGAGGGAGGTCATCGGAGCAGTCTGGCCCACGTCCCCGGAGGCACGCCCTTCCAGCGGGTGAACGCGTGGCTGAAGCTCGCCGCCTCGGCGTAGCCCAGCCGGTGCGCCACCTCCTCGACGCCGACCGACCCGGTGGCCAGCAGCTCCTCCGCGAGAGCCTGCCGCACCTCGTCCACGAGCGCCCGGAACGACGTCCCCTCCTCGGCCAGCCGGCGCCGCAGGGTCCGCTCCGACAGGTGCAGCTCGCCGGCGACCTGCGCCGCGGACGGGACGGTGCCGGGGGTGCGCAGGACGGCGTCCCGCACCGAGCCGGCCAGCCCGCTGCGGGCCCGGCGCCGGGACACCAGCTCGCGGCACTGCGCCTCGGTCGCGGCCCGGGTCAGCTCGTCGGCCTGGGGGAGGGGCAGGTCGAGAAGGCCGGCGTCGAGCACGGCGACGTTGGCCGCGGCGTCGAACTCCGGCGCGAGCCCGAAGACCTCCTCCCAGGGGCCCGGCGTCCGGGGCTGCCGGACCGACAGGCGGGCCAGCGGCATGCCGCCGGTGAGCTCGACCATGAGGGTGCGCAGCCCGGCGAGGTCGCGCGCGGCGACGAAGGAGCGGACGTCGGCGGGCACGGCGGCGTCGTCCAGGGCCAGCCGGAGCTCCCGGGCGTCGGTCTCCATCGCCAGCCCGCAGAAGGTGAAGGACAGGTCGACGAAGCGGGCCCCGAGGTCCAGGGCGCTGCGCACCGTGGGGCTGCTCGCCAGGGCGAAGCCCCAGATGCCGTAGGTGGTCACGTGGTACCGGCGCCCCGCCTCCAGCGGCAGGGCGGGATCCGGCACGGCGGCCTGCAGCGCGCGGACCACCTCGAGCTCCTGCCCCGCACTGACCTCGGCGCCGGGCGCTCGGAGGCCGTCGAGGGTCAGGCCGGGAGGGAGCAGGTCGTGCGCGCCGCGCTCCGCGCCCAGCCGGACGAGGAGCAGCACGCTGGCCGCGCTGCGCCGCTCGTCGAGGTCCACGCCCGCAGTCTGGCCGGAACTGTCAAGCAGGTGGCCGGGCGGGACGTGGTGCCGGGGCCGTCGCCGGGCCAGGGTGGGCGCATGACGAGCGTGGCGATCGTGGGGACCGGGTTCGGCGGGGTCGGGGCGGCCGTGAAGCTGCTGGAGGCCGGGGTCGCCCGCGAGGACCTCGTGCTGTTCGAGCGCAGCGACGACGTCGGGGGCGTCTGGCGCGAGAACACCTACCCGGGCGCGGCCTGCGACGTCCCGAGCCACCTGTACTCGTTCTCCTTCGCGCCCGAGCACCGGTGGTCGCGCCGGTTCGCACCGCAGGCCGAGATCCACGCCTACCTCCGGCGGGTCGCCCAGGAGCAGGGCGTGACCCCGCTGGTGCGCTTCCGCACCGAGGTCCTCGCCGCCACGTTCGACGAGCAGGCGGGGCGGTGGACGCTGCAGCTGTCGGACGGCGGCACGCACACCGCCGACGTCCTCGTCACGGCATGCGGGCAGCTCAGCACGCCGTCGACGCCGGACCTGCCGGGCCTCGAGCACTTCGCGGGCGACGTCTTCCACTCCGCGCAGTGGCGGCACGACCTCGACCTCACCGGTCGCCGGGTGGCGGTGGTCGGGACGGGGGCCAGCGCGATCCAGTTCGTCCCGGAGATCGCCCAGCAGGTCGCGCACCTGACGGTGTTCCAGCGCTCCGCGCCGTACGTCATCCACAAGCCGGACCGCGCCTACGGTCCCCGCACGCACGCCCTGCTGGCGCGGTCGCCGCTGGTGCTCAAGGCCGACCGGCTGCGGACGTTCGTCACCAACGAGGCGCGCAGCCTCGGGTTCAACACCGAGCCGCGGCTGATGAAGGGCCACGCGCTGCGCTTCCGGCGCTTCCTCGCCAAGCAGGTGCCGGACCCGGGCCTGCGGGCCGCGCTGACCCCGGCCGACCCGATCGGCTGCAAGCGGATCCTGCAGAGCGACGACTGGTACCCCGCGCTGCAGCTGCCCCACGTCGACCTCGTGACGTCACCGGTGGCCGGCCTGCAGGCGGAGGGCGTCGTGACGAGCGACGGCGCCCTGCACGAGGCCGACACCGTCATCCTCGGGACCGGCTTCGCCGCGACCGAGCTGGTCGCACCGATGGAGGTGGTCGGCCTCGGCGGGCGGAAGCTCGCGCAGGCGTGGAGCGGGGGCGCGGAGGCCTAACTCGGCACCACGGTCAGAGGCTTCCCCAACCTGTTCGTCCTGTACGGGCCGAACACGTACCT
>JAODNQ010000251.1 GCA_025464695.1 Frankiales bacterium | reverse complement strand
GCCCGCCCCGGCGCCGCCTCCCGGCGGGCGGCGCTCGACCTGCTCGTCGCCACCGCGGCCTCGGGCGCGCGAGCCGCCGCGTACGCGCCCTACCTCGGCGCCGACCTGCCCGGCACCGGCAGCACGGTCTTCCGCTTCGGCCTCGCCGCGGCGCCGCCCGAGGTGGTCGTGCGTCCGGCCCTCCCACCGCGGCACGGCGCCCAGGTGCTGGCCGGGCTGGCGGGGCTGTTCGTGCTGGCCGGCGCCACCGCGGTGTGGCGACTGAGCTAGAAGAGCACCTGCGGGTCGTCGCGCAGCGGCTGGGCGAGCTCCGGCCCGTCGTTGCGGACGTTGCCGACCGCCGGCCCCACCGGCCAGGCCTGCAGCACGCCCGATGTGCCCGGCACCAGCAGGTCCTCGCCGGGGTCCTCGACCTCCGGGTCCAGCCAGCGGGACCAGTCGGTGCGGGGCACCAGCAGGGGGGTGCGGTCGTGGATGTCGCCGTGCTCGTCCGGGGCGTCGGTGGTGATGACCGTGCAGGTCCACAGCCGCCCGCCGTCCGGCGCCCTCCAGACCTCGTACAGGCCGGCCATGGCCAGCGGGTCGCCCGTCCGGTCGGACAGGAACCACGCCTGCTTGCCGTCGGCGTGCTTCTGCCACTCGTAGTAGCCGTCGGCCGGCAGCAGGCACCGCCGCCGCGCGTACGCCGCCCGGAACGCCGGCTTCTCGGCCACGGTCTCGCGCCGGGCGTTGATGAACCGGGCCCCGACCTTGGGGTCCTTCGCCCAGCTGGGCACCAGGCCCCAGCGCAGCACCGTGAGCCGGCGGACCCCGTCGCGCACCAGGACGGCGTTCACGGGGTCGGTGGGCGCGACGTTGTACGACGGCGGCGCCACCTCCTCGGGCAGCTCCTCGACGGAGAAGTGCGAGGCGAGGTCGCGGGGGTCGCGCCCGGAGGCGTAGCGGCCGCACACGGCTACTGCTCCACCGGGGGGAGGTCCTCGCTGAGCAGGTCGTCGTCGACCGGCGCGAAGCGCATCGCGGAGAAGCGGGCGAAGTACATGTCGTCGGGGCTGACGCCCTCGCGGTCGGTCGGGCCGAAGCCGCGCTCGTCGCCGTTCGCCCCGGTGATGACGGTCGCCTCGAGCGCCTCGAGCAGCGGGCCGCCGGTGGCGCGCGCGGCGTCGACCAGGCGGACGGCGTCGTAGGCGTAGGTCGACCAGTCGGGTGGGGCGACCACGTCCCCCACCCCCACCCGGTCCGGGCCGTAGGCCTTCTCGTACGCCGCCCGGTACGCCGCGAACGGCTCCGGCCCGACCTCGCTCGTGATCCGGAAGCTGACGAACACCAGCCCGTCGAGCCACTCCGGGTGGTCGGCCAGCCGCTGCCGCACCAGCGGGTCCTCCGCCGTCGGGCCGGCGTAGACGGGGACGGTCCAGCCCGCTTGACGCGCGGCCCGCACGACCGCGGCGACCCCCTGGGCCCGGGCCCAGACGACGAGCGCCTGCGCGCCGCTGCGGCGGGCCGCGACCACCTGCGCGGCGACGTCGGACCCGCCCTCGGGGACGCTCTGCCGGCTCGTCACGGCGACCCGGTTGCGCCCCAGCGCCTCGACGACGGCGCCCGCACCCTCGCGCCCGTAGCCGGAGTCGTCGGACAGCACGGCGACCCTGCGGGCCTTCTCGGACAGGTAGTCGGCGAGCCGGCGCGACATCGGGCGGTCGGCGGGGGCGAGACGGAACAGGGTCGGGTTGCGCGCGGCGTCGACGAACGTGCCGCCGCCCTCGAAGACGACGAGCACGGGCAGCCGGGCCGGGTCGGTGACCTCCGCGACCGCGGCCGCCCCGACGCCGTCGGTGACCATCGCCACCGCGCCGTCGGCGACCGCCTGCCGCGCCTGGGCGGCCGCCCGCTGCGGGGAGCCGCCGTTGTCGAGGACCTGCAGCCGGACCCGCCCGTCGAGCCCGTCGGCCGCCAGCCGCGCGCCGCGCTCGACGTTGCGCCCGACCCAGGGCGACCCGGTCAGCGGGGCGCTCACGACCACGAGCCCCGCCGGGCCGTCCGCCTCGTCCGCGCCCCCGCAGGCCGGGAGCAGCAGCAGCGCGGCCAGGCCCAGGGCGGCTCGTCTCACGCGGCACCTCCGAGGTACGCGCGGCGCACGGCCGCGTCCGCCCGGACGTCGTCGGGCAGCCCCGACGCTAGCCGCCGGCCGTCGTGCAGGACGGTCACGCGGTCGGCCACGGCCGCCACCAGTCGCAGGTCGTGCTCGACCAGCAGGACGGCCGCCCCCGACGCCGCCAGGCCCCGCAGGACCGTCGCGAGCCGGGCCCGCTCCCGGGCGGTGGTGCCGGCTGCGGGTTCGTCCAGGAGCAGGACGTCGGCGCCGGTGGCCACCGCCCGGGCGACCTGCAGCAGGCGCTGCTCCCCCACCGGCAGGGTCGCGGGGTCGGCGTCCGCCACTCCGGTGAGCCCGCACCGGGCGAGCGCCGTCCGCACCAGCCGCGCCCGGTGCTGCGCGGCCGCCCG
>JAODNQ010000239.1 GCA_025464695.1 Frankiales bacterium | reverse complement strand
AGCGGGACGTCGACTTCCTGGAGTTCGACCCGGTCGTGTTCCAGGAGATCGTCCAGGTGAACGTGCTCGGCGGCGTCGTCGCCGCCAAGTACGCGCTGCCGCACATGCTCGAGCGCGGCAACGGCTGCATCCTGTTCACGTCGTCCACGAGCTCGCTCGGCGGGGACGTCGCGCAGTTCTCCTACGGCGCCAGCAAGGCGATGGTCAACTGGTACGTCCAGACGATCGCCACGGTCTACGGCAAGCGGGGGATCCGCTGCAACGCCGTCGTGCCCGGCGTCATCGAGACGCCGGCGATGAAGGGCTGGGCGAGCCCCGAGATGAACGAGGCGTTCCTGGCGCTGCAGAACGTCCCGCGGCTGGGCCGGCCGGAGGACATCGCCAACCTCGCCTGCTACCTGGCCAGCGACGAGGCCGCCTTCATGAACGGCGCCCTCTACAAGTGCGACGGCGGGATGACCGCACCGCTGCCCTTCGCGCAGCTGCAGCGGGACTTCCTGCTCCCGAAGCCGGCGACGGTGCCGGCCCAGGACGCCCCGCCGGTGCTCGCGCCGGCACGGGCCTAGGAGGCGTCGCCGTGGGAGCCCGTCAGGAAGCGGTCGTCACGTCCCTGCTCGAGGCGTGGGCGGGGGACACCCCGAGCGCCGACCGGGTGGTCGCGCACGTGGCGCCGTCCGGGAGCTGGGTCCTGCGCATGCCGGACGGACCGGCCCTCACCGACCGCGAGGTCCTGCGCCGCCAGGTCGACGTGCTGCTGGCGGGACGCACCGCGTCCTCCGTCGAGGTGCTGCAGATCGCCTCCGACGACGACCTGGTGATCGTGGAACGGCGCCACCGCTACACCGTCGACGGCCGCGAGGTGGAGCAGCTGGTGGGAGGCGTATTCGAGCTCGACGGCGACGACCGCGTCGTGGCCTGGAGGGACTACTTCGACGCCCTCGACCTGGAGCGCCAGACCGGCACCGATCCGGCGACGCTCGACGTCGACAGCCCCACCAACACGGTGCCCCCCGTGCCCGAGGCGACGCAGACCGGCATCGACCTGGCGCTGCAGGCGCCTCTCACGCCAGAGCAGCAGTCCGTGTCGGACTTCTGCGACCTGTGGGGCGACGGGACGCTCGAGGCGAAGCCGCAGGTCGACCGGATCGTCGCGCGGATGGCCGAGGACGCCGCCTGGACGCTCTGGGTGCCGGGGGGCCCGGTGGTCAACGGGCGCGAGGCACTGCGGCAGGAGGTGCTGCGGCAGATGCAGTACGCGACCCACAACTCCTGCAACGTCGTCCGGGCCGCCTCGACGCCGACCGTCGTGCTGCAGGAGCGGTCGGACTACGCCCTGATGCGGGGACGCGACTGCCCGCACCAGATGGTCGCCGTCTACGAGCTGGACGAGCAGGGCCTGGTCGTGCGCTGGCGGGAGTACATCAACATGGCCGACCTGGACCGCAAGCGCGGGGTGCCCGCGGCCTCGGCGCACGTCGGCGCCTGACCCGCACCGCCCCGTCCCGGGCAGGACGGGGCGGGCACACCGGCTAGTGCGCTGCGGCCGCCTCGACGTCCTCGCTGCCGAGGTAGGCCGCACGCACGACGTCGCTGGTCGCGATCTCGCGCGCGGTGCCCTCAAAGACCGGCCGGCCGAAGTCCAGGACGTACACGTAGTCGCACACGCCCAGCACCAGGCTCATGTCGTGCTCGACGACCAGCAGGCCGAGGCCACGGTCGCGCACGAGGCTGAGCAGGATCTCGCCGAACCGGCCCGTCTCGCTCTTGTCCAGGCCCGAGGAGGGCTCGTCGAGCAGGAGCAGCCGGAAGCGGCCGGCCGTCACCCGCGCGAGCTCCACGAGCCGTCGCTGACCGGTCGAGAGCTCGCCGGGCCGCCGGTCGGCGAGCCCCGAGATGCCGCAGAGCTCGAGTGCCTCGGCGGCCGCGTCGAGCGCCTCCCTGCGCTCGCTGCCACGGGCGAGGAGCTGCCGCAGCGGATTGCTCCCGGCGATGCCGGCTTCCCGGCCGAGGGCGACGTTCTCCAGCACGGGGAGGGAGTCGAACAGCTCCATCCGCTGGAAGGTCCGCCCCAGGCCCTTCTGCGCGCGGGCCGTGGGTGACAGGCCGGACACGGCCTCGCCGAACAGCGACACCTCCCCGGAGGTCGGCCGGTTGAGCCCGGAGCAGGAGTTGAAGGTCGTGGTCTTCCCGGCCCCGTTGGGACCGATGAGCCCCGTGATCCGGCCGGCCGGGGCCGTCAGGCTGACCCCGTCCACGGCCGTCAGACCGCCGAAGCGCACCACGAGGTCGCGCACCTCCAGGGCGTCCGTAGCGGTCATGGAGCCTCCGAGGTCCAGCGCCGACGACGGCCGGGCGGACGTCAGACCTCTGTGTACACGGCGAGACAGTTTGTGCATAGTGTGTCTCCTGTCCCGAGCAGGGCCGAGCGAGGAGAGCGACGATGCAGGTCCGGGACCAGGGCGACGCCTGTCGGCTGTCCGAGGGGCGGCAGGTGCGCGTGCGCCGGGCCGGGGTCGGCGTGCTCGTCGCCCTCGGGGCCTGCAGCCTCGGGCTGTCCGGGTCAGCCGCCGCAGCCGGTGCTCCCTCGTTCTACGCGGTGGCCTCGGCGGACGGCGTCCGCTACGGCACGGCCGCCCCCGGGTTCCTCGTCGTGGAGCAGTTCGCCGACGTCGGCACGCCGTCGGCGCAGTCCCTCGCGAGCACCACGGACTCCTCGGCCTACGCCGCACTGCCTTACCCGGGCAGCGCGGTCTTCGCCGGGCTGGACCTCGGTGCCGGCGCCGGCGACAAGTACCCCCTGACGGCGACGAGCGACAGCGCGCACCCCGAGGTGGACCGCTCCAGCGGACCCGTGGTGCTCAAGGCCAAGAGCGGGCCGGACGCGGCGAGCGCCACGGCGCGCAGCACGGCGGCAGGCGGCCCGGCGTCCCTCGGCCGGGCCGAGGCCGTCACCTCCTCCCTGCACGACGCCAAGGGCACAGCGACGGCGAAGGCCGAGACCCACGCGGAGTCCTTCTCCCTGGGCGTCCTGCGCATCGGCGCGGTCGACTCCACCGCCTCGGTCGTCGCTCCCGACGGCGGAAAGCGCGTGCGGCACAGCGACCTCGAGGTCGGCGGCGTCACCGTCGCCGGACACGCCGTGGGTGTGACCGAGAAGGGCCTGGTCGTCGCCGGGACCCAGGTGCCGCTGCCCGACGACGCCGGCGTCGGCAAGCTGCTGGCCGACCAGGACATCGAGGTCTCGGTCGTCGCGGCGGAGCAGACCCCCGACGGCGTCGTCTCGGCGGGCCTGCGGGTGACGCAGGTGCGCGAGGTCCCCTCCCTGCCCGAGCCCGTCGAGGTCAGCTACCTGTTCGGGCGGGCCACCGTCGGTGCCTCCGGGGGCGCGGCGGACGGTGCTGCCGCCCCCGTGGCAGCGCCCGCGGCCCCGGCGTCCGCAGCAGCCGCACCGGCCGACGCCCCTGCCGC
>JAODNQ010000152.1 GCA_025464695.1 Frankiales bacterium | reverse complement strand
CGGCCGAGCGGCGGGAGCACGCGCCGCGACGGACGGCGACGCCCCGGCCGCGCCCGGTGCCGTCCGCCCCGGGACTGCCGCGGTCCGACCCGGACAGGCTGCCCCGCGTCCGCCGCGGAGGGAGCCGACCGGGGAGGTCGAGCGGCCCGCTGCAGGGGAGCTGGTGTGCGGTCAGTGCGGCGCCGGCAACGTGGCCAGCCGCCGGTTCTGCCGGCGGTGCGGCAACGACCTCGTCGACGCGGTCGTGGTGCCACCGCCCTCGCTCTGGTACCGGCTGCGCCACCGGTCGCCCAAGCCACCGGTGGAGGCCGGTGCCCGCAAGGGCCCGCGACGTCGCGTCAGGGTGCCCCGCGGGGTCGCGCTGCTGATGCTCCTCGTGCTGGGGAGCGGCGGGCTCTACGCGCTGCGGCAGCCGGCGCTCGGTCTCCTGGACCCGGTCCGGGACCGGGTGCAGGGCAAGGAGCTGCTGAACCCGCAGTCGTTCGCCGCGTCCAGCTCCGCCAAGGGGCACCCGGCCTCCCAGCTGCGCGACGGCGCGACCAACAAGTCCTGGGCGCCCGCGGGAAAGCCGGGTGGCGCCTGGGTGGAGGCCCGCTTCGCCGCACCGCACCGCGTCGTCGGGATGGTCGTGCACACCGGCGCCAGCACCGACCCGAAGACGTTCCTGGCCAACGGCCGGCCGACCCGGTTCCGGGTCACCCTGTCGACGACGTCAGGTCCGCCCGTGGTCCGCGAGGTCGCGGTGAAGGACCAGCCCGGCGAGCAGGAGGTCTCCCTCGGCGTCGACGACGTGCGGGTGGTGCGGCTGACCGTGCTGCAGGCTCAGGGTGTGCGACCCGGGGTGCCGGTGGCCCTCGGAGAGGTGGAGTTCTTCGGCCGCGGTTGATCGGCCGCCGACCCGGTGGGCTGGTGCGGGACCTCGAGCTGGACGTGCGGCAGCCCGAGGTCGGCGAGGACCGTCCGGTAGGTGCGTCGGGCCAGCTCGGCCCGCGCCGGGTCGCCCGCTTCGGTGCAGGCCCGCAGCAGCAACCGCCAGGAGCTGTCGCGGTACCGGTCGAGCTCGACGCTGCGGGCCGCAGCCTGGGCCGCGGCAGCCGCCCGGCCCTGCCGCAGGTGCACCTCGGCGAGCGTGCCTGCGGCCTCGGCGGCACGCAGCCGGTAGCGGGCCCGGTGCTCCGACACCCACTCCGCCGTGCCGTCCTCGAGCAGGAGGTCGTCGCGGTACAGGGCGAGGGCGTCGACGAGCGCGGCGGCCACCTCGTCGTCGTCGTGCGTCCCTGCGGCGCGCCGCAGGGCGGCGTCGAAGTCGTGCAGGTCGCTGCTGCCCCCGGGGCCGAGCCGCAGCACGTACGCCTCGCCCTGCCGGACGAGGAGGCGGCTGTCGCGCCCCGGCACGTGCGGCTCGAGGACAGCGCGGAGGCTCGACACCGCCACCTGCAGGTTGTGCATGCCGGCGCAGGGTTCGAGCTCCCCCCACAGCGTGTCGACGAGCCGGTCGCGGTGCACCGGCTCGTCCGCGTGCAGTGCGAGCAGGCGCAGCAGCGTGCGGACGCGCGGGCGGACCGACGTCGTGTCGACGGGCACACCGTCGACGCTCAGGCGGAACGCGCCGAAGCACCCCACCGCGACCCCGCTCGGACGCGCCCCCGAGGGACGGGTGGTCACCGGCGACGCCGGTGGAGCCAGCCAGGTCCAGGGCAGGCAGTCCAGGCCCGAGAGGGCGCTCTCGCTGCGGGCCAGCGCGAGCAGGTCGGCGGCCCCTCGGCCGGGGCGGGCGAGGGCGAGCGCGGCGCACGCGACGGCGGACGCGGCGGGGAGGTCAGCGCGACGAGCCAGCGCCTCGGCGGTCACGGCGGCCTCCTCCGCGTCCGGCAGCTGCGCGGAGGCCGCGACGAGGGCGTGGAGCACGCGGGCCCAGACCTCCACGTCGATGTCGCCGCAGGCACGTGCGTCTTGCGCGACCTGCTCGACCAGCCCGGGGTCGGCGCGGCCGTCGCGCAGCTGGCTCAGCGCGACCACTCCCCGCAGCAGCACGGCGTCGCGGCCGGTCGTGGCGTCGGCCAGCTGCAGCGCGAAGCCCTCGGCGCCGTCCAGCGTCGCGGCGAGCCCCGCGGCCAGCCGGGCGAGGTCCCTGCGGCCGTCCTCGTGCAGCGCCTGCTGGGTGTCCGCGACGGCCAGGACCGCGGCGGGCTCGCGGTCGAGCACCGCGTCGAGGGCGGCGACGGCGAGGCGCACCGGAGCCGAGGGCTCCGCACCGTCCTGGCCCTGCAGCAGCTCCCGCGCCGCGCGCCGGTCCCCGCGGCGGAGCAGGCGCAGGACCCGCTCGGCGCTGGCGGGGTCCGGCGGCGGGACCTCCTCGACCAGCGCGTCCGCCCTCGCCTGCTGCGTCCCCAGCCCGTCCGGTCCGAGCCGTGCGGCGAGCTCGTGCAGGAGGTGCCGCCGCAGCACGTCGGGGCAGCGGTAGGCCGGCATGGCCCCGGGGACGCGGACCAGGACCCCGGCACGCGCGAGCACGCGCAGGGAGCTGCCGGTCGCGATGCGGAGCAGCGTGTCGCAGGCCTGCTCGGTCAGGAGCGGCAGGACGCTCGTCCGCACGAGCAGGTCGCGGTCCTGGTCGGACAGCCCGGCCAGGACGTGGCGCTCGAGGTAGTCCGCGGCCCACGGCGTCCCACCGGCTCCGGACAGGGCCTGCGGCACGCCGCGGCCGGACCTGCCCACCGCGCCCGCGAGCAGGCGCACGCCGGCGGGCCATCCCCCGGTCAGCGCGCTGAGGTCGACGGCCGAGGACGCGGACAGGGGCGCCCCGCTGGTCGCGGTGTACACCTGCTGCAGCTCGTGCGGCAGCAGTCGCAGGTCCCCGGCGCCGACGTGCACGGGGCGCGGGAGCTCCGCCCGGGCGAGGTCGAGCGCGAGCGGGGCGCGCGACAGCAGCAGCACCGCGATGTGGTCGGGGACGGTCTGCAGCAGGTCCGACAGCTCCTCCTGTGCCCGCGGCGCCAGCACGTGCGCGTCGTCCAGGACGACGACGAGGGGCTGGGTCGAGCGTCCAGCCGTGCCGTGCGCGTCCCGCACCGCCCGCCGCAGTCCGGCCGTCAACGTCCCCGGTGGACCGACGAGCAGCGGAGCACGACGCCAGACCGTGACGGAGGAGCGGCCCGACGACCAGTGGTCGACGGCCGTCGTCTTGCCGGCGCCGGCGGGTGCCACGACCAGGGCCAGCCGGTGCTCGACGACCTGCTCGAGCAGTGCGGAGACGCGGGGGCGGACCAGCCCGTGGGCACCGGGCGCCGCGCTCGTCCAGGTCGCCTCCGACCAGCCCGGGTCCGCGTCCGGGGTGCGGTCGCCGTCGCCGAGCCAGGCCTCGGGCACGAGGGACCCGCCCATGGCGTCCTCCTCGGGAGGCCCGCGACCGGCGCGGTCCGCCGCACGCGGGCTCGAGGCGTCGCAGGGGAACCGGTCGCCTCGCACGTTAGACCCAGATTGCCCGTTCGAGACACCGCCGGGGCAGCAGATGTGCGCGCTCAGCCCGGACCCGCCAGGCGGGCCTCGCCCGGCGACCCGCAGAGTGCACCACGCCGGCAGCCGGTGCGAGCCCGTCTCGGCACGTCGACGCGCTGCTCGGCGCCGCGTCGGCGTCGGGAGCGCCCGGCCGGGCAGGGCGCGTCCGGCCACCGGCACGGCGCCACGGCCACGGACCTGGGGCGGAGAAGCACCCGCCCGGACGGCGCCCACACGCTCCTGTGCGGTAGACCATGCGCTATGGCGACGGTGGCGAGTCTGGCGGACGTGCGCGTGTGGGCGCGCGAGCAGGGGCTGCAGGTGGGGGACCGGGGCCGGCTGCCGGCAGCCGTGATGGAGCAGTACGCCGCCGCGCACCCGCAGGGGACCGAGAAGAACGGCGCGGCGAAGCCTGCGGCGGCCGTCAAGCCTGTCAAGACCGCCCTGACGGTCAAGCCCACCACCGCGGCGACGAGGCGCGGCGCGACGTCGAAGGCCTCGGCCGAGCCGGTGGCGGCGCCCGAGCCCGTGGTGACGCCGGAGCCCGTGACGACGCCGAAGGCTGAGACCGCGCCGGAGGCCGCGCCGACGTCGAAGCCCGTCGCGGCGTCGAGGGCCTCCGCAGCCCGGTCCGCGTCGCGGCCCGTGGCCCCGATCAGCACGACCGCCCGCCCTCGACGCGCAGCGACCGCGGCGCCGCTCGAGCCCGAGCCGCCGACGGCAGAGCCGACCCCGGCCCGACCGGCCGAGCCCGCGGACGCGCAGGAGCTCCGGCACGAGCTCGACGTCGTCCGCGGTGAGGTCGCCGACCTGCGCCGGCACCTGGACGAGGTCCTGGGACGCCTCGCCGTCCTCGAGCAGCCGCGGGGCCTGTTCAACCGCAAGCGCTAGGGCGGACCGGCGCACCCGTCCGTTGCCGAGACCGGCCGGCCGCGTCCGGCTCGAGGCGCGACCGCGCAGTGGGACACCTCATGCTCGCTCCGCGTGCGCGGGCTCGGGGCATGGGCACGAGCACGTCATGACCGTCGCCCAGACCCTGCCCGCCACCGAGTCCGGCGCCGGCGAGCCGCTGCTCCTGCTGCACGGTCTCGGGACCAGCCGTCGGGACTGGACGACGCTGCAGCCGCTCCTCGCCGAGCGGTTCCGCACGATCGCTGTCGACCTGCCCGGTCAGGGTGAGGCCCCGCCGCTGCCGGTCCGGCCCACGGTCCCGGCGCTCGCCGACCGCATCGAGCAGGACCTCGACGCGCGCGGGCTCGAACGGGTGCACCTTCTCGGCGACAGCCTCGGCGGACGGCTCGCCCTCGAGCTCGCTCGGCGCGGCCGCGCCCTGTCGGTCGTCGCCATCGCCCCTGCCGGCACCGGCCTGCCGGCCGAGCGGGCCCTGCAGGGCGGCATGTTCGTGCTCGCCGGCGGCCTCGTACGGGCGCTCCGACCGGCGCTGCCGCGGCTGTCGCGCAGTGCCGCGGGCCGCGCGGGGCTGCTGGTCAACCTCCGGCTCCGGCCGTGGCGGGCGAGCCCGGACGAGGCGATGTCGCTCGAGGACGGCTTCGGCTCGCCGGACCTGTGGCGGCTGCTCGTCTGGTCGACGCTGCTGGACGTGCCGTCGCCGTTCCGGCCCGACTGCCCCGTGCTGCTCGTGCAGGGCAGCAACGACTGGATCGCCAGCGGTCAGACGGTGCGCTACCTGCCGCTGCTCCCCGGAGCCCGCTTCCGGGTCCTGGCCCTCGCCGGCCACGCGCCCATGAGCGACCGGCCGCAGCGGCTGGTGGAGCTGGTGCTGGCCACCGCGGGGCGGGTGCGGCCCGCGACGGTCGCTGCCTAGACGTCGGGCAGGGGCGCCGCGGCGTCGGCGCAGCCGGGAGCACGTCCCTAGTCGGCGCCGACCGTGGTCAGGCAGAACGGGTGACCCGCGGGGTCGAGCAGGACCCGCCACAGGTCCGGCTGCGCCTGGTGCTCGGCCTGGACGGCGCCGAGCGCGACCGCTGCGGCGACAGCCGGCTCCAGCTCCGACACGGACACGTCGAGGTGGACCTGCTGCTGGCCGGCAGGCCACGCGGGCGGCTGGTGGTCCGCGACGCGCATCATCGTCACCGCGACCCCGCCGTCGGACAGCGCGACGACGCTGCCGTCAGGTGCCTCGTACACCCGGGGGAGCCCCAGCAGCGCGCCGTAGAACGCGGCGAGTCGGGACGGGTCCGGGCAGTCGAGGGAGACCGAGGCCAGGGTGCCGACACGGGCGAGGTCTGAGCGCTCGGAGGTCATCGCGGCAGCCTGCCAGACGGTCGAGCCGGTGCGGACTCAGCCGCGTGCCGCCTCCGCCGTCGTCCCGGGTGGGACCGGCCGCCGGCCGTCCTCGAGGGCCGTCAGCCGCGCCTCGACGGCGGTCAGCCGCTGCGCCAGGCCGCCGCCGGCGTGCTCGGCGAGCCGGTCCAGGCCCTCCGCGATCCCCGCGGCGAGCGCGGCGGCCTCGTCCGGCAGGAGCCGCACGGTGGCCACGACGGTGTCCTCCTTCCACGTGCTCAGCACGAGGAAGCCTGCCTCCACGTGCGAGGACACCCGGACCCCGCGGCCGCCGCCCCGCTGGTCCGCGACCCACACCCCGGGGGCGGACAGCGGCGGGCTCATGCGAGCAGCATCCGGCGCACTCCGCCGGCGGTCAACCGCGGTGCGCGCCGGTGCTCAGAGCTCCCGCAGTCCCAGGCCCTCCAGCACGGCCTGGGCGGTCGCGGGGTCGGCGGCGGCGAGGAGCCCGCTCCTGTCGTCGTCGGGGCGGTACGCGCTGCCCTCCGGACGCACCGCAGCGCCTCCCGCCTCGGACAGCAGCAGCGCGCCGGGGGCGTGGTCCCACGGGAGCGTGCGCCAGAACAGCAGGAAGTCCGCCTGCCCCTCGAGGAGCCGGGGGTACTCGATCCCCGCGCAGGTGCTCCCGGGCGTGAGGTCCCCGAAGCGGTGCGCGTTGTCCTCGACGGCCCGCCTCGCCGCCGGGTCGAGGAACCGCCGCAGGACGCCGCCGCGCAGCTGCGCCAGTCCGCGCGGGTCGGCGGCCTCGCGCCGGAGGCGGACGCCGTCGCGCCACGCACCGCAGCCGCGCTCGGCCGTGTAGGTGCGCCCGTGCTGGGGCTGGTGCACGAGCGCGAAGACGGTCTGCCCGGCCTGGACCAGCGCGAGCATGACGGCGTGGTCCGGCGAGCCGGCGAGGAACTGCGCCGTGCCGTCGAGCGGGTCGACGAGCCACACGGGACGTCCGCCCTGCAGCGCCTTCAGGAGCCGGGGGTCCTCGGAGGCCGCCTCCTCGCCGACGACGGGCAGCCCCGGCGTGATGGCCTGGAGCCCGGCGACCAGGAGGCGCTCCGCCTCGCGGTCGACCTGGCTGACCAGCTCGCCGGGGGACTTCTCCTCACCGGCCACGCCCTGGCGGAACAGCGGGAGGTGCACCTCCGCGGCCACCTGCCGGACGAGGTCCCCGACCGCGTCCAGGTCCACCGGTCTCACGCCAGCGACGGTAGGCGGTCCTCACCGCGGGTGGGAGCGCGGGCGGCAGGCGGGCTACTCGTTGACCAGGACGGGCACCGACAGGACAGCGCTGGCGGTGCGCCCTGACCAGGCCGGCGCGGCCGGCACGACCAGGTCGACCGGCTGCCCCGGCGTGCCGGTCATCTGCTCGTCGCTGTGCTCGGCGCGGCCGCTCCCGAGCAGCCGACCGCTGGCGTCGTAGAAGTCGGCGACGACCTCGAGGGCGAGCAGGTCGCTCACGTCGCTGGTGACGTCGACCCGCGTGTGGACGCCGTCCGGCCCGAGCCGCGTGCCGGTCAGCCCGAAGCGGTCGTCGAAGGGGCCGGGCCGTCGGGACACGGTGCCGCGGGGGACGGGGGTCGCCAGCACGGTCGGCGCGGCAGCGGGACCGGGGCCCGGCGTCGTCGTGGGTGCGGCCAGTGGTGACGCGCTGACGGCGACTTGAGCAGCGTCCTCGGAGCAGGCGGTCAGGGGCAGGAGCAGGAGCAGGAGCAGCGCGGCGGCGCGCACGGAGAGGCCTTCCGGGGGAGGGGCGGGTCGGGACGGGACGAGCCGCCCGAGGGTCCTCGGGCGGCTCGTCTTGCGCGGCGGGGCTAGCCGGCGTAGCCGGTGAACGGCGAGCTGGTGGTGACGGCGCTGACGCCGTCGACCGGGTGGACGCGCACGACGAAGGTCGGGGAAGTGCCTCTGGGGAACGTGAACGTCGCGGGGGTCGTCGTGGTGCGACCGGCGGCGGTCAGCGTGAGGCGGCGGGCGAACCTCTGCACGCCGCGGTCCACGTAGTACAGGTCGACGCGCGCGCCCGGCTGCGCGGAGGCGACGTCGTTCAGGGCGACGAGCACCCTGCCGTTCCCGCGGCCCTGGACGATCGTGCGGAAGGTGAGCGGCTTCTTCGCAGGAGCCTGGGTCGGCGTCGGCGAGGCCGAGGCGGACGGCCGGACGTCGCCCAGCGACGCCAGGCTGTCGAACATCTTGCGGTAGAGGTCGGTGTTGTCCTGCGAGCCGGCGAACCGCTGCGCGCCCGGTCCGGTCGCGAACACGTTGACGTCCGCGCCGGTGTGGTTGCCCGAGAGGTAGGTCAGCCAGAGGCTGTCCCGCGGGTCGCCGTCGGGGAGGTCCGCGGGGTCGTCGGCGGTGCGGAAGTAGGCCGGGGCGAAGTTCCCGACGGCCGCGCCGGGAGCGTTGTTCGCGCCTGTGCTGCGTGCCGCGTCCTTGGTCTGGCTGCCGCTGCGGACGGTGGCGCTGTTGTTGGCGGGATTGCCGGCGTCGGTGTTGCCGGTGCCCGGGAAGTTCTTGGCCTCGGCGTTCGTGAACGTGCCCTTCTCGACGATGTTGAAGCCGGCGCACTCGTGGTCGGCCGTCGTGAGGACGAGCGTGTGGCCGTCCTTCTTCGCGAAGGCCGTGGCGGCCTTGACGGCGTCGTCGAACGCCTTCATCTCGCCGAGCGTCTGCGCGGCGTCGTTGGCGTGGGAGCGCTTGTCGATGAGGGCCCCCTCGACCTGCAGCAGGAAGCCCTTCGGGGTCTTGCCGTCGAGCAGGCTGATCGCCTTGGTGGTCATCTCGGCGAGCGAGGGCTCCTGCGCCACCGCGGTGCTGGTGGCGGCCTTCGTCGTCTCCACGGTCATGTTGCCCCGGTTGAACAGTCCGATGACCTTGTCCGAGCTGACGCCCTGGAGGTCGGTGCGGGTCGCGACGCGCTGCGTCTGCGCGGTCTGCTGCCCGGGTGCGAGGGCCGGGTCCCCGTAGCCGCCGAGGACGGTGTAGCCCTGGTCGGTGAGGGCCTTGGCGTCGTCGGGCTCGAAGCGGGCGAGCCCGCCGCCGAGGATCACGTCCGCGGTGCCGTTGCGGGCGATCTGCTCGGCCACCGGAGTGATCAGCGTCGGGTCGGCGGGCACCGGGCGGGGCTTGCCGTCGGCGGTGGTGCCGAGGCAGGCGGCGTCGGAGTACACGGGGCCCTGGCAGCCGCGGAGCAGGACGTGGCTGACCATGGCGGCCGGGGTCGCGTCGGTGATCTCCGCGGTGGAGACGTCGCCGGTGCGCATGCCGGCCTTCTTGGCCTGCTCCATGAGGGTCTCGACGCGCTTCGCGTGGGCGTCGACGCCGAGGGCGGCGTTGTAGGTCTTCACGCCGGAGGACCACGCGGTGGCGGCGGAGGCGGAGTCCGTGACGAGGGCCGGAGTGCTCGTGCCCTCCTCGACGGCGTAGGTCGAGACCTTGCCCGTCGCGTCCGCCTTCTCCATCTCGAGGCGGCCGGCCGCGCCGGCGTAGCGCTGGCGGGCGGCGTTGATGTGGGTCACACCCATGCCGTCACCCAGCAGGTAGATCACGTTCGTGACGGGGCTGGCGGGCGCGGACTGCGCCAGTGCGGCGGGCGCGACGGCGCCGACGAGGGCGGTGCAGGCGACGGTCATCACCGTCGCGCGCAGGGGAGTGCGGTTCACAGCGTCCTCCGGGTCGTCCCGGGGTGCCCCCGGGCTCCGGCGGACGGTAGGGAGCAGGCCCCTCCGGCCGTCGTCGGGCAGGTGAACGGCCGGCCAACGCTGGCCCACCACCTGCCGGCGACGGCCGGAGGTCGGAGTCAGCTGCCGTCGCGCGCCTGGCGGGCGAGGTCGGGCTGGTCGGAGAACAGGCCGTCGATCCCGGTGCCGTACAGGTCGCGGAACTCCGACAGCACGTCGCCGAAGGCGTTCGGGTCGGTGCCGCGCCGGTACTGCGCGGGCAGGAACTGGTTCTCGGCGCGCACCGTGTAGGGCACGACCTGCAGGCCGGCAGCGTGTGCGTCGCTCACGACCCGGGACGGCGACGACGTCGTCCCGTCGCTCGCCCGCGGGAAGACCTGCGCCTTGTCCGGGCCCAGGACGTCGGCGTACGTGGCGACCTCGCGCAGGCCCGCGGGCGTCTGCATCTGCGCGTACGTCTCGGGGTCGTTCGCGGCGACGTGGTCGTACGGGCGGCCCGTGGTGCTGGTCAGCTGCACCAGCGGCACCTTCACGCCGGCGTCGTGCAGCTCCCGCAGGTTCCGCTCCTCGAAGGACTGCACGTAGACCCGGCTCGTGGTCTTGTCGAGGCCGGCCTGGCGCAGCTCGTCCAGCAGGGGCTCCTCGAGGCTGAGGCCGATGCTGTCGAAGTACGTCGGGTGCTTCGTCTCCGGCGCGACGCCGATCGTGCGGCCGTACTGCTTGCTGGCCGCCTTCGCGTAGTCGAGCACCTCGCGCAGGGTGGGGACCTGGTAGCGGCCGTCGAAGACGGTGTTCTCCTGCCGGACGAGCGGCAGGCGCTCCTTCGCCCGCAGCGTCTTGAGCTCGGCCAGGGTGAAGTCCTCGGTGAAGTACCCGCCCCTGATGACAGTGCCGTCCACGGTCTTGGTGGCGGAGCGGGAGGGGAACACGGTCGCGACGTCCGTCGTGCCGCCGATCTCGTTCTCGTGCCGGGCCACCAGCACGTGGTCCTTCGTCGACACGAGGTCGGGCTCGATGACGTCGGCGCCCATCCGCACGGCGAGGTCGTAGGAGGCGAGCGTGTGCTCGGGGCGGTAGCCGGAGGCGCCGCGGTGACCGAAGACCAGCGGCGACGCCGTGGCCTGCTTCGCGGACGCGCCGGTCGACAGGGCGGGGACGACCGCGGCGGCGAGAGCGGCGGTGGCGAGCGGGACGGCGAGCAGGGCGCGGACGCGCACGAGGATCTCCTCAGGATCGGGAGGGCCGATCTCAGCGGAGCCAGGTTGCGTCAGCGGAGCCTGCAGGCGAACAGCGTCCGTCGGCACGCAGCCGTCGACGGCACCGCGCACCTTCGACAGGTTGCCGTCGGGGTCGGGATCGACGTGATGGACGGCCGCACCGGGGGCGGGGGCGTGACCTGTGGCGCGTGCGGGCGGCACGCCGGCCGGGCTGCGCACGGCCGCCGCCGTGGTCGCCGTCGGCGCTGTGCTCACGGCTGTGGCGACCGTGCTCACCGCTCAGGTCCACGACCACTCCGAGCACCGGCTGCTCGTGACGCAGACCCGGCAGGCCGCCGCCGTCATCGGCGCGACCGTGGTGCAGCTGAGCAGTCCCCTCGACAGCGCCGTCACGATCGCCGGCGCGACGGACGGGAGCCCGACCGCGTTCCGGTCCTTCATCGCCGACTACACGGGGGACGGGGCGCCGTTCGTCGCCGCCTCGCTGTGGCGCGTCGCGGCCGGCGGTGCGGTGCAGGTCGCGGCCGTCGGGGTGGCCCCGGCGTACGCACCTCCGGCGGTCGCGGCCCTCGTGCAGCGCGCGGCGCGCAGCGAGACCTTCCTGGTCGCGCGTGTCGACACGGAACCGGCTCCCCGCATCGCGTACGCCGACGGGGACCCCCGGGACGGTCGGTTCGTCGTCTACGTGGAACGGGCCGTCCCTGCGGACCGGCAGGTGCCGGTCGAGAGCGACAGCGCCTTCGCCGACCTGCACTTCGCGTCCTACCTGGGGACGTCCGCGCGGCTGGACGCCCTCGCCACCACGGACCTGCCGCTGTCACGGCTGCCCTTGCGCGGCGACACCGCCACCCCGCAGTCCCCTTCGGCGACTCGAGCATCCTGCTCGTGACGACGGCCAGCCAGGACCTCGGCGGTGGCCTGGGCGGGCAGCTGCCCTGGATCAGCCTCACCGGCGGCGCGGTGCTCACGATCGCGGCCGCCCTGGTGGCCGCCGGCCTCGTCCGCCGTCACCGGGCCGCGGAGCTCGCCGCGACCACGATCGGGGGGCTGTACGAGCGGCTCGACGGGCTGTACGCCGAGCAGCGCTCCATCGCCACGGCCCTGCAGCACGCGCTGCTGCCCACCCACGACGTGGACCTCCCGGGACTGGACGTCGCCTGCCGGTACGTCGCGGGAGCGGACGGCGTCGACGTCGGGGGCGACTGGTACAGCCTGGTCAAGGTCGACGAGGACCGGTTCGCCTTCGCGGTGGGTGACGTGTCCGGCCGAGGCATCGGCGCAGCAGCCGTCATGGCCAGGCTCCACTTCACGATGCGCGCCTACCTCCTCGAAGGTCATGCTCCCGACGTCGTGCTGGCTCGGTGCGCACGACAGATCGACCTGTCGGCGGACGGCCACTTCGCGACCGTGGTCGTGGGGCTGGCCGACTGTCGACCCGCTGCCTGGTGCTCGCGAACGCCGGCCACCCGCCTCCGCTGCTCGCGGCACGGGAGGGGACCCGCTTCGTCCCGCTGCCGCCCGGCCTGCCGCTCGGCATCGGGGACGACGAGTACCCGGTGGTCACCGTCCCGATGACCGCCGGCTCGCGGTTGCTGGTGTTCACGGACGGCCTGGTCGAGCGACGCCACGAGAGCATCGACGACGGGCTGCAGCGCCTGGTCGAGGCGGCGGGGCACGAGGCCGGGACGCCGACGGGGGAGTGGCTCGACCGCCTGCTGTCCCGGCTCGCGCACGAGGGTCCGGACGACGTCATCGCCGCGCTCGCCTTCACCTGGGACGACGTCGACCCGTAGTCCCCGCAGGCCGCAGGGGCGTCGGGAGCGGCTGCTCGAGCCTGCGGATGTCCGGTCCGTGTGTATCGTCGAACCACTGTCTGCCGTACGAGTCGGGCACAGCACGCGCCCGGTCGGGACGTCGAATCCCATCCTCCGACCGTGAAGTCCCAGGGCGCTGCACCTGATGCCGGGGTGGGAGCGGGGTCCGAGCTCGACCAGGACCGCCGAACAGGGCCAGCCGGACGGAGATCCCGACCGGTTCGCCTGCAGGCGTACGAACCGGGAGCACTCCTGATGTTCGACAGACACACAGCCGTCGCAGCGGCCCTCAGCATCACCACGGTCACGGCCGCCGCCCTGGTCGTCCAGCAGCACGCTCAGGGCGAGGAGCGCCACGTCACGTCGCCGTCGACGACCGTCAGCCTCGCGGACTCGGCGTCGATGACCCGCAGCGACACCGCTCTCGGGCGGGCGAGCCGGTCGCGTGCAGCGGGCAGCGCCCTCCACCGCCGACAGGTCCACGACGCGGCAGCAGCGCGCACGGCCGCGGCGCAGCGGGTGGCCGCGCTCGGTGCCGCGCGGGCAGCGAGGGCACGGGCAGCGCGGGCTGCTGCACGCGAGGAGCAGCGTCAGGTGGTCGCTCAGGCCGAGGACGACGCGCAGACGGCCCGGGCGGAGCAGGACCGCGCCGCCGCGGGGACCCGGGCGAGCAGGTCGCTCCGGAGGGGCACGTCGACGCTGCGCGCAGGCGGGGCCTCGTCGAGCGCACCGGACTCGTCCTCGGCCGGCCGCGGGGCGCTCGGGGAGGCACCGGACCACGCGGGCAAGCCCTACGCGTGGGGGGCGACCGGCCCCGACAGCTTCGACTGCAGCGGCTTCACGCAGTACCTGTTCGGGCAGCAGGGCACGCAGCTGCCCCGCACGGCCAGCGACCAGTACTCGGCGAGCAGCAAGGTCGGGCACGACGACAAGCAGCCGGGCGACCTGATCTTCACCTACGGCGACGAGGGCATCTTCCACGTCGGCGTCTACGCCGGCGGCAACACCATGTGGGCAGCCACCAAGAGCGGTGACGTCGTGCGCGAGCAGGAGATGTGGACCTCGCAGTACCACGTCGGCAGGTTCAGCTGATGGGCGTCTTCTGCCGCCAGTGCGGCAAGGACCAGACCCGCGAGGTGTGCGACGGCTGCGGCGGCCCGGCTCCGGCCGCTCCCCGCTAGCCGACCGGCCTCCCCTGGGCCACTGCTGGCCCAGTGACCCGGGTCGACGGCGTCCTCCCGTCGCGCGTCGACCAGCGGTCGGGCCGGAGCGGCGCCGCCTGCTCGGCTTCACCTCGCGTTCCTCGCGCCGTGGTCTCCCGTCCAGCGCCGCTCCCTAGCTTCTCGCGGGTGTGAGCAGGACCAGCCGGAGGCAGAGGAGGCGGACGTGTCGGACGGGCCCACGGTGCGCGCGCGCGGCCTCTCGACGTCGTTCGGGGAGGTCCTCGCGCTCGACAGCGTCGACCTCGACGTCCCCGCCGGCCAGGTGCACGGCCTGGTCGGGCCCAACGGGGCGGGCAAGACGACCCTCCTGAGCCTGCTGCTCGGCCTGTCCGTGGCCGACCGCGGCAGCCTGCAGGTCCTGGGCCGCACGGTCGGGCGCGCGCTCGCCCTGCCCGAGGGCGTCGCGGGCTTCGTCGACGGTCCTGGGCTCTACCCCTCGCTGACCGCCAGGCAGAACCTCGCAGCGCTCGCGGCCCTGCGCGGCGTCGCCCGGGTCGAGGTGCCCGAGGTGCTCGCCCGGGTCGGCCTCGAGGACGTCGCCGACGACCGTGTGCGCGGGTTCTCGCTCGGGATGCGGCAGCGGCTCGGCCTGGCCGCGGCGCTGCTGGGCCGGCCGCGGCTGCTCGTGCTGGACGAGCCGATGAACGGCCTGGACCCGGCCGCGGCCCGGCAGGTGCACCGCCTGCTGGCGGACCTCGCGAGGCAGGGCACCGCCGTCGTGCTGTCGAGCCACCGGATGGAGGACCTGGCGGCGGTCTGCGCCGAGGTCACGCTGCTGGTCGGTGGCCGGGTCGTCTTCACCGGACCGGTCAGCAAGCTCGCCGCGGACTCCGGGCCGCTGGACCACCGGGTGCGCACCACCGACCCCGCGGCCGCCCGCCGCGCCGCCGCCGCGGTGCCCGGCCTGACGGTGCTGGACCTCGACGGGGTCGTCGCCCCCGACGACGACACGCTGGTGGTCCGAGGCGCGGCTGCCGCCCTGGACGACCTCGTCGCCCGTCTGGTCGGCGCCGGGACCGGCGTCCGCGAGCTCACCCCGGTCGTGCCGCCCCTCGAGGCCGCCTTCCTGGCCCTGGTCGAGGCGGCCGCAGCGTCCCGGGGGCAGGGCGCATGACGTCGACCGTCCTCGCCCCGGCGCCCCTGTCGCGGGCGCGTCCGGCGCGGCTGTCGAGGACGGTCCGCTTCGAGCTGGTCAAGCAGCTCGCCCAGTGGCGGGTCCGGGTCCTGCTCCTCACCTGCTGGCTCCTGCCGGCCCTGCTGGTCGGCGTCCTCAGCCGGCAGAGCGCGCTGCCCACCGACACGGTCTTCGGCCGCTGGATGGCCACGAGCGGCTGGGCGGGGTCGCTCGTGGTCCTGGCCTTCTGCTGCAGCTGGGTGCTGCCGCTGCTCACGTCCCTCGTGGCCGGCGACGTGTTCGCCGTCGAGGACCGCCTCGGCACCTGGGGACACCTGCTGGTCGCGACCCGGTCCGCGGGTCGGGTGTTCGTCGCCAAGGCGCTCGCCAGCCTGGCCGTCGTCCTCGCGCTGGTGGCCGGACTGGCGGTGTCGAGCGTGGTCGGAGGCCTCGCCGCCTCCGGCGACCTCCCGCTGGTCGGCCTGGACGGGCAGCTGCTCGCCCCCGGCTGCGCCGCCCGGCTGGTCGCACTCGCCTGGCTCGTGGTCGTCGTCCCGACCCTGGCCTTCGCCGCGGTCGGGCTGCTCGGGAGCGTCACCCTGGGGCGTTCGCCGACGGGCCTGCTGGTCCCGGCTCTGCTCGCCCTGCTGCTGCAGGTCGCCCAGCTGCTGCCGCTGCCGCTCGCGGTGCGCGTCAGCCTGCCCGGCTACGCGCTCCTCACCTGGCGCGGGCTGTTCGGCGAGCCCGTGCAGGTCACCCCCCTCGTCGTCGGCGTCGTCGTCGGCCTCGTCTGGACGGTCGCCGCCGCCGCGCTGGCCTTCGCGCTGTTCGTCCGCCGGGACTTCACCGGCCAGGCCTCCGACGGGCTCGGGCCCCGCGTGCTCGTGCAGGCCGCCCTGCCGCTCGTGCTGCTCGGCGCGGCCACCGCCGGAGTCGTCGCCGCTGTCCTGCCGGCGGTCCGTTCCGCCCCGGCCAGCGACGCGCCGCGGCTGGAGCGGTCGCTCGCCACCGCCTTCGGCCACCTCTACCGGCTGCAGTCGCGCGAGCTCGCCCGCCCGGACGTGACCGAGGCGCAGCTCGCCAGCAGCGCCTCCTGCGACAAGGGCGGCTCGCGAGTCGAGGACCGGGGGCCCGGCAACGACTGGCGGTGCGTCGTGTCCTGGCACCTGCCGGGGGCCACGGCCACCGGGTCGGCCGTCTACCAGCTCGAGCTGTCCGCCGACGGCCGCTACGTCGTCGACGGCGACGGGCCGCAGGCCGTCAACGGCTCCTTCCAGGTCCGCCGGCAGCACGGCGTCGGGCCGAACCCCCTCTGGCAGTTCGACGGGTCGCTCGACCTGCTCGCACCTCCCTCCTGAAGGAGCACCTCCATGCACGTCACGCGCCAGCGCCGGGACAACCCTCCCAGACCGGGACGCCGCCTCGTCGCCCTCGCCACGGCTGCCCTCGCCGTCACCGGCACCGGGGCCGCCTGGGCCTCCACGGAGGTCTTCGGCTCCCACCAGGTCGGCACGCAGTACCCGGACGGCCTGCAGGTCTCCGACGACCAGCTCCTGGCACCGGTCGGCGACCGGCTGCTGTCGCCGCTGGGGAAGTTCATGGGCTCGACCGTCAGCGCCGACGGCCGCTTCCTGGCCGCGACGAGCACCGACAGGAGCATCGTGCTGCAGGTCTTCGACCTGCGGACCTACGCGCTGGTGTGGACGGTCGGCAAGGCCAAGACCGCGGACCAGCTGCTGTCGGACGGCAGCGTGGGCCAGGCCGGCCCGACGTTCTCGCCCGACGGCACGCAGCTGTGGCTGCCCCAGACGAACGGGGTGACGCGCTTCCCGGTCCACCCGGACGGCACGCTCGGCGCCTCGAAGACCTTCGCCCTGTCCAAGGTCGGCGCCACCTCCGCACTGCCCGCCAGGTCGGTCTTCTCGGCCGACGGCGCGACGCTGTACGTCCCGCTGAACGGTCAGAACGCCGTCGTCGCCGTCGACCCGCAGACGGGTGCGGTCCGGGAGCGCTGGCCCGTCGGCACGGCGCCGCGGGAGGTCGCCGTCGTCGGGAGCCGGCTCTACGTGAGCAACGAGGGCGGGCGGCCCGCCCAGCCGGGCGATCACACCATGAACTCCTACGGCACGCGGGTGCCGGCGGACCCGGTGCTCGGCACCTCGACCACGGGCACGCTCAGCGTGATCGACACCGCCGTCCCCGCCGCGGCGGTCCGGTCGATCGCCGTCGGGCTCCACCCGACGGCGCTCCACACCTCCGGCGGCGCCCTGTTCGTGGCGGACACGGGCAGCGACACGGTGTCGGTCGTGGACACCGCGACCGACCAGGTGGTCCAGACGATCGCGACGCAGCCCTGGGCGAGCTCGACGGTCGGTTACCAGCCCGACGGCATCACGACGACCCCCGACGGGCACCTGCTGGTGACCCTCGGACGGGCCGACGCCGTCGCGGTCTACCGCTACAGCGCGGCGGCACCGCAGCAGCCGGTGAGCCTCGTCGGACTGCTGCCCACCGACTACTTCCCCACCGACGTCGCCGTCGCGGGCGGGAAGGTGGTCGTCACCAACAGCCGGGGGACCGACGCGCTCGGGCCGGCGCTGACGTTCGACCAGGGGCCGGGCACGACGCCGGCGACCGGCCACGGCACGCACAGCACGACCGCCTCCCTGACCCGGTTCCCGCTGCCGAGCGACCAGGAGGTGGCCAAGCAGACCGCGACGGTCTTCGCGCAGAACGGCTGGGGCCCGAGCGACACGGACGTCAAGCAGGCGAAGGGCGCGCGGCAGTCCGCCGTCGCCGTGCCGAAGCGGGTCGGCGACCCGTCGACCATCAAGCACGTGTTCCTGCTGGTGAAGGAGAACCGCACCTACGACCAGGTCTACGGCGACGACGCGCGGGGCAACGGCGACCCCGCGCTGGCCCAGTTCGGAGAAAAGGTGACCCCGAACCAGCACGCCCTGGCGAAGCAGTTCGGCCTGTACGACAACCTCTACGACATCGGCACGAACTCCGCCGAGGGCCACAACTGGGTCGTGCAGGGCGACGACCCGGAGTACACCGAGTCCAGCGCCGGTGAGTACCTGCGCAGCTACGACACCGAGGACGACGTCCTCGGCCACCAGCGCTCGGGCTTCCTGTGGACAGCGGTGCAGGCGGCCGGCGGGACAGCGCGCAACTTCGGCGAGTTCGCGCAGTTCGAGACCAAGCCCGCGGGCGCGGACTGGCAGGACTACTACTGCGCCACGAAGAGCGTGGAGCAGGGAGGGAGCGCAGCGGCGCTCACCGATCCGGCCATCAAGCAGGACACGCAGAGCCCGATCCCGTCGCTCAACGCGATCACGAACCACGACTACCCGAAGTTCGACACCGACATCCCCGACACCTACCGCCACCAGATCTGGAAGCAGGACTTCGAAGCGAACGGTCCCGCGAGCCTGAACACGTTCTGGCTCTCCAGCGACCACACGGGCGGCCCGCCCAGCCCGCAGGCCCAGGTCGCCGACAACGACCTCGCTGTGGGCCGGATCGTCGACGAGATCTCGCACAGCCCGTACTGGAAGGACTCCGCGATCTTCGTGGTCGAGGACGACAGCCAGGCCGGCGCGGACCACGTCGACGGCCACCGCGCGCCGGCGCAGGTCATCAGTCCCTGGGCGCAGCGCGGCGTCGTCGACAGCACCTACTACTCCCAGATCACGGTGGTGCGGACGATCGAGCAGATCCTCGGCGCGCAGCCGCTCAACCAGAAGGTCGCCGCCGCCACACCCATGTACGGCGCCTTCACGGACACGCCGGACCTCACCCCCTTCACGGCGCTGCCCAACCAGGTGCCGCTGACCGAGGGCGTCACGCCTGCTCCCGCGTGCGGTGCGGACACGCTCGGCACCACGGGCGTCGCCGCACAGCGGCTGCAGGCGCAGCAGCAGCGGGTGGCTGTGGTCCCCGACGCCGACAAGGACCTCGCGGGTCAGTGGAGGGCCTGGGCCGCGGCCCAGAAGGCCTCGGGTCGCGGCGCCGTCGCGGACTCCGCGAACCCGGAGCTCATGAACCGGTACACCTGGTACCAGACGCACGGCTGGCGGGTTCCCTACCCGGGCGACAGCGTCCTGTACGCGCCGGCGCAGGTCCCCGGCGGCTACCTCCCGGGGTCCGAGACCGAGTAGGCCCGCACCACCGACGGCCCGCCGGACCTCCGGCGGGCCGTCCCCGTCTGAGCCGCTGCTCCTCGCGCACGACGCGGGCGAGCAGGCCCGTGCCCCTGCCGTCAGCGGCGGCGGCCCCTGGGTCCACCGCCGGCCACCGCCACGCGCGCCAGCTCGGCGACGCCCTCCCCGCACCCGCCGTTCACCTGGCAGACCTCCCGACGTCGCACGCCCTGCCTACCGTCGCGCCATGACCTCCGACGCCGCCGTCCCGGCCGCCCTCGAGGACCGCGCCCGGCAGCTCCGCCTGGAGCAGCCGGCCGCCTCGGACGCGCTCGAGCGCTTCGTCGCCCGCCTGGTCGCCACCGGCGTGCCCGAGGACGACGCCGTCCGCCGCGGGCTGGAGGCGCTGAGCCGCTGACGGGTGCGCTCCGCGCGGGTGCAGCCGCCCCTGCACGAGCCGGGCCGCGAGGACGTACGTTGCCCGCGTGCGGGAGTGGGACGAGGACCAGGTCGAGTGGATCGACGCGGCCCGGAGGCTGGGACGGCTGTTCGCCGTGCAGGGCGCGGGGCGCGCCTACCAGGGGGGCTTCGGGCACGGCGGCGGCCTCACCCCCGAGGAGTCCACGTACAGCGCCCACGTCCGGCACGTCGACGGCGGCCGCAGCTACGACGTCGAGGTCGACGGCGAGACGGGCTGGCCCGCCGAGATGGACACCTGGCGGCTGCTCACCGACTGGCTGCACGGCGCCGTGTCCGCCCCGGACGAGATCACGTTCCCGTTCGAGGTCCGGGCCGACCGGTGGAGCGCGAGCATCGACGTCGACGGGACGCCCCACGAGTTCCTCGTCATCGGCGGCCCGGAGCGCTGGTGCGCCGCGGCGCAGGTCGGCGACCGCGCGGTGCGGCTGCGCGGCAGCGGGCCCGGGTCCCTGCCGGTGGCCCTGGTCGGCGTCGCTCCCGAGGACGTCTCCGACGACCTGCCCGAGGACCCCGAGCCGTAGGGCTCAGCGCTCCGCTACTGCCAGGTGCGGCGCACGCCGTCGCGCGGGCGCCCGTCGGGGTCCACCACGAGGTGGTAGAGCGGCCGGGCCCACGTCCGGGTGAAGGGTGGCAGCCGGTCGAAGTGGTGGGTGCGCAGGCGGCCCGGCGGCCGCGGGCCCTGGCGGCCGCCGTCGTGCCAGGCGTCGAGCGCCTCGGCGGACGCGCTGAGCCGGGCGAGCCCGGCCACCGTGTCGACCAGCCCGGCGTCGTCGTCGGTGTCGAGGTGCTCCCGCCACAGCTCCAGCCGCAGGTCCCGCGCGAAGCGGCGGGCGCCGTCCCCCAGGCCCGCGGGGTCGCGCGGCTCGCGCGGGTCGAGCGCGTCGTCGAGCACCGCGCAGGACAGCTCGCTGTCGTGGGTCCAGCTGCGCATGTTCAGGTTGTCGCTGCCGACGCTGGACCAGACGTCGTCGATCAGGCAGACCTTCGCGTGGACGTACACCGGCGTGCCGACGCAGTTCTCCAGGTCGAAGACGCGGACCCGGTCGCCTCCGGCCTGCACCACGACGTCGAGCGCGTCCTGCCGGCCGACGAGGTTCGGCGGCCGACCGACCCGACCGCCCTGGTCGGGGAAGCGCGGGACCACACCGACCAGGTGCAGGTCGGGCTCGCGCGTCAGCGCCTCGGCGAACAGCTCCGCGACCTCGGCGGACCACAGGTACTGGTCCTCGAGGTAGACCAGGCGGCGGGCGCGCCGCAGCGCCTTGCGGTAGGCCGCCGCGACGCTGCGCTCACCCCGCGGGGCGAACGGGTACGGGGTGCGGCGTGCCGGATAGGTGCGCAGGACCTGCACGGTGCACGTGCCGGCCGGGGCCGGGTCGGGCGTCTGCAGGGGCAGCGCGCTGGCGTCGGTGTCGACACCTCTGACGAGCCGCCGCTCCACCGCCATGCGCACGCGGTTGTCCAGCGGCGCGGGGTCGTCCCACCGCTCCCGGAACACGGCCTCCAGGTCACCGACCGCGGGGCCGCGGACCTCGAGCTGCACGTCGTGCCAGGGCGGGGTGTCGCCGTACTCCTCCGACATCCTCAGCCCCTGCGGGTCGCCCCGGTGGTCGCGGTCGTCGCGCCGGCTGTGGCACAGGTCGATCCCGCCGGCGAACGCGACGTCGACGCCGTCCCCGCGCACGACGACGAGCTTCTGGTGGTGGCTGCCGAACGGGCGGACCCGCTGGTCGAGCAGCACCTCGCCGCCGGCCTCGTTGACGTCGGTCCCGAGGTGCCGGTTCTCGTCGGAGCTGTACGCCAGACCGTCCAGGTGCGAGCGCCAGAGCAGGCCCTTGACCACCACGCCTCGCTCGGCGGCGGCGCTGAACACCTGCCCGACCTCGCTGCCGGGCTCGCCGGTCAGCCGCTCGTCCGGGTCGCCGCGCCAGTCGGTGAAGCACAGCAGGTCGCCCTTCACCAGACGCGCAACGACGTCGTGGAGCCGGGCGAAGTAGGTGCTGCCGTGGACCAGGGCGCGGACGTCGTTGCCCTCCGTCCAGGCCGGCCCGTCGGGCCCGTGCCGACGGTCGAGCGTCGTGGCGGGGTTGTCGCGCTCCGCCGGGGTCAGCAGCCAGTCGGAGCGCTCCACCCCGGCAGGCTAGGGCGCGCACGCGCCACGCCGTCGGGACGCGGACAGCCGGTGAGCCGTCAGACGAGCACCGCCTGCGCCTCGCTCGCCGCCACCGCGACGAGCGGGACCAGGGGCGTCCCCTCCCGCAGGGCCTCCAGGAACCCGACGACCTCCGCGGCGACCGCGCGGTGCTGCAGGTCGTTGAGGACGTCGTGGCGGACGCCGCGGACCACGCCCAGGCGTGCCTGCGGCAGCGACCGAAGCAGCCGGGCGAGGGCCTCCCGGTCGGCGTGCGCGTCGTCGTCTCCGACGAGCAGCAGGTGCGGGACGGGCGCGGTGCTGCCGTAGGCGGCGTCGAGCAGCGCGGCCGGGACCGCCGCTCCCAGGCGGCCGCGCTGGACGCCGTCGTCCTCGGTGAGCACGGCGCGCTGGACCGGGCAGCGGGTGCGGGCGTCGAGCTCCTCGTCCCAGCCGTCCAGCGCGGGCGCCGTGTAGCCGGGCAGCCCGGCGAGCACCAGGGCCTGCGGCTGCCACGCGGCGTCCGCCGGCTGCCGGGCCACCAGCGCTGACAGGGCGGCTGCGCCGGTGTCGGCACCGAGCAGGACCAGGGGAGCGGCCTGCACCGGTCCGCCGAGGGCCTCGTCGAGCCGCCGGGCGAGGTCGCGCAGCGGGCCCTCGACGTCGTCGTCGTCGAAGCGGGGCGGGTCGAGGACCCGGACCCCGTAGGCGTCCGCGGCGAGGCGGCGGCCGAGGCGCCCGTAGCTGCCGGCCGTCTCACCCCGTCCGGGGACGACGACGACGGTGCCGCGGACGCGGAGCCCCTCGGGCGTCGCGTACGTGGACACGGTCGACGACGACGACGTGGGGCGGGAGTGCTGGGACACGGGAGGCTCCTCCGGGAGGGGTCAGGCGAGGGCGTGCACGGCGGCGCGCAGGGCTCTGCGCTCGGTGCGGTCGGCGGCACCGGACCGCAGCGTGGGCACCGAGCCGAGGAGCAGGCGGCTGTAGGGGTGCTGGGGGGCGGTGATGACCTGGCGGGTGTCGCCGGTCTCGACGAGCCGGCCCCGGTACATGACGGCCATGCGGTCGGCGACCCCGGCCACCGAGCCGAGGTCGTGCGAGATGAACAGCAGGGCCACCCCGGTGCTCCGCAGCTCCTTGAGGATCCCGAGCACCTCGACGCGGTTGGCGGAGTCCAGGGCGCTGACCGGCTCGTCGAGGATGACCAGGGAGGGCTCGGTCACGAGAGCTCGCGCCACGGCCACGCGCTGGCGCTGGCCTCCCGAGAGCTCGCCCGGCAGCCGGTCGAGCAGGTCCTGGTCCAGGTGCACGCGGTCCAGCAGCGCGTGCGTCCGCTCGAGCGCCGACGCGCGGTCGTCGCCCCGCACGAGGAGCGGTTCGAGCAGCGACTCGCGGACCGTGACGTCGGGGTCGAGGCTGCGCAGCGGGTCCTGGAAGACGTACTGGACGACGCCCCGGCGCCGCAGGGCGCGCCACTGCCGGGACGAGTGCCGGGCGACGTCGACGCCCTGGACCAGGACCTGCCCGGAGGTGGAGCGCACCAGCCCGAGCACCGTGCGGGCCAGGGTCGACTTGCCGGACCCGGTCTCGCCGACGAGGCCCACGGTCTCCCCGGCGTGCACCTCGAGGTCGACGCCGGTCAGCGCCTGGCGGCGGTGCCGGGCGGGCCCGTAGTGCACGTCGAGGTCGCGGACCGCCAGGACGGGGCCGGGGCGGTCAGCCGACACGGGTGAGCCCGGTGCTGGAGGAGTCCAGGTAGCGCTCCAGGCCGTACTGCTCGTGCTCGGCCAGGAGCATCCGCGTGTAGCCGTGGACCGGGGAGTGCAGCACCTGCGCGGTCGGGCCCTGCTCGACCACGGTGCCCTGCCGCATCACCAGCACCTCGTCGCAGAGCTGGGCCACGACGGCGAGGTCGTGGGAGACGACGAGCAGGGCGAGGCCCGTCTGCTCCTGCAGGTCGGCCAGCAGGTCGAGGACCTCGGCCTGGACCGTGACGTCCAGCGCCGTGGTCGCCTCGTCGGCGATGAGGACCGCGGGGTCGGCGGCGATCGCGGCCGCGATGAGGACGCGCTGCAGCATCCCGCCCGAGAGCTCGAAGGCGTACTGCTCGTAGACGAGCGCCGGGTCGCGCAGGTGGACCGCGGCGAGCAGCTCGAGCGCGCGTCGGCGGGCCTGCCGTCGGGAGGCGCCGGTCTTCACGCGGACCACCTCGGCCACCTGCGCGCCCACCCGGATGGAGGGGTTGAGGTAGGACGCGGGGTCCTGGAACACCGCGCTGATGGTCGACCCCCGCACGCCGGTCCACTCCGCCGCCGTGAGATCGGCGGTGTCACGACCGGCGAGGGAGATCGAGCCGCCTGACACCTCGAAGTGCGCGGGGAGGATCCCCAGGGCCGCGCGGCAGGTCAGCGTCTTGCCGCTGCCGGACTCCCCGACGATCCCGACGACCCCGCCGGGGGTCAGGGTGAACGAGACCCCGTGCACGATCTCCCGGTCGCTGACGCGGTCGTGCACGCGCAGGTCCCGGACGGCCAGGACCGGGGCGGGAGCCGGAGGGTCCGGCAGCGGGTGCAGAGCCGGGTGCTCGACGAGCGTGGACATCAGGTCCTGCCTCTCGTGGGGACGGGGAGCGCGCCCGAGCCGTTGGCCCGGGCCTTCTGGGTGTTGGCGAGGGCCCGGCCGGCCTCGCCCGAGACGTCGCGGAGCGCGTCGGCGAGCAGGTTGCAGCCCCAGACGGTCGCCATGATCAGGACGGCCGGCGCGACCGGTGCCCAGGGCTGGAAGTGCAGGTAGCCCAGGTCGGAGGCCAGCAGCCCGCCCCAGGTGGGGGCGGGAGGCTGCACGCCGATGCCGAGGAAGCTCAGGCTGGACACGACGACGAAGCCGACGCCGATGGTGTGCGCGAGCGCGACGGCGACGGCCGGCAGCACCTTGCCCCAGACGTGCCGGCGGAGCACCCAGCCGAGCGAGGCACCGGAGACGAGAGCGGCCTCGACGTACTGCGACCGCGCGACCGAGAGGGTGGCGGCGCGGGAGACCCGGTAGAACAGCGGCGACACGAGCACCCCGACCACGAGCATCGCCTGCGTGATGCCGTTGCCCAGCAGCGCGGTGACGGCGACCGCGAAGACGAGGAACGGCAGCGAGATCAGGGTGTCGACCAGGCGCAGGCTGGTCCACTCGAAGACGCGTCCGAGGTAGACCGACAGCAGGCCCGGGACCACGCCGACGACGAGGGCTACCAGGGCGACCTCCACGGCTCCGAGCACGCTGGTCCGCGACCCGGCGAGGAGCCGGCTGAGCACGTCCCGGCCGAGGTAGTCGGTGCCCAGCAGGTGGTGCCAGGAGAAGCCGGCGAGCAGGTCGGGAGAGCTGGCCAGGGGGTCGGCGGGGGCGAGGAGCGGCCCGAGGACGGCCAGCAGCGCGATCACGCCGAGCAGGGCGACGGCCAGCCGCCCGGTGCGGAGGGCGAGGACGCGACGGACCATGTCAGACCCCCCGCTGACTGGCCGGTGTGACCTTGCCGAGCGCCACGTTGACCACCGTGTTGAACGCGACCACCAGCACGATCGACACCACGAGGACGCCCTGGACCGACGGCACGTCTCCGGCCTGTGCCGCCTCGCTCGCGAAGCGGCCGAAGCCCTGCAGCCCGAAGATCCACTCGGTCACGACCGAGCCCCCGATCAGGGCGGGGAACTTGAGCCCGAGGACGCTGAGCGCGGGGCCCACACCGTTGCGCAGGACGTGCCCGAAGAAGATGCGGCGGTCGCTGAGCCCGCGCACGAGGGCGCCCGTCACGTAGTTCTCCTGGTACGCCCCGATCAGTCCGGCGCGCAGCTGCCGGGCGACGTCGGCCACCGTGTCGAAGCTCAGGGCGAGCGCCGGCAGCAGCAGGTGCGCGAACCACGGCGAGACCCCGGCCGCGAACGGCACGTAGCCGGCGGACGGGAACCACTGCAGGCCGACGGCGAAGACCTCGACGAGCACGATCCCCACCACGAACGGCGGCATCACCGAGAACACCGTGAGCACCGCGGTGATGGCCCGGTCGACCCAGGTGGTGCGGCGGACGGCGGCCAGCGTCCCGAGGCCGAAGCCGAACACGACGCCGACGACCAGCGCGAGGGTGGCGACCGACAGGCTGACGACGATCCCGTCGGCGATGAGCCGCGAGACGTCGGCGCCGTTGGACCAGCTGCGGCCCAGGTCGCCGTGCAGGACGTCACGGGACCAGGTCGCGTACTGCGCCAGGAACGGCCGGTCCAGGCCCCACACGTGCTCGACCCGGTCCACGGCCTCGGGCGTCGCCGCCTCGCCGAGCTGCAGGGTCGCGGGGCTCAGCCCGCTGACGTCCCGCAGCGCGAAGGTGACGAAGGTGGCGAGCAGGAACACCGGCACGAGGACCGCGACGGAGCGGGCGACGACCAGCGCGGTGCGCCGGGCGGCCCGTCGCAGCTGCGGGCCGCCGAGCATCCAGGGGTCGGGGAGCAGGAGGGGTGCGGAGGCGGTGGTCATGTCGCGGTCACCGGACCGTCACGCCGGTCAGGTCGAGGTGCCCGGGGTTGGCCGGCAGCGCGGACACGCGCTTGCTCTTGGCGTAGAGGTTCGGCGGCGCGTAGGTGAACACCAGCGCCCTGCTCTGCAGCCCGGCCCGCGTGGCCGCCTGCAGTGCCGCCGGGTAGCCCGGCGCGTCGAGCGGCGTCCGTCGCACCGTCGCGACCGCTGCCTCGAAGCCGGCGGGCTCGTAAGGCGTGCTGAGGTTCAGCGGACCGTTCGGGCCGAAGTGCGCCGTGAGCGTCTGGACCGCGGAGTCGCGGCCCGTCGTCCCGTACAGCGAGAAGGCCAGGTCCTTGGCGAAGAACGGGGTCGCCCAGTTCTTGTCGACCCTGATGTCGACCGTGATGCCGACGGCGGCCAGCTGGGACTGCACGATCTCGGCGTCCGGCTGCGCCTTGGGGATGTCGAGCGTCAGCCTGACCTGACCGGGCTTCAAGCCGGCGGCGGCCAGCAGCTGCTTCGCCTTGGCCGGGTCGTGCGGGTAGAGGTCCGCGGACCGGGGGTCGTAGGCGACGTACCCGGGCGGGAAGGGCTGCGTGGTCGCCTCGCCGCTGCCGAACGTCAGCTTGTCGACGAACTCCTTGCGGTCGATCGCGTACCGGACGGCGTCGACCACCCGGGGATCGGTGAAGGGAGCCTTGTTCACGTTGATGCTGATGTTGTTGGCGTTGAACCCGGGCTGCACGAAGGTGTCCAGGCCGGCTGCCGTGGCCGCGGCCCGCTGGCTCGCGGGGATGTCCGCGAAGTCGTAGACCCCGGTCTGCAGCCCGGCGACGACCGTGGCGGCGTCGGGGGCGGAGACGAGCTCGACCTCGTCGAGGTGGATGTTCGCCGCGTCCCAGTAGCGCGGGTTCTTCTTGAGGACCGCCTTGGTGCCCGGGACCAGCTGCTCAACGACGAACGGGCCGGCGCCGACGGGCTGCTGGTCCAGCGCGGTCGGGTCGGCGGCGGCCTTGGGGCTGGCGATCTGGAGCACGCGCTCGCCGAACAGCAGGGGCACCTGGTAGTCGGTCTGCGTCAGGTGCACGACGACGTCGAGAGCGCCGTCGGTCGTCACCGAGCCGATGGAGGTGAGGTCGCCGAAGACCGCGGACGTCTTCTGCGTCTTGGCCCGCTCGATCGCGGCCTTGACCGCAGCGGCGTCGACCGGGGTGCCGTCGCTGAAGGTCAGTCCGGGCCGCAGGTGGAAGGTGATGACGTCGCCGGTGCTGTTGTAGTCCCAGCTCGCGGCGAGGTCGGGGACGGCGTCCCCCGTCTCGTCGGTGCGGGTCAGCGCGGCGTAGACCAGGGCCAGCTCGCGGAACTGCGCGCCGCTGCCGGAGACCACCGGGTCCCAGTGCGCGGGGAAGTAGGACGAGGCCCAGGACAGCGTGGCCGGTCCCTTGCCGGGGCTGCTGGCCGCGCTGCTGCCGGCGCAGCCGCTGGCGAGCAGCGCCGGCACGGCCAGCGAGGCGGCGACCAGGGCGCGGCGCCGGGTGCGGCGGGCGAGGAGCGGGGGTCGTGCGGACATGGGGAGGGTCTCTCTGTCGGGGTGGTCGGGGCGTTCGGGGCTGTCGGGGCTGTCGGGGTGGTCGGGCGCGCGGGAGCGGTGGCTGCTGCGGGAGGTCCGGGTGCTGCGGACGGTCCGGCTGCTGCGGGAGGTCAGGGCACGAGCACCGGGACCGGCTCGTCCTCGGGGACGCGCTCCGTGGGGAGCTCGACCGTCCGGGCGGCCGTGTGCCGGTTCTGCGGGACCGGGAGGCCGAGGTTCCCGCGGAGGGTGGAGGACTCGTACTCGCTGCGGACGACGCCCCGCTCGCGCAGGATCGGCAGCACCTGGTCGGTGAAGCGGGCGAACTCCGAGGGCGAGGTGACGCTGATGCTGATGCCGTCGAAGCCGCCGCCCTCGAACCAGCGCTGGATCTCGTCCGCCACCGTCAGCGGCGAGCCGACGAACGGCGACCGGCGGGCGTCGAGCTGCTGCTGCACCACCTGGCGCAGCGTCAGGCCGCCCTCCTGCGCGTTGCGCGTGATCGCGTCGGCCTGCGTGCGGAAGCTGCGGGCGCCGAGGTGGGCGACGTCGGGGAAGGGGGCGTCGAGGTCGTACTGGCTTAAGTCGTGCCAGCCGAAGGGCCGGCCCAGCTCCGCGAGGCCCTTGTCGAAGCTCTTCGCGCCCAGGATGGCGGCCTCCTCGGCGCGGGCCTGCTCGTCGGTGTCGGCGATGACCGGGTAGATCCCCGGGACGATCAGCACCTCCTCCGGGTCGCGGCCCTTCGCCGCGGCGCGGGCCCGCAGGTCGTCGCGGAAGGCACGCGCCCGCTCGAGGGTCGGGGCGTGCGTGAAGACGGCGTCCGCGATGCTGGCGCCGAGGTCGCGGCCCTCGTCCGAGTCGCCGGCCTGGAAGATGACCGGCTGTCCCTGGGGGGAGCGCTCCAGGTTGAGGGGCCCGACGACCGAGAAGTGCTCGCCCTTGTGGTCCAGGGTGTGCTGCTTGCTCCGGTCGAAGAAGACGCCCGTCTCCTTGTCACGGGGGAAGGCGCCCTCCTCGTAGGAGTCCCACAGGCCCCGGGCGACGGCGACGCTCTCGTGCGCCCGGCCGTAGCGGGTGGCGTAGTCGTAGTGCTCGTCACGGCTGTAGTTGCCCGCGGTGCCGGCGTCGCCGCTGGTGACGACGTTCCACCCCGCGCGGCCGCCACTGATGTGATCGAGCGAGTACAGGCGGCGCGCCAGGTTGAAGGGCTCGTTGTACGACGTCGTGAGCGTGCCGACCAGGCCGATGTTGCGGGTGGAGACGGCGAGAGCGGACAGCAGCGTCAGCGGCTCGAGCCGGCTCAGGTAGTGGTTCGGCGAGTCCGGGGTGATGAACTGGCTGTCGACGATGAAGACGAGGTCGAACTTCGCGGCCTCGGCCTCACGGGCCCGGGCGATGTACCAGTGGACGTCGACGCTGCTGTCCGGGGCGACGTCGGGGGCGAGCCAGGCGTGGTGCTGGCCGGGGCCGCCGGAGCCGAGGAGGATGGCGCCGAGCTTGAGGGTGCGGCGGGACATGGGTGTTGCCTTTCGAGCTCAGGGTGGACGTGGGGGGCTGGCCGTCCCGGGAGGGCGACGGCGGGGCAGAGAGGTGCGCGCGCCGACGCACCGCGGAAGAGCGGGGTGCTGGCGGACCGCGAGCGGGCGGCAGGCGGCGAGGCCGGCGCGCAGACACGACCGGTCCGGCCAGGAGAGGTCCGGGTCAGCCGGGTGCGGCAGGTCCGTCGGCCAGGGTCGGGCGAGGTCCGCCAGGGCCAGGCGGCGTCCGCCAGGGCCAGGCGGCGTCAGGCAGGGTCAGGCTTGGTCAGGCCTGGGTCAGCGACACAGCGCTGCGTCGTAGCGGCCGTAGTCGAGCCACCGGCGGCACGTCAGCGTTCCGTGGCTCGAGCGGCTCATGGGCAGTATCTTGACCGAGTGACTCAGGAAAGTCCAACCACATCCCGCGGAGGTGACCCATCACGTCCGCTGATCGGTCCCGTACCGGCGCTGCCGGGACGGCCGCAGCCGTGACACGCACCCTCGACATCGGGCCCCTGCGCAGCCTGGTGGCCGTGGCGGACTGCGGCGGCTTCTCGCGCGCCGCCACGTCCCTGCACCTGAGCCAGGGCGCGGTCAGTCAGCACGTGCGACGGCTGGAGGCGGCGGTCGGCCGCCCCCTGCTGGTCCGGCAGGGCCGCGGCTCGCGCTTCACCCCGGACGGCGAGCTGCTGCTCGCCCGGGCCCGCCGCCTGCTCGCCCTGCACGACGAGAGCCTGCTCGCGTTCGGGGTCGAGTCCGAGCTGGCCCTCGTCATCGGCTCGACGGAGCACGCCGCCGCCCAGCTGCTCCCCGGCCTCGCCCGGCTGCTGGAGCACGAGCTCCCCGACCACCGCGTGCGGTTCCGCATCGACCGGGGCACGCCGCTGCGCGAGGGCCTGGCCGCCGGACGGCTGGACCTGGCACTGCTGCTCGGCGCGACCGACGACCCCCGCGCCGTCCCCGTCGGTGAGCTCGAGCTGGCCTGGTACGCCGCTCCCTCCTGGTCGCCTCCCTCCGGACCGCTGCCGCTCGTCGCCTTCGACGACCCCTGCGCGCTGCGCAGCCGGGCGCTCGAGACCCTCGCCGCTCACGGGATCGCCTCCACGCTCAGTGCGGAGGCCCCTCAGCTCGCCGGCGTCCACGCCGTGGTCGCCTCCGGCCAGGGCGTCGCGCTGATGGCCACGCTCGGGCACACGCCCTCCGGGCTGACCCTCTGTGCAGACCTGCCCCGGCCCCGCCCGCTGCCGCTGGCGGTGTGGGCGCGGCGCGGTCTGCCCGACGACCTCACCCGCACCGTCGCCGACGCCCTGCGGCAGCTGCTCCCCGGGCCGGTCCGCGTCCCGGTGCAGGCTGTCCGGCACGACCTCCCGCACCCCGTCCCCGTCCCCGTCGAAGGTCCCTGATGCCCGCTCTCCACGTCCCTGCCGGCTCGACGCCTGACGGCGTCCGCACCCCGAGCGGCGTCCTGCTGCCCGCCGACATCGACCCGTTCCACCGGCGCCTGCACCGGGTCGCGCCCTCCGGGCTGGTGGGGCAGACCACGCAGACCGCCGGCATGCAGCGCCTCGAGGCCATCAGCGGCAAGACCGTCGGAGCGCAGAGCCTGTGGATGGGGCAGACCCACGTGCCCGCCGCCACGGCGTCCGGCAACCACCACCACGGCGGGTCGGAGACGGCCATCTACGTCGTGTCCGGCAGTCCGGTGTTCGTCTTCGTGGACCTCGAGGGCGAGGAGCCGGTCGAGACGCGCCTGCAGACGGCGCCCGGCGACTACGTCTTCGTGCCGCCGTTCGTGCCGCACCGGGAGGAGAACCCCGACCCGGACGTCGAGGCAGTCGTCGTCATCGCGCGCACGACGCAGGAGGCCGTGGTCGTCAACCTCGACGCGCTCGACTGGAGCGAGGTCGACCTGTCCTGAGCTGTGCGCGGCTGCCGGCTCACCGCCCCACGGCGGTCCAGGCGACCGCTCCCGTGTCCGCGCCCGACACCAGGCCGCGGCTCTCCAGCAGCCGCAGGTGCGCGTCGGTCTCGGAGACCGCGACGATGCGCATGTGGCGCTCGTACGCCTCCCACGGTCGTGACCAGGACACGTGGGCAGCGAGGTCCCACGCGGTGCTCCCCGGGTGCGCCTGCAGGGCGTCCACCAGCTCGAGGAGCCGCTGCTCGTGGTGCTCGGTCAGCTGGTCCACCCGCTCGGCGAGGCCGGTGAAGCGCCACTCGTGCGCCGGGAGCACCTCGGTGGCCGGCCGGCCGCGGACGGCCGCCAGGGAGGACAGGTACGAGCGCAGCGGGTCCGGGTCGACGTCGGGGTCGCTGGAGATGTGGGGCGTGATGCGGGGCAGCACGTGGTCGCCCGAGAAGAACAGCCCGGTGCGCTCCTCGCTGAAGCACAGGTGGCCCGCGGTGTGCCCAGGCGTGTGCACGGCCCGCAGCTGCCACCCGCTGAGGTCGGCGAGGTCGCCGTCCTCCAGCAGCCGGTCGGGCAGGGCGAGGCGGGTCAGCAGCGAGAGCTGCTCGAGGCTGGCGACGTCGCTCTCCGCGTCCGACCGGGCAGCGCCCAGCCGTACCAGCGCGTCCACCTGCCTCGCCCGGGTGGCCTCGGTGCCCTCGCTGTTCCATCGACCGACGACGGCCGCGTCGGCGGGGTGCATGGCCAGCCACGCGCCGGAGGCTGCCCGCACGCGCGCGGCGAGCCCCAGGTGGTCGGGGTGCAGGTGGGTGACGAGGACGCCGCGCACGTCGCTCGTGCTGGCGCCGATGCCCGCCAGGCCCGCCGTCAGTGCCTGCCAGCCCTCGTCGCTGTCCCACCCGGCGTCGACCAGGCCGAGGCCGCCGTCGGCGAGGGCCAGGACGTAGACCGAGACGTAGCGCAGCGGGTTGTCGGGGATGGGCACCGGCACCGACCAGAGGCCCGGCCGCAGCTCCTCCACCGGGGGCATGCGTCTCGCCAGCCAGGCCTCGCGCTGCCGCGTCCCGGTGATGGTCATGCGTCTCTCGTCACCGGGTCATGCGACCACGTCCCTCGCGGCGGGCCGTGACCGGCACCTGCCCCGCCGGACTCGGCGGGGCCCACAATGGTTGCCATGCATCGCGAAGCCGTCATCTGTGAACCCGTCCGCACGCCCGTCGGCGCCTTCGGCGGTGGGCTGCGCGACCTGCACGCAGCCCAGCTCGCCTCCGCCGTGCTCCGCGGGGTCCTGGAGCGCACGGGGATCCCCGCAGACCAGGTCGACGACGTCCTGCTCGGCCACTGCTACCCGACGATGGAGGCGCCGGCGCTGGGCCGGGTGGCCGCCCTCGACGCCGGCCTCGACATCGGCACGGGGGGCCTGCAGATCGACCGGCGCTGCGGGAGCGGGCTGCAGGCGGTGGTCTACGCGGCGATGCAGGTCTCGAGCGGCGCCTCCGACCTGGTCCTCGCCGGGGGAGCGGAGTCCATGAGCAACGCGCCCTTCTACTCGAGCGAGATGCGCTGGGGCGTGAAGGGCCAGGGGCTGCTGCTGCAGGACGCGCTCGTGCGCGGACGCGTGACCGCCGGCGGCAAGGACCACCCGGTGCCGGGCGGCATGATCGAGACCGCCGAGAACCTGCGGCGCCAGTACGCGATCGGCCGGGCCGAGCAGGACGAGTACGCGGTCCGGAGCCACGAGCGGGCGATCGCGGCGATCGACGGCGGGCTGTTCGACGAGGAGATCGTCCCGGTCGTGGTGAAGAGCCGGAAGGGTGACACGACCGTGTCCGTCGACGAGCACGTCCGCCGCGGGACGACGGTCGAGGGCCTGGCCCAGCTGAAGCCCCTGCGGCTCGGCGTGGACCCCGAGGCCACCGTCACCGCGGGCAACGCCAGCGGGCAGAACGACGGCGCGTCGATCTGCGTCGTCACGCACCCGGAGAAGGCCGCCGAGCTGGGGCTGCGTCCCCTGGTGCGCCTCGTCGCCTGGTCAGGAGCGGGGGTCGGCCCCGAGGTCATGGGCCTCGGCCCCGTGCCCGCCGTCGCGCGCACCCTGGCCGCCGCCGACGTCTCCCTCGCCGACGTCGACCTCATCGAGCTCAACGAGGCCTTCGCGTCGCAGGTCCTCGCCTGCACCCGGGAGTGGGGCTTCGGCGAGCGCGACTTCGACCGGCTGAACGTCAACGGCTCCGGCATCTCGCTCGGTCACCCGGTCGGGGCCACCGGCGGCCGCATCCTGGCGACCCTGACCCGCGAGATGGCCCGCCGCGGCGCGCGCTACGGCCTCGAGACGATGTGCATCGGCGGCGGCCAGGGCCTCGCGGCCCTGTTCGAGAACGTCGACGCCTGACCCTGTCGCTGCGGCCGCCGCGTGCCGTTCGTCATCGCTGCCGTTGGACACCCGGCGGCGGGGTAGGTGCGGGGCGAGCGACGGCTGTCGCACCGGGAGGGCGTGCGTGGAGACCCAGGACGGGCTCGGGCAGGGCGGCGTCCCCGGCTGCCCCAAGCGCATGGTCTTCGGCCCGTGCGGTGGCGTCCGGGAGGACCTGACCTGCGAGATGGCCCCCCACCCGTGCGTGTTCGTGGACGAGCCTGCCGTCGCGTGGGACCTGCCGCCCGCGGCCGAGGCGCACGTGCCCGCGCCGCCCCGCGTGCTCACCGACCTGACCGTGCGGCCGTACGACGTCGACAGCGTCCGGGACGTCGTCGGCGCCCTCGCGGGGTCCTGCGACGCCGTGCTCGTGGGCGAGCACCAGAACCGGCCGGACTTCCCGCCCAGCCTCATGGCGGCCCTGGTCGGCGACAGCGGCGGCCGGGCCTGGATCACGCTGACCTGCCGCGACCGCAACCGCGTCGTGCTCGAGCAGGAGGCCCACGGCCTGCGGGTCGCCGACGCGGCCGGCGTGCTGTGCGTGACCGGCGACGGGCGGGCCCACGGCACCCGTCCCGGCGTGACGCAGGTCTTCGACGTCGACAGCACCCGGCTCACCTCCCTGCTGTCGGCCTCCGGCCTGCCCCTCGCCGTCGCGGAGGCGCCGTCCGCCCCGCCGCAGGAGCTGCGCCCGCACCGCGTGCTCGCCAAGCAGCGGGCCGGAGCCTCGCTGTGCCTGCTCAACCACGTCGGCTCGCCCGCGGGGGTGGCCGCCTTCGTCGCGGCCTGCCGGGCGGTCGGGGTGACGATCCCGTTCGTCGCGGGGGTGGCGGTCTACACCGACGAGCGGTCCGCCCGGGTCCTGCAGGCGTTCCCCGGCCTGCACCTGGACGGCGTGCAGGTCCAGCGGGTCCTCGACGCGCCCGACCCCGTGACGGCCGGCATCGCGGCCGCCGTCGCCGAGGCGCGGGCCCTGCTGGAGGTCGACGGCGTCGAGGGCGTGAACCTCAGCGGCCTGGCGTCCGACCGCGGGGAGCGCTACGCCGCGGAGGTCAAGGCCGAGGTCGGACGAGCACTGCAGGAGGTCGCAGCATGACGGGTGCCCCGGGGGACGACGTCCCCGACGCGATGCGGACGGAGTTCGACACGGTCGCGGCCTGGACGTCGGAGGCCGTGGCCGAGCTCGGGCAGGACTTCGCGGTGGTCGCCGGCTGCCGGGGCAGCGGGAGCCCGGCGGGGCTCGCCTGGCTGTGCGAGTCGCTCCGGCTCGAGCCCGGCACGCGGCTCCTCGACGCCGGGGCGGGCGTGGGCGGCCCGGCGGCGTACGCGGCCGAGCACTACGGCGCGCAGCCGTTCCTCACCGAGCCGATGGTGGGCGCCTGCGAGGCGGCCCGGTCGCTGTTCGGCTTCCCCACGGTGGCCGCGTGGGGGCAGCAGCTCCCCTTCGCCGACGCCTCCTTCGACGCCGCCTGGTGCCTGGGCGTCCTGTGCACGACCACCGAGAAGGCGGCCCTGCTGGCCGAGCTGCGTCGCGTCCTCGGTCCGCAGGGACGGCTCGGGCTGCTCGTCCTGGTCCAGGTCAGCGAGCAGCTGCCGGAGCAGCCGGACGGCAACGACTTCCCCACGGACGCGTCGCTGGCGGCGCTGCTGGACGAGGCGGGCTTCGTGCTGGTGGAGCAGGTCGAGGCGTCGCAGGTCCCGCCCGCCCCGCTGGCGTGGCAGGCCCGGGTCGACCGCGTCGACGAGGTGGTCGAGCGGCGCCACCGGTCCAGCGAGGCGTGGCAGGACGCCGAGCGTCAGGGCCGTCTCATGGGCCGGCTGCTGGGCGAGGGGCACGTCGTCACGAAGCTCCTGTCCGTCGTCGCGACGGGGTGACCGGTGCGTCGGCCCACCGGCCGTCGAGGGCGGACAGCGCCTCGTCGAGCAGCGCGGTCAGGTCGCTCTCGCGGTCGGCGAGCCACTGCTCGTACGCGGTGAGAGCGGCGCCGAGGCAGGTGTGGCCGACCAGCTGCGGCAGCAGCGAGGACGCCGGCTGTGCCAGCCGACGGGCAGCGTAGTCCGCGACGACGGCCCGCCACGCGGCGTAGCGCAACGTGCTGTGGGCCTGCAGGGCCGGCACGTGCAGGATCAGGGCCATCCGCTGGCGGTGGTCCTCGAGGTGCTCGACCGGCACGGTGTTGAAGGCCAGGACGCCCCGCCGCAGCGCCTCGAGCAGGGGCCGTCCCTCGTCCTCGTCGAGGTGCCGCCGCAGCTCGGCGAGGCCCGTCTCGAAGTCGCCCCAGACGACGTCGTTCTTGCTCGCGTAGTAGCGGAAGAAGGTGCGGCGCCCGATGCCGGCGGCCTCGGCGAGGTCGTCGACGGTGGTGGCCTCGAAGCCGCGCTCGCGGAAGAGCCCCAGGGCCACCTGCTCCAGCTCGCTGCGGCTGGTCACGGCGGGCCGCCCGGGCCGGGCGGTGGGGCGCGGGTCGTCGGGCATCGGCACGGGCTCTCCTCTCGAGCAGGTCCAGCCTGCCAGGGGCTGGACCTGTGGCACTGGGTGCCGCTACTGTGCCGTGACCCCGCTCACACTGCCTTGGAGGACCCTGTGGACAGCACCGCGACCGTCGAGACCACGACCGACACCACTGTCGAGACCGCTCAGCCGGTCGTGCAGCAGGAGCTGGTGGAGCAGGACCTGCTCGTCGAGGACGTGTCCATCGACGGCATGTGCGGCGTCTACTAGCCGCCCCCGTGACCGCCTCTGAGCTGCTCGACCGCGCGTGGCGGGTGAGCCCGGGAGTGAGCGTGCGGCCGGAGCCGTTCGGCGCCCTGCTCTACCACTTCGGCACCCGCCGGCTGTCGTTCTTGAAGGACCGGCAGCTGCTCGCGGTGGTCGAGCGGCTCGACGGCGCACCGTCGGCGCGCGAGGCCTGCGTCGAGGCGGGCCTCGCGCCGGAGGACCTGCCGCAGTACGCGCGCTCGCTGTTCACGCTGGCGTCCACCGACATGATCCAGGAGCGCGCATGACGACCACCGCCGTCCCCCTCGTGGAGCACTTCGCTCTCGGCCTCGACGCGCCGATCTGCCTGACGTGGGAGCTGACCTACGCCTGCAACCTGGCGTGCTCGCACTGCCTGAGCAGCAGCGGCCGGCGCGACCCGCGCGAGCTCAGCACGGCCGAGTGCAAGGCCGTGATCGACGAGCTGCAGCGCATGCAGGTCTTCTACGTGAACATCGGCGGCGGTGAGCCGACCGTGCGCAGCGACTTCTGGGAGCTGCTCGACTACGCGACGGCGCACGACGTCGGCGTGAAGTTCTCGACGAACGGCATCAAGCTCGACGCCGAGGCCGCCCGGCGGATCGCCGCGAACTCCTACGTGGACGTGCAGATCTCGATCGACGGCGCGACCGCCGACGTCAACGACGCCGTCCGCGGACAGGGCTCGTTCGACACCGCGGTGAAGGCGCTGGCGCACCTGCACGCCGCCGGCGTCAGCCCGAAGCTGAGCGTCGTCTGCACCCGGCAGAACATCCCGCAGCTCGACCTGTTCAAGTCGATCGCCGACACCTACGGCGCCCAGCTGCGGCTCACCCGGCTGCGGCCGAGCGGTCGTGGCGCGGACGTCTGGGACGAGCTGCACCCCACGCAGGCGCAGCAGCGCGAGCTCTACGACTGGCTCGTCGCGCACGGCGAGGGTGTCCTGACCGGGGACTCCTTCTTCCACCTGGCGGCCTACGGCGAGGCGCTGCCGGGGCTCAACCTGTGCGGGGCCGGCCGCGTCGTCTGCCTCATCGACCCGGTCGGCGACGTCTACGCCTGCCCGTTCGCGATCCACGACCAGTTCCTGGCGGGCAACGTCCGCAGCGAGGGCGGGTTCGCGAAGGTGTGGCGCGAGAGCGCGCTGTTCCTGGAGCTGCGCGAGCCGCAGTCCGGCGGTGCCTGCGCGGGCTGCGACGCCTACGACGCCTGCCGCGGCGGCTGCATGGCGGCCAAGTTCTTCACGGGCCTGCCCCTGGACGGTCCCGACCCCGAGTGCGTCAAGGGCTACGGCGAGCTCGGGCTGAGCAAGGTCGTGCCGGGCCAGGCCCCGAAGCCGTCGCTCGACCACTCCCACAAGGGCGGGGTCCGTGGCGGACCCGTCCCGCTGACGCTGAGCGTCCGCCGCCCCGACACCCCCGTCCCCAGCAAGGGCTGCGACGAGAGTCCTCTCGCCGGCCTCACCCTCTCGAGAGACTGAGCACATGGCTGAAGCCTGGTTCGAGACCGTCGCGGAGGCCCAGCGCCGCGCGAAGAAGAAGCTGCCCAAGAGCGTCTACATGGCGCTGGTGGCCGGCAGTGAGCGGGGCAAGACGCTCGAGGACAACGTCGACGCCTACAGCGAGCTCGGGTTCGCGCCGCACGTCGCGAACCTCGCGACCGAGCGGGACCTGTCGGTGACGGTCATGGGTCAGGAGCTCGCGCTCCCGGTGATGATCAGCCCGACGGGCGTGCAGGCGGTCCACCCCGACGGCGAGGTCGCGATCGGCCGGGCTGCGCAGGCGCGGGGCACCGCGATGGGGCTGAGCAGCTTCGCGAGCAAGGCTGTCGAGGACGTCGTCGCCGTCAACGACAAGGTGTTCTTCCAGCTCTACTGGTCCGGCACGCGCGACCAGATCGCGGCCCGGATCGAGCGCGCGAAGGCCGCCGGGGTCGCGGGGATCATCGTGACGCTCGACTGGTCGTTCTCGAACGGCCGCGACTGGGGCAGCCCCTCGATCCCGCAGCAGATCGACTTCCGGACGATGGTGAAGTTCGCTCCCGAGGTCGCGCTGCGGCCGCGGTGGGCGCTGCAGTGGGCCAGGAGCGGTGCGCTCCCGGACCTCACGGCGCCGAACATGGCGCTGCCCGGTGAGCCCGCGCCCGGGTTCTTCGGCGCGTACTACGAGTGGATGCAGACCCCGCTCCCGACGTGGGAGGACCTGCGCTGGCTGCGGTCGCAGTACGACGGCAAGCTGATGCTGAAGGGCGTGATGCGCCTGGACGACGCGAAGAACGCCGTCGACGTCGGCTTCGACGCGATCAGCGTGAGCAACCACGGTGGCAACAACCTCGACGGCACGCCCGCGAGCATCCGGGCGCTGCCCGCGGTCGCCGAGGCGGTCGGGCACGAGGTCGACGTCCTGCTCGACGGCGGGATCCGGCGCGGGAGCGACGTCGTCAAGGCCGTCGCCCTCGGCGCCAAGGCCGTGATGATCGGCCGGGCGTACCTGTGGGGCCTCGCCGCGAACGGCCAGGGCGGTGTCGAGAACGTCTTCGACATCCTGCGCAGCGGCATCGACAGCGGCCTGCTCGGGATCGGCAAGAGCCGCATCCGCGACCTCGACGCCGACGACCTGCTCGTGCCCGACGGCTTCACCCGCCGCCTCGGCGACCACGCCCGCGCGACGGCGGTGCCGCTGCAGGGAGTCGTGGTCTGAGCGTCGCCGACCTCACCTGGCCGCAGGCGGAGGGTCGGCTCGACCGGCTGCTGGTCGTGCCGCTCGGCGCGACCGAGCAGCACGGCCCGCACCTGCCGCTGTCCACCGACACCGACCTCGCCCTCGCCCTGGCCGAGCGGACCGCTGCGCGCCGTCCGGACGTCGACGTCGCTCCCGCGGTGCCCTACGGCGCCAGCGGGGAGCACGCCGGCTTTCCCGGGACGCTGTCGCTCGGCACCGCGGCGCTCGAGCTGCTGCTCGTGGAGCTGTGCCGGTCCGCGACGGCGACCTGGTCGCGGGTGCTCCTGCTGTCGGCGCACGGCGGCAACGCGGACGCGATCCGCGCCGCCGTGGCGCTGCTCCGCGCGGACTCGCGCGACGTCCGCGCCTGGTCACCCTCGTGGGGTCCGGGCGGGGACGCGCACGCGGGACGGACCGAGACCTCCCTGCAGCTGGCCCTCGACCCGTCGCGGGTCGGGACGCCCGTGGCAGGGGTGACCGCCCCAGTGCGGGAGCTCCTGCCCGCGCTGCGCGCCGGGGGTGTCCGCGCGGTGAGCCCCAACGGCGTGCTCGGTGACCCTGCCGGTGCCTCCGCCGAGGAGGGGCGCCGCCTGCTCGACGAGGCCGTCGAGGCGCTCGACCGGTGGCTCGGGTGAGGCGCACGGCGCTCGTCACCGGTGCGGCACGCGGGATCGGCGCGGCCACCGTCCGGGCGCTGGTCGCCGACGGGTACGACGTCGTCGCGCTCGACCGCGGGACCGACGACCCTCGCCTGCCCTACGCGCTGGGCACCCGCGCGGAGCTGGAGGCGCTGGCCGGCGAGCACGTGCGCGTGGTCGTGGGGGACGCCTGCGACGCGGCCGTGCTGGGCGAGGCCGTGCGGGTGGCCGAGCAGGAGCTGGGCGGGCTCGACGTCGCGGTGGCCGCGGCCGGGGTCGTGGCCGGCGGCGTCCCGCTGTGGGAGCAGCCCGCGGAGCAGGTCGAGGCGGTGCTCGAGGTCGACCTGCACGCGGTCGTCGCGCTGGCCCGGGTCGCCGTCCCCGCGCTGCTGCGCCGACCCGCCCCGCGCAGCGGCCGCTTCCTCGCCGTCGCCAGCGCCGCCGCGACCCGCGGCCTGCCCCTGCTCGCCGCCTACTGCGCGGCCAAGGCCGGCGTCGTCGGACTGGTGCGCGCGCTCGCCGTCGAGCTCGGGCCGCTCGGCGTCACCGCGAACGCCGTCAGCCCGGGGTCCACCGACACACGGATCCTCGCCGAGAGCGCCCGCCTCTACGGGCTGGGCGCTGCCCAGGACTTCGCCCCGCAGCAGCCGCTCGGGCGGCTGCTCGGTCCGGAGGAGGTGGCCCGCGCGCTGGTCTGGCTGGCGGGGGAGGGGAGCGGAGGCGTCACCGGCCTGGACCTCGCCGTCGACGGCGGCCTGGCGCTGTGACCGTCCCCGACGCGCTCCCGCTCGTCCTGGACGCCCAGGTGCGCCTGCTCGCAGGAGGACGCGTGCTGCTCGGCGGCGACCCGGTGCGGCTGCTGCGGCTGCGGACGGCGTCGGCGGTCTGGAGCAGCCCGCGACGCACCCCTGCCGAGCGGCAGCTGGTCCGGCGGCTCCTCGACGAGGGTCTGGTCCACCCCGACCCCGCCCCGGGCGACGCACCCGTGACCGTCGTCGTGCCCGTCAGGGACCGGACCGGGGCGCTCGCCCGCCTCCTCGAGGCCCTCGGCGGCCGGACCCCGGTGCTCGTGGTCGACGACGGCTCGCTCGACCCCGGGGCCGTGGCGGAGGTGTGCCGGGTGCACGACGCCCGGCTGCTCCGCCTGGACACGAGCCTCGGGCCCGGCGGCGCCCGGGACGCCGGCCTCGCGGCGACGTCGACCCGGTTCGTCGCCCTGCTCGACAGCGACTGCGTCCCTGCTGCTGACTGGCTGCCGCGCCTGCTGGCTCACTTCGCGGACCCGGCCGTCGTCGCGGTGGCGCCCCGGGTGCGCAGCCGGCTGCACGGCAGCGTCCTGGGCCGGTACGCGCACGCCCGGGGGCCGCTCGACCTCGGGCCCCGACCGGCCCGGGTGCGACCGGGCAGCCGGGTCTCCTACGTGCCGACCGCGGCCCTCGTGGTGCGCCGCAGCGCACTCCCCGACGGGCCCGCCTTCGACCCCGCGCTCCGGTACGGGGAGGACGTGGACCTCGTCTGGCGCCTGCACGACGCAGGGGGGACCGTCCGGTACGACCCCGACGTCGTGGTGGAGCACGAGGACCCGGACCGCTGGGGCGCGTGGCTGCGGCGCCGCCACCAGTACGGCACGTCCGCGGCTCCGCTGGCCGTGCGGCACCCGGACCGGCTGGCACCGCTGGTGCTGTCCCCGTGGGTCGCGGCCGGGCTGGTCCTGCTCCTGGCGGGACGTCCCGGCGGTGCCGCTGCCGCCGCCACGGTCCCCGTCGCCCGGCTGCACCGGCGCCTGGTGCAGGCCGGGGTGCCGCACCTGCCGGCGGCCGCAGCCTCGGTCGGCACGGTCGGCCGCGGCCTGCTGTCCGTGCTGGGCAGCCTGGGGAGTGGCGGCTCGGTCGTGGCGCTGCCTGTGCTCGCCGGCCTGCTGCTGCCGGCCCGCACAAGCCGGCCCGCCGCGGCGCTGCTCCTGACGCCCCCGCTGGTGGAGGCGTGGCAGCGCCGGCCCGACCTCGACGTCGTCCGGTGGAGCGCCCTGCGCCTGCTCGACGAGGCGGCGTACGCCTCCGGCGTCTGGCGGGGCTGCTGGAGGGTGCGGTCCACTGCGGCGCTCCGTCCCCGCGGCCTGCTCGGCTCGGTCCGCCCCTGAGCCCTGTGCTAGGGGACGCTGGTCACAGTCCCTGTCCATACTGTCCAGTAACGCTCACCCTCCAGGGACCACCCCACGAGCCTCCTGGAGCAGCCTGTGCCGCAGCCCGCGTTCCTTCCCGTCCTCGGTCGCGCCGCAGCGGGGGCCGCCACTCACGCTGTGCCGCTGGCGAAGGGCGCTGCCCGCCTGGCCGGAGACCTCGGACGCGTCGTCGTGGGCACCGACGGCCTCACCCCCGCGGCGCGCGACCGCCGGTTCGCCGACCCGGCGTGGAGCGAGAACCCGTTGTACCGGCGCCTCGCCCAGGGCTACGTCGCGGTCGGGCAGAGCGTGGCGCGCGGCGTCGACGCGCTGGAGGACGGCGGCCTGGACTGGCGCGACCTCGAGCGGGTCCGCTACGCAGCCGCGCTGGCCACGAGCGCGCTGTCCCCCACGAACAACCCGCTCACCAACCCGGTCGCGCTGAAGACGGCGTTCGACACCGGCGGCGCGAGCGTGGTGCGCGGGGTGTCGAACCTGGTGGGCGACCTCCGGCACAACGGCGGGATGCCCTCCCAGACCGACCGCTCGGCCTTCACGGTCGGGGAGGAGCTGGCGGTCACGCCGGGCGTGGTGGTGCACCGCGACGAGGTCGCCGAGGTGATCGCCTACTCGCCCAGCACGCCGCAGGTGCACGGCCGGCCCCTCGTCGTCGTGCCGCCTCCCATCGGCCGCTACTACTTCCTGGACCTGCGTCCGGGCCGGAGCTTCGTCGAGCACGCCGTCGCGCAGGGCCTGCAGGTCTTCATGATCAGCTGGCGGAACCCGGGCCCGGACCAGGCCGACTGGGACCTCGACACCTACTGCGCCCGCATCCTCTCGGTGATCGAGCTGGTGAAGGGGCTGACCGGGTCGCCCGACGTCAACACGCTGGGCTTCTGCGCCGGCGGCATCCTGCAGACGCTCGTGCTCAACCACCTGGCCGCGCAGGGCGACGAGAGCATCGCCAGCGCCTCCTACGGCGTCACGCTGCTCGACTTCGACGTCCCCGCGCCGCTCGGCGCCTTCTCGTTCGCGCCCCTGCTGGCGATGGCCCGCGGCAGCTCGCGCCGCAAGGGCATCCTCACGGCCGCCGCGCTCGGCCTCGTCTTCTCCACCATGCGCCCGGACGACCTCGTCTTCAACTACCTGGTGGACGGGTGGCTGCTCGGCAAGCAGCCGCCCGCCTTCGACATCCTGGCGTGGAGCGTCGACGGCACCAACCTCCCCGCGGGGCTGCACCGGCAGTTCCTGGAGGTCTTCCAGGACAACGCCCTGTGCCAGCCGCACGGGACGAAGGTGCTGGGCACCCCGGTCGACCTCGCGCAGATCACCGTGCCCACCTTCGTGACCGGCGCGCTCACCGACCACCTGACGCCGTGGCAGGGCTGCTACCGCACCACGCAGCTGCTGGGCGGCGACAGCACCTTCGTGCTCAGCAACAGCGGCCACATCGCCAGCCTGGTCAACCCGCCCGGCAACCCGAAGGCGAGCTACCAGGTCGGCGGCACCCCCGGCCCGGACGCCGAGGCGTGGCGGGCCGGCGCGACCAAGGAGACGGGCTCCTGGTGGACGCCGTGGGCCGCCTGGGCGGTGGACCGCTCGGGTCCGCTGCAGGACGCCGTCGACCCGGCGGAGCGCTTCCCCGTGCTGGAGGCGGCCCCCGGCTCCTACGTCGTCGACCGCGTCCCCACGCAGCCGGCGGTCAGCTCCCGGGCCTGACGTACGGTCGCTCCGGTGAGAGCTCAGCCGCTGCGCCTGGGGCGCCGCACGTTCCCCGTGGACGAGCCGGTCGTCATGGGGATCGTGAACCGGACGCCCGACTCGTTCTTCGACCGCGGTCGCACCTACGGGCTGCAGGCCGCGCTCGACCGGGTCGACCAGGTGGTCGACGAGGGCGCCGCGATCGTCGACATCGGCGGGGTCAAGGCCGCCCCCGGCGAGCACGTCAGCGCGGAGGAGGAGGCCCGGCGCGTCGTCGAGCTGGTCGAGCTGGTGCGCGCCCGCCACCCCGACGTCGTGCTGTCGGTCGACACCTACCGGGCGTCCGTCGGGGAGCTCGTGTGCCAGGCGGGGGCGGACCTGCTCAACGACGCGTGGGGCGGGTGGGAGCCGGAGCTCGCGGAGGTCGCCGCCCGCCACGACGTCGGGCTGGTGTGCACCCACGCCGGAGGACTGCCGCCGCGGACGCGCCCGCACCGCGTGCAGTACGACGACGTCGTCGAGGACGTCGTGCGCACGGTGGTCGGCCTGGCGGAGCGGGCGGTGTCGCTGGGGGTCAGGCCCGACGCCGTGCTCATCGACCCCGGTCACGACTTCGGCAAGAACAGCCGGCACTCGCTCGAGGTCACGCGGCGGCTCGGCGAGCTGGTCGACACCGGCTGGCCCGTGCTCGTGGCGCTGTCGCGCAAGGACTTCGTCGGCGAGGCCCTCGACCTGCCGCCCGACGACCGGCTGGAGGGGACGCTCGCCGCGACCTCCGTCAGCGCGTTCCTGGGTGCCCGGGTCTTCCGGGCGCACGACGTCGCCGCGACGGTCCGCACCGTCCGCACGGTGGCGGCCGTGACGGGCCGGGCCGGTCTCGCGCTCGGGCGCCGGGCGCTGGCGTGAGCCTGGTCGCCGCCGCGGTGGTCCCGTCCGCCCCGCTGCTCGTGCCCGAGCTCGCGGGCGGCAGCGCACCGGTCGACGCCGTGCTGCGGACGAGGGTCCTCGACGCGGTCGCCGAGCTGCTCCGGGGGGACGAGCCGGTCGTCGTCGTCGGCGCTGCGCCGGTCACCGGACCGTGCACCGGGACGTGGGACTGGAGCGGCTTCGGCCTGCGCCTGCGCGGGGGAGAGGGCCCCGCGCTGCCGCTGGCCCTGGCGGTCGGCGCCTGGCTGCTCGACGGCGTCGCGCCCGACCGCGAGCGCAGCTTCCTGGGCGTCGGTGCTGACGAGGAGCCCGAGGCGTGCGCGGCCCTCGGTCGCCAGGTCGCGTCGTCCCCGGTGCGCCTGCTGGTCGTCGGGGACGGGACCGCTCGACGCACGGAGAAGGCCCCCGGGCACCTCGACCCCCGGGCCGAGGCCTACGACGCCGAGGCCGCGGCGGCCCTCGCCGACGGCGATCCCGGGCGGCTGCTGGGACTGCCCGCCGGGCTCGGGCGGGAGCTGCTCGCCTCGGGGCGGGCCGCGTGGCAGGTCCTCGCCGGAGCGGCGGGCACCGGACCGGGGCGCTCCGCGCTGCTCCACGACGACGCGCCCTACGGCGTGGGCTACCTCGTGGCGTCGTGGTCGAGCCGCTGACCGGGCCCTGGCCGCTCCGACCCGGCTGGACCCGGGGCGCGGCGGCGCTGGCGGCACACAAGCAGGGGCAGCGGGTGGCGGTCGTCGTGCCGGCCAAGGACGAGGAGCGCACCGTCGCCGGCGTCGTCGGGGGAGTGGTGACGGGCCTCGTGCACGACGCCGGTCTCGTCGACGAGGTGCTCGTGGTCGACGGCCGGTCCGAGGACGCGACGGCGGAGGTGGCGCGGCAGGCGGGAGCGCGCGTGCTCTCCCTCCCGGAGACGGCGCACGGGCACCCGCTCCCCGGCAAGGGCGGGGCCCTGTGGTGGGCGCAGCTGCAGACCGACGCGGACCTGCTCGTGTTCCTCGACGCGGACGTGTCGCCGTCGCGGCCCGACACCGTGGTGCAGCTGCTGGCGCCGCTGCTGCTCGAGCCGTCGGTGAGCTTCGTCAAGGCGGCCTTCGACCGCCCGCTCACCGTCGACGGTCTGGTGCACGCGGGCAGCGGCGGACGCGTGACCGAGCTGCTGGCCCGCCCGCTGCTGAACGCGCTGTGGCCCGAGCTCGCGGGCTTCGTCCAGCCGCTCGGTGGCGAGGTCGCGCTGCGCCGGGCGCTCTGCGCGTCGCTGCCCTTCTCGGTCGGGTACGGGCTCGAGCTGGGGATGCTGCTCGACGTCCTGGACCGCGTCGGGCCGGAGGGCATGGCCCAGGTCGACATCGGCGAGCGGGTGCACCGCCACCACAGCGACGCCGCCGTCGGGGTGATGTCGGCGGGGGTGCTCGCCGTCGCCCTGGCCCGGCTCGGCGTCGAGCGCCGGTCGGAGGAGCTGGAGCAGTTCAGCCGCACCGCGGGACAGCTGGTGCCGAGGTCGGTCCGGGTCCCCGTGGGACAGCTCCCGCCTGCGGGCAGTGCGGGTGAACGGTGTTGACACCAGGCCTACGGTGAGGCCGTGCCGGCAGAGGCCGGCCCCGGTCTGGAGGTCACCCCCGTGCTCGATCCCACCGCCTACGTCGTCACCGACCCGTTCTTCGGCCCCCCGTTCCTCGAGGTGGACGAGCAGCGGGACGCGCCGTACCCGCACCGCTTCGTGCAGGGCGGCTTCGCCGACACCAGCACCCGCTTCGCGTTCTACTACCCCCCGCAGGAGGACTACCGCGGCCGCATGTTCCAGCCGCTCGAGGGCGGCAACGGCGGCCACGTCGTGACCTTCGGGGGCGGGTACCTGGGGGAGGCGTTCCAGACCATCCGCACCACCGCGCAGCTGGGCGGCTACCTCGTCGAGTCGAACCAGGGCCACATCGGCGACGAGCTCGACCCCCGCGCCGGCGACGACCCGACCCTCTACGGGCACCGGGCCAGCGCCGAGGTGGCGCGGCTGTCCAAGCACCTCGCGGAGCAGGTGTACGGACACGCGCCGCACCACTCCTACGTCTACGGCGGCAGCGGGGGCGGGCGGCGCTCCCCGCTGTGCCTGGAGAACGCGCCGGGCGTCTGGGACGGGTGCCTGCCGTCCGTGAGCGGCGGCGAGATCGGGCCGCCCGGCAACACCAAGCGCATCAAGACCGGCAGCACCATGGGCTTCGGGACGCTGTTCAACGTGCAGCGGCTGCTCGGCCACGAGCAGGTGGTGGCGCTCGCCGACCGGATGGCGCCCGGCGGGAGCGGCAACCCCTTCGAGGGGCTGACCACGCACCAGCGCGAGGAGCTCGCGCTGCTGTACCGGCAGGGCTTCCCCCGCACCAACGAGTTCATGATCAGTCAGCCCATGGGCCAGATCTGGCTGTGGGCCTCGCTCGCCGACCAGCTGTACGCCGACGACCCCACGTACTTCGACCGCTTCTGGACCGAGCCGGGGTACGTCGGTCACGACTGCCCGGAGCTGGTGCGCGACGACCTGCTCGACCAGACGTGCACGGTCGTGCGGACCTACACGGCGAAGGACCTCAACACGCTGCCGCAGTTCGCCGGTCCCGAGCACCACACGATGCGCACGCTGTCGGCCATCATGATGGCCGGCGCGAGCTCCGACGACCTCCCCTTCGCCATCGAGGTCGAGGGGCTCGAGGGCGGCTACGGCCTGGGCACGGGCGTGCAGGTGCTGTCGGGCTCGGCGGCCGGGCGCCAGCTGTACGCCACCGGGGTCGCGGGCAGCGTCTTCTCCTGCGACGGCACGGGTGACGCCAACGTCCTGCGCTTCGCCGGGGTGGAGCCGGGCGACCGCGTGCACCTGGACAACCGCCGGTTCCTCGCCTTCTGCTACTACGCCCGGTCGCACCTGCTCGACGACGACCCGCAGTTCGCGTCCCTGCGCGTCGACGGCGTGCCCGTGTACCCGTCCCACGAGGTGGCCGACTGGTCGCCGTTCATGGGCGTCTGCTACTCCGGCGTCTACGAGGGCAAGGTCATGTGGCTGCACAGCACCCACGACTCGTCGGTGTGGCCGGCCTGGGGCACGCAGTACCACCGGGCCGTCCTGCAGGGCCAGGGCCCGGCGGGGGCCGCGGAGAACTTCCGGATCCGGTGGACCGAGTACGCCGAGCACGCGTCGCACGCCATGGTCCCGCCCGAGCCGCACCGTGCCTCGAACACGCGCTTCCTCAACGGCGGCACCCCGACCCAGGCGCTGAAGGACCTCGTGGCCTGGGTGGAGGACGGCGTCGAGCCGCTGGGCACGACGTACTCCTTCGTGGACGGGCAGGTGACCCTGCCGCCGACCGTCGCGGAGCGCGGCGGTGTGCAGCCGATCGCGAACGTGACGGTCGACGGTGCGCTGCGCACCGAGGTCAAGGTCGGCGACCCGGTCACGCTGCAGGTGCACGCCGAGGTGCACCCGGACGCCGGTCGGCTCATCGCGGTCACGTGGGACCTCGACGGCTCGGGCAGCTACCCGCTGCGGCAGGAGGGCGTCGACGGCACGCAGTCCGAGCTGACGCTGACCACCACGCACACCTACGACGCCCCCGGCACCTACTTCGTCACGGCCCTGGTGGAGTCGCACCGTGACGGGGACGTGGACGCGCAGGACTGCCGCAGCGAGACGCTGGGACAGGCTCGGGTGGTCGTGGTCTGACGGGGCTCACACGCCGTCGGCGACCCGCACCACCACCTTGCCGACGGCGCGCCGCTCCTCGACCTCGCGCAGGGCCTCGACGACGTCGTCGAGGCGGTGCGTGCTGCCCACGTGCGGGTGCAGCTGCCCGGTGAGCAGCAGGTCGAGGACCTCGGCGCGGTGCGCCGGCGCGACGTCGGGCAGGTCGGTGAGGATGGTGCGGTTCTCGAAGCCGGTGAGGTGCACGCCCTTGAGCAGCACGAGGTTCAGGGGGATGCGCGGGATCGTCCCCGAGGCGAAGCCCACGACCACGTAGCGCCCGCCCCAGCGCACCGCCCGCAGGGCCTGTTCGGCGAAGGGGCCGCCGACGGGGTCCACGACGACGTCGACCCCGCCGCCCGACACCTCGCGCAGCCGCAGCTTCAGGTCCTCGTGCAGGTAGTCGATCGTCGCGACGGCGCCCAGTTCCCGGCAGGCCTGCAGCTTGCCCGGGTCGCCCCCGACCGCGACCGGGCGGGCGCCCAGGGCCCGGGCGACGTCGACGGCGGCCAGCCCCACGCCGCCGGAGGCGCCGAGGACCGCGACGTGCTCGCCCGGCTGCACGTCGGCGAAGGTCCGCAGCGCGTGGTACGCCGTCGTGTAGGTGACGCCGAAGGCGGCCAGCACGTCCAGCCCCAGGTCGACCGCGGCCGGCGGCACAGGGGTCAGCCGCCGGGCGTCCAGGACGACCTGCTCGGCGAAGGCGCCGTGCGTCGCGAGGCCGAGAACGAGGTCACCGGGGACGACGGAGGTCACGCCGTCCGCCACCTCCAGGACCCTGCCCGCGAACTCGCAGCCGGGCGTGAACGGCGGGGCGACCGGCGCCTGGTAGGTCCCCGCGAGCACGAGCAGGTCGGGGAAGTTGACCGCCGCGGACGCGACCGCCACGCGTGCGCTCCCCGGCACCAGCGGCGGCTCGGGCACCTCCTCCACGCGGACGACGTCGGGGCGACCGAGGGTGCGAGCGACGGCGGCGCGCACGTCAGCGGTCCTGCGGGGAGGGGGTCATGGGCGGGCTCGCTCTCGGTCCGGGGAGGGCCTCCGCCCTCGCACGAACCGGACCGTACAGTCCGCTTCGGTGCTACGTTCCGGACCCCCGAGTCCGGATCCGCTCCAGGAGGCCCGCGTGCCCGTCGTCGCTCCCCGTCCCGGCCGCACCCTGCTGGTGCTGTCCGTGGCCGCCCTCGCCTTCTCGCTCGGGCAGACGGCCGTGGTGCCGGCCGTGTCCGACATCGGGGCGAGCCTGCACGCGCACCCCACCGACGTCGCCTGGCTGCTGAGCGCCTACCTGATCGCCGCCGCCGTCTCGACCCCCGTCGCGGGGCGCCTCGGCGACATGTTCGGCAAGCGTCGCGCCCTCGTCGTGGTGCTCGGGCTGTTCGTCGTCGGGTCGGTCGTCTCGGCCCTGGGCACCAACCTCTGGGTGGTCGTCGCCGGACGGGCGCTGTCCGGCGGTGGCGGCGGCGTCTTCCCGCTCTGCTTCGCGATCGCCCGCGAGGAGCTGCCGCGCGAGAAGGTCGCGGGCGCCGTCGGCCTGCTCAGCGCGATCGGTGGCATCGGTGCCGGCATCGGCCTCCCGCTGGGCGGCGTGCTGGTGGACTCCGGCGGGTTCCGCTCCATCTTCTGGGTCTCGGCCGCGTTCGGCGTCGTCGCGGCGGTCGCCGCCCGGCTGTGCCTGGAGGAGTCGCAGGAGCGCACGCCGGGCCGCTTCGACGTGCCGGGTGTGCTCCTGCTGGCCGTCGCGGTGTCGGTCCCGCTCGTCGGCGTCAGCCGCGCAGGCGTCTGGGGCTGGAGCGACCCGCGGACGGTCGGCGCGCTCGTGCTCGGCGCCGTCCTGCTCGCCGTCTGGCTGGTCGTCGAGCTGCGCACGGCGGAGCCCCTCGTCCACGTGCCGACCCTGGTCCTGCCACGCGTGCTGATGATCAACGTCGCCACGGTGCTGGTGGGCTTCGGCATGTTCGGGGCGTTCCTGCTCATCCCGGCCCTGGCCGAGGCGCCGACGTCAACCGGCTACGGCTTCGGGGTGGACGCCACCCGTGCGGGCCTGCTGATGGCACCGGGGTCCCTCGCGATGCTGGCGGCCGGGCCGCTCTCCGGACTGCTCGCCCAGCGGTTCGGCGCCAAGGTGCCGCTGGCGCTGGGCGCCGGCGTCGCGGCGGTCGGGCTCACCCTGCTCGCCGCCTTCCACGGCAGCCAGGGCCAGGTGCTCGGGCTGGGGCTGGTGCTGTTCACGGGTGTCGGCACCGCGTTCGCCGCGATGCCCAACCTGGTCATCGAGTCGGTGCCCGGGGAGCAGACGGGGCAGGCGACCGGGGTCAACGTCCTCGTCCGCTCCCTGGGCAGCTCCGTCGGCACGCAGGTCACCGCCAGCGTGCTGTCGGCCAGCATCCCGGCGGGCGGGCGGCTGCCCACCGACGCCGGCTTCACGCACGCCATGCTCGTCAGCGCGGCCCTCACCGCGGTCGCCGCGGTCGCCGCGCTGCTCGTGCCGAAGCGGGAGCCGCACGCGCATCCCGACCTCCTCGCCGAGGCCGGCTCCGCCGGTCCGCTCGCCGAGCCGGCCCTCGCCGTCCAGGGATGAGCACGGCCGGCGCGCCCGCTCCGGGGCGGGCACGGCGGTGCGACGCCGAGCGCAACGCGGGCAAGGTCCTGCGCGCCGCCCTCGAGGTGTTCGCGGAACGTGGTGCGGCCGCCACGGTGCCGGAGATCGCCGCCCGCGCCGGCGTCGGCAAGGCGACGGTCTACCGCAGCTACCCCACCAAGGCCGACCTCGTGGCGGCGGTGGCCGAGCACCGGCTGGCCTGGCTCCGCGGCCGCGCGGTCGCGGCGCTCGAGGGCGACGACGCCTGGGCCGGGCTGGCCGGCCTGCTCGCCGACGCCCTCGGTCATGCGATGACCGACCGGGCGCTCGGCGACGCCCTGGCGAGTACCGCGGCCGGCTCGGCGCGAGGAGGAGCCGACGAGCTCGACGGCCTCGTGGGACGGCTGCTGCAGCGGGGCAAGGACGAGGGGCGGGTGCGGCAGGACGTCACCCCCGACGACCTCCGGGTCCTGGTGTCCGGCGTGGCCTCGGTGCTGGTGCGCACGGGCGACCTCGGCGAGGCCCGCTGGCGGCACGCGGCGGACCTCATCGCCAACGCCGTCCGCGCCTGACCTCCCTTGCGGTGACGCGCGCCGAGGAGGACGGTGCGTGAACACCGTTCTCGAGGAGATGCCCGTGCCCGCCGTCCGCACTGCCCGACGCGTCGCCCTGTCCGCTCTGGTGGCGGCCGCCGCCCTGGGCGGCTCCGCCCTCGCCGCCCCGACGCGCCCCGCGCCGGCCCCGCACCCCCTGCTGTTCGCCCCTGACTTCAGCGCCAACGTGGTGTCCGTCTTCGACCTCACCACGAACCGGCTGGTGAAGACGCTGGAGGTCCAGGCGAAGGGCCCGTGCTGCGCGCACGCCACCAGCGACGGCCGCACCGTCATGGTCGTCGACGGCTTCAGCCCGCACGTGACGACCGTCGACGTGCCGAGCCTCAGCGTCCGTCGGGTCACCACGATCGGCAGCACCATCGGCGACATCGGCAGCGACATCCAGCGCGGCGACGGCACCTTCTACGCGAACGACCTGCCGCTCGGGAACGTGTACCGGATCGACATCGCCAGCGGCAAGGTGACGAAGACGTACCCGCAGCTGGGCCACTTCTTCGTGTCCCGGGACGGGCGCACGCTGTTCTCCGTGCAGCCGGTCGGCGCCGACAGCTCGACGCTGACCTCCTGGTCGACGAGCACCGGGGCCGAGCTCGGCAGGGTGACGACACCCTCCGGCGGGTCGACGCTCATGATGCTGCGGGACGACCGGACCCTGTACGTGCAGGGGGACGACGTCGACGTGCTCGACGTCTCCGACCCCGCCCACATGCGCGTCCTGCGCACCATCCCGGTCGGCAGCGCCGGGTGGGTCGGGCAGCTCACGCCGGACGGCGGCCAGTACTGGGTCCCCGGGCAGGACGACGGGCAGATCAGCGTCGTCGACACGCGCACGAGCAGGGTGGTGAAGCGCATCCCGCTCGGGGCGTACGGGGGCGGCATCGACTTCAGCCGGGACGGCCGCGCCTACGTCGCCGTGAGCCCGCAGCCGTTCGCGCCGGTCAAGCAGACGGCGCTGGCGTTCAGCTACCTCGGCGTCGCCCCGGGAGCAGCGCTGGGCGTGCCGTCCAGGACGCACCGTCCTGTCCTGGACCCGCCGGGGGAGATCCACGTGTTCGACACGCGGACCTACCGGAGGGTGGCGACGCCTCCCATGCGGATGCCGGGCATCTCCTTCGTGCTGGAGGTCGTCGACCGGCCGGCGCGCCGGTAGACCTGGACGATGCAAGACACCTGTGGCAGGTTCTGTCTCATCCACACCGCTGCTCCGGATCCCCGAGGGACGATGACGTCTGCCCCTGGCACCCTGCGACGCGTCGCCCTGTCGGTCGCCCTCCTCGGCGGCGCGGGCGCGCTCGTGCCCTTCGCGACCGGCAGCAGCGCGGCCGTCGTCGAGCCGGCGGCCGTGCCCCGCGCGGTCTGCGCCGCCGGCTCGCTCCCCGAGACCGGCCGGCAGGGCCGGGTCGAGCCGGCCGACCGCAAGGACGGGCGGGCCGCCAAGGGCTACCGCTGCAACGCCACGCCGATCGGCCGGTACGGCAGCGAAGGCGGCTTCAAGACGCTGCGCTACGTCGACGCGGCCGGCCACGAGTGCGCCTACTTCGACGTGCCCTACACGAGCGCGCAGCCCGGTGTCCGGGTGCTGGACATGGCGCAGCCGACCCGGCCGCGGCTGACCGCCCGCCTGACCACCCCGGCCATGCTGAGCCCGCACGAGTCGCTCGACCTCAACCAGCGCCGCGGCCTGCTCGTCGCCGTCATGGGCACCGCCGCGACGGCGCCGGGCATCTTCGACGTGTACGACGTGAAGAAGGACTGCCGGCACCCGGTCCTGCTGTCGAGCACCCCGACCGGCATCGCGGGGCACGAGGGCGGGATGTCGCCCGACGGCCGCACCTTCTTCGCCACCTCCGCGCTGACCAGCACCCTCGTCGCGATCGACCTGGACGACCCGAAGGCGCCGAAGCCGGTCTACGTCGGGGCCCAGTTCGTGCACGGGGTCTCGGTCAGCGACGACGGCAGCCGCGCCTACCTCTCGCTGTTCCCGCCGGGCGTGCTCGCGCCGCGGGGCGCGCCGCGCGACCTGCTGCCTCCCGCCGGGCTGCGCGTGCTCGACATCCGGCAGATCCGCGACCGGGCGCCGGTGCCGCAGGCGCCCGAGCTGAGCACCACCACCTGGCCGACCGTGAGCTTCCCCCAGAACAGCGTCCCGCTGACCGTCGGCGGCCACCCGTACCTGCTGGAGTTCGACGAGTTCTCCGACTTCACCAGCCGGGTCGCCGGCGCGGTCCGCATCCTCGACGTCGCCGGTGCGCCGAAGGTGGTCTCCGACATCCGGCTCGAGGCGAACCGCAGCACCCACAACGCGGAGCAGCAGGACGACCCCGGCGCGGACGCGACGCTCGGCGGGTACGCGGCGCACTACTGCGCGGCACCGTCCCGCACCGACCCCGGCATCGTCGCCTGCAGCTTCATCCTGTCTGGGATGCGCGTCTTCGACGTCCGGGACCCGCTGCACCCGAAGGAGGTGGCGTACGAGAGCCCGCCGCAGCCCGGGACCACCACCGCCGCCTCGGTGTCCGCGCCCGCCTTCGTCCCGGCACGGCGCGAGGTCTGGTACACCGACGGGACCGGCGGCTTCCGGGTCGTGCGCCTCACGGCCGCCGCCTGGCCGACCGCCCGCGGAGCAGCAGCGCCGGTCCGGCCCGCCGCCGCCCCGGCAGCGGCCCCTGCTGCCTCGCCCTCCACGGCTCCTCGCACCTCACCCGCGCCTGCCCGCCCGGCCACGGCGGCCGGGACCCTCGCGGCCACCGGCCCCGCCCTTCCGCTCGGCCTCGGCGTCCTGCTCGCCGGCCTCGCCCTCGTGGTGCGCCGTCGCACCGCGACCGCCTGACGTGCGCGCTCTCGTCCTGGAGGAGCAGGGCGGCGCCGCGCACGTGCGCGACACCGCCGCCCCGGAGCCGGCAGACGGCTGCGTGCTCATCGACGTGACCACCGCCGGTCTCGGCGCCTGGGACGTCGTCGGGGCCTACCGCATGCCGATCGGCTTCCCGTGCGTCGTGCGCGCCGAGGGCGTGGGCCGGACGCAGGACGGTCGCCGGGTGTACTTCGGAGAGCGCTCGGTCCGGCCGCACGGCGGGTGCGCCGAGCAGACCCTCGTGCCCGCCGAGGAGGTCTGGGACGTCCCCGACGACGTGGACGACCGCACCGCCATCACGCTGGGCATCGCCGGCACGGGGGCGCTGCTGCCGATGGAGCACGCCGCGGTGCAGCCCGGCGAGAACGTGCTCGTGCTCGGCGGCACCGGCGCCCTCGGCCGGATCGCCCTGCAGCTGGCCCGGCACGCGGGGGCCGCGCGCGTCGTCGCGGCGGCCCGGCGCAGCGGACCGCTGGACGCCCTCGTCGCGGAGGGCACGGCGGACGCCGGGGTCGTGCTGCGCGGCGACGGCGACACCGAGGCCCTGCGCGAGGCGTCGGGCGGCGGTTTCGACGTCGTGCTCGACGGCGTGTACGGGGAGCCGTTCTCGGCGGCGCTGCGGGCGACCCGGCCGGGCGCGCGCGTCGTCACCGTCGGGACGCTGGCCGGCCCCACCGCCCTCGTGCCCGCCGGCGACCTGCTGTTCCGCACCCACACCGTCCAGGGCACCGGCCAGCGGACGCCCGACGAGCGCCGGGAGGCGTGGCTGCGGCTGCTCGACCTGTCCCGCTCCGGCACCGTGCACGTCCCGGGCGTGACGTACCCGCTCGAGCAGGGCGGGCAGGCGTGGGCGGCCCAGGTGGCCGGGCCGCACGGCAAGGTCTTCCTCGACGTCGCCGGTGCCTCGTGACGCTCCTGTGCGGCGGCTGCCGTCCCGCCGGTACCTGCCGGCTGGGTGTCGAGGGGTGGGAGCTGGGGGGCGAGACCGTGACCGCGCGGGCGGTCTGCCCGCAGGACGCCACGGGCGGGCCCGACATCGCCCACGGCGGCTGGACCAGCGCCGTGTTCGACGACGTCCTCGGCCGCCTGCCGCGCGGGCTCGGGCTCACTGCCGTGACAGCGGTGCTGACCGTCCGCTACCTGCTGCCCGTCCCCGCGGACCGGCCTGTGGTCGTCGCGGGTCGGCTCGTCCGCCGCGAGGGCAGCCGCCTCCACGTGCTGGGCGAGATGCGGCTCGAGTCCACCGGCGCGCTGCTCGCCACCGGCGAGGCCGAGATGGCGGTGGTCGACGACGGCCACGTCCCCCGTCACCGCACCTGGCTCTCGGAGCAGGACGAGCGACCCGTCCGACCCCGCCCGGCCGCGCCCCCGCGGCCCGAGGCTGCTGGACCTGACCCGTACGCCGGGCTGCTGGACGACTGGCAGCTGTAGTCCCACCCTCTGGAGATCCTCGTGCTGCTCGACCTGTCCGACCGCCGCGTCATCGTCACCGGAGCCTCGCGGGGGATCGGTCGCGCCATCGCCCGGGCCTTCGCCGACGAGGGCTGCCGCATCGCGATCTGCGCCCGCGGCAAGGAGGCGCTCGACGAGGTCGCCGAGGACCTGCGCGCCCGCGGCGCGAAGGACGTGCTGGCCCGCGTCACCGACGTCGGGAGCACGCCGGACGTGCAGACCTTCGTCGCCGAGGCGGCGGCTGCGTTCGGTGGCCTCGACGTGCTGGTGAACAACGCCGGCCAGGGCCGGTCCGGCACGGTGGACACCCTCACGGCCGAGCAGCTGCTCGAGCACGCGAACCTCATCCAGGGCGCCCACCTGCGCCTGGCCGGCGCCGTGGTGCCGCACCTGCGGGAGGCCGGGGGCGGGCGGATCATCAACATCAACGCCGTCGCCGGGAAGTTCCCGCAGCCCAACGGCATCCCGTCGTCGGTGAACCGGGCGGCCGCCATGGCGCTCTCGGACTCGCTGGCCAGCGCCCTGGGTCCGGACGGCATCCTCGTCAACAGCGTGAACCTCGGGTTCGTCGACACCGGGCAGTGGATCCGGCACCGCGACCACCAGGCGCCGCACGCGACCGTCGAGCAGGTCCAGGCGGCCTACGCGAGCTCCATCCCCCTCGGCCGGATGGCGCAGCCCGAGGACGTCGCGGGCGTCGTGCTGTTCCTCGCCAGCGACGCGGCCTCCTACCTGACCCGCGCGTCCATCGACGTGACCGGCGGCCTGGGCGTCGCGCGGATGTTCCCGGCGGAGGCGCTGGCCGCCCTGCGCGCCGAGACGGAGCCGGCGGGCGCGTGAGCGGCGGGGTGCTCGACGGCGTCCGCGTGCTCGAGGTCGCCATGTGGACCTTCGTGCCGGCGGCCGGCGCGGTGCTGGCCGAGTGGGGCGCGGACGTCGTCAAGGTCGAGCACCCGGTCAAGGGCGACCCGCAGCGGGCGCTCGTCAACAGCGGCTTCCTCCCGGCGGCGGGCGGCGTCGACTACATGGTCGAGGTGCCGAACCGGGGCAAGCGCAGCCTGGGTCTGGACCTGTCGACCCCGGACGGGCGCGCGGTGCTGTACGAGCTCGTGGCGACCGCCGACGTGTTCCTCACCAGCCTGCTGCCCCGCACGCGCCGGCTGCTCGGGATCGAGGTCGACGACGTCCGGGCACACAACCCTCAGATCGTCTACGCGCGCGGCTCGGGCAACGGGCAGCGCGGGCCCGACGCCGAGAAGGGCGGGTTCGACTCCTCCACCTACTGGGCGCGCGGCGGCATCGGGCACAGCCTCACCGCGCCCGAGTACGAGCACCCGGTGCGCATGCGGTCCGGGTTCGGCGACGTCACGGGCGGCCTGTCGCTGGCCGGCGGCGTCGCCGCTGCGCTGTTCCGGCGCGAGCGCACGGGGGAGCCGTCGGTCGTCGACGTGTCCCTGCTCGGGGTGGCGGCCTGGCAGCTGTCGGTCGACGTCGCGTCCGCGCCGTTGCGGCCGGGGCAGGACGTGTTCCGGTACGACCCCGAGGACCTCGTGAACCCGACCGTGGGCATCTACGGCACCGCGGACGGACGGCACCTGAACCTCACGCTGCTGCAGTCGGACCGGCACTGGGCCGACCTCGTCCGCCGGCTCGGCCGGCCCGAGCTCGCCGACGACCCGCGCTTCGTCGACCACGCGGCCCGGGGCGAGAGCTCGCGCGCGTGCACGCAGGAGCTGAAGGCGGCCTTCGCTCGCCGGCCGCTCGCGCACTGGGTCGAGGCGCTCGAGGGGTTCGAGGGCGTGTGGTCGCCGCTGCGCACCCCGCTCGAGCTGCACGACGACCCCGCGGTGCTCGCGAACGGGGTGCTGCGCGACGTCGACACCAACAGCGGCCTCCCGCTCCGGGTGGCGACCAACCCGGTCCAGTTCGACGGCGTGCCCCCGTCGACCGGCGGCGCGCCGGAGCACGGTCAGCACACCGAGGAGGTGCTGCTCGAGGCCGGCCTGGACTGGGAGCGGATCGCGGCGCTCAAGGACAGCGGGGCGGTGCTGTGAGCGGCCCACGTACGGTCCGTGACATGGCCGCCTCCCTGCACCGCAGCACCCCCGACGTCCCGACCCCCGACGGCACGGCCGACGCCTACCTCGTCCGGCCCGAGGGGGACGGGCCGTTCCCCGCCGTCCTGCTCTTCATGGACGCGATCGGGCTGCGGCCCCGGCTGGAGGAGATGGCCGACCGGATCGCCGACCAGGGCTACGCCGTCCTCGTGCCCAACCTCTTCTACCGCGCGGGCCGCGCCCCGGTCGTGCCGGACCTCGTGCAGCGGCTGCAGTCCGAGGACCGCGCCAGCGTGATGGTCGAGCTGGGGCCGCTGATGCAGTCGCTGCCGCCCGAGGTGGTCGCGCGCGACACCCAGGCCTACGTCGACTTCCTCGACGCGCAGGACGGTGTCGACGCCGGCCGGATCGGCACCACGGGCTACTGCCTGGGCGGCGGCCTGGCGCTGCGTGCCGCCGTCCAGCTGCCCGACCGCGTCGTGGCCGCGGCGAGCTTCCACGGCGGGAACCTCGCGCCCGACGACGCCGCCGGCCTGCACACCCTCGTCGGCGCCGTGCGCGGCGAGGTCTACGCCGGCCACGCGGACCACGACGCCTCGATGCCGCCGGAGCAGGTGGAGCGGCTGGAGGCGGCGCTCACCGGGGCCGGGGTGCGTCACCGCACCGAGGTCTACGAGGGCGCCACCCACGGCTTCACCATGACCGACATGGCGGTGCACGACGCGGCCGCCGAGCAGCGGCACTGGGACGCCCTGCTCGACCTCCTCGCGCGGAACCTGCGGGCTGCCTGACCGGGGACGCCGCTGGACGGGTGTGACATCTTCAGGGCAACCTGTCCTGCACCGTCCCCCGAGCGCGAGGTCCTCCGTGCCGTCTGCCGTGCCCGCTCCCCTCCCGGTCGAGGTCGACGTCGTGGTGGTCGGCAGCGGGTGCGCGGGGCTCACCGCGGCGCTCACCGCCGCGGACGGCGGGCTGGACGTCCTGGTGCTCGAGAAGAGCGACGTCGTCGGCGGCACGACGGCCTGGGCCGGGGGAGGCATCTGGGTCCCGGGCAACAGCCCGGCTGCTGCGGCAGGCTTCCAGGACAGCCCCGAGGCGGGGGCCCGCTACGTGCGGGCACTGGTCGGGGACATCGTGCGGGAGGACGTGCTCGAGGCGTTCGTGCACGGCGCCCGCGAGATGGTCGACTTCCTGCACAGCCGCACCCCGTACGTCCGCTTCGCCCTGCACGCGGGTGAGGCGGACTACCGCCAGGACCTCGACGGCGCGGTGCTCGACGGCCGGCTCCTCAGCCCCGTGCCCTTCGACGGGCGCACGATGGGCGAGCGCCTGGCCCACCTGCGGCGGCCGCTGAAGGAGTTCAACGCCCCCTTCGGCTTCATGGTCAGCTTCGACGACGTCCCGCACCTGCTGCGCGTCCGGTCGTCGCTGACCTCGGCGCGGCACGTGGCGGCGATGGTCCTGCGGTACGGCCGCGACCGGCTGCGGCACCCCCGCGGGACCCGCCTCACGATGGGCAACGCCCTGGCCGCCCGCCTGTACGAGTCCGCCCTCGCCGCGGGCATCGACGTCCGCCGCTCCGCGCCGGTCCAGCGCCTGCTCGTGGAGGACGGTCGCGTCACCGGTGTCGAGGTCCAGGTGGGGGGCCGCACGCAGACGGTCCGGGCACGCCGGGGGGTCGTGCTGGCGAGCGGCGGGTTCTCCGGCAGCCTCGAGATGCGCCGGCAGTTCCTGCCCTACCCCGAGCACCACGTGTCGCTGATGCCGGACAGCAACACGGGCGACGGGATGCGGGCCGCTCTCGACGTCGGGGGAGAGCTCGAGCTGGGCAACCACGCCAACGCCTCGTACGCCGTCATGTCGGTGCTGCACAAGCGGGACGGGACCCTCGGCAAGTACCCGCACGTCTTCCTCGACCGCCCCAAGCCCGGCTACATCGCGGTCGACGCGCAGGGGCGCCGCTTCGGCAACGAGGCGTCCGGGTCCCTGGTCAAGGCCATGCACGACACCGGCGCAGTGCCGGCCCACCTGGTCTGTGACGCCGTGGCGATCAAGAAGCACGGGCTCGGGCTGGTGCTGCCCGGCGGCCTGCGGCTCAAGGCCATGGTCCGCGACGGCTACGTGCTGCAGGCCGACACGCTGGAGGAGCTGGCGGGCAAGATCGGGGTCCCGCCGGCCGCGCTCGCGGAGACGGTGGCGGCGAACGACCGCTACGCGGCCGAGGGCGTCGACCCGGAGTTCGGCAAGGGCGCGACCGAGGTCGACCGGGCGCTCGGCGACCCCACTCACCGGCCGAACCCCTGCCTCGGCCCGATCAGCACCGCGCCGTTCTACGCCGTCCAGGTCTTCCCCGGCGGCTCGTCGACGATGCTCGGGCTCAAGACCGACGCCGCCGCCCGGGTGCTCGACAAGGACACCGGACGCCCGGTCCCCGGGCTGTACGCGTGCGGGCTCGACATGAACGCGCTGTGGCGCGGACGGGAGCCGGCGCACGGCTCCTACATCGCGCTCGGCATGACGTTCGGGCACCTGGCCGGCCGGGACCTGGTCGCGGCCGGTCCGGGTCACCCCGCAGCAGCAGCGCCCGGCACCGTGCCGGTCGCAGGACGAGGGAGCAGCACATGACCACGACGCAGGAGACCAGCCAGGAGCAGGTGGTGCGCGAGCTGCTCGCGCTGTTCCACGCCGAGCAGATCGCGGACGTGCTCGACCGGGTGGGCGGCCTGCTCGCGCCCGAGGCCACCTACCAGCCGGTGGTGCCGCTCGCGACGGTGCACCGGGGCCGCGACGCCGTCCTCGAGGAGCTGCGGGGCCAGGCGGGCCGCTACAAGGAGTGCCGCTGCGTCGTGCACGCGGTCGCCTCCGTCGGCCGCACCGTCTTCACCGAGCGCACCGACACCGTGACCATGCTGTCGGACCTGCGCCAGGTCGAGGTGCACGTCGTCGGGGTCTTCGAGCTCGACGAGCATGACCGCGTCGTCGCCTGGCGCGAGTACTGGGACCACGCAGCAGTGGCCCTCCAGATCGGGGTACCTGTCGAGTCGATGCCGGTCGTCGCCAAGGCCGGCGAGGTCCTGCTCGCGCACCCCTGACCGCCCCCACTCCCACCCCCCACCTCCTGGAGGACCCCCGTGCCCGAGCTCCACAGCACCTCCGCCGGACTGCCCCTGACCGTCCGCCGGCGCACCGTCGTCGAGGTCCGTCCCGTCTGGCTGCTCCTGCTCGCCGGTCTCGCCGGCCTGCTTGCCTGGCGGGCCACCTCGTCGCGCCGTGCCGCCTCCCGCCCGGACGCCGGCCCCTACGACGCCGGCCGCCCGGGCCAGGGCGACGCCGCGTCGGCCGCCGCGTCCGCGGCCGAGGTCGAGGCCATCCGGGCGGCGGCGGGCGGCGCCGGAGAGCGCCCCCTGCCGTGACCGCTGCGGCCTCCCCCCGCTTCCACACCCTGGGGCGGTCGGGTCTGCGGGTGTCCCGGCTCGGGCTCGGCACGATGACCTTCGGCCAGCCCGGCTGGGGCTGCGACGAGCAGGAGGCCGGGCGCGTCCTCGACGCCTACCTGGCGGCCGGGGGCAACCTGGTCGACACCGCCGACGTCTACGCCGGCGGGGAGAGCGAGCGGCTGGTCGGGCGCCTGCTCGCCGAGCGCGGGGTCGCCGACGACGTCGTGCTGTCGACGAAGTTCACGCTGGGCGCCCGCCCCGGCGACCCCAACGCCGGGGGCAACGGCCGCAAGGCGATGCTCCGGGCGCTCGAGGGCTCGCTGCGGCGGCTCGGCCGCGACCACGTCGACCTGTACCTGCTGCACGCGTGGGACGGCCTCACCCCCGTGGAGGAGGTGATGCGCGGGCTGGACGACCTCGTGACCGCCGGGAAGGTCCGCCACGTCGCCTTCTCCGACGTCCCCGCCTGGTACGCCGCCCGCGCGCAGACGCTGGCCGAGTGGCGCGGCTGGGAGCCGCTGGTCGCCCTGCAGCTGGAGTACTCGCTGGCCGAGCGCGGGATCGAGCTCGAGTTCCCGGCGCTGTGCCAGGAGCTGGGCATGGGCCTCATGACGTGGGGGCCGCTCGCCAACGGGCTGCTGTCGGGCCGGTACGCCGCGGTGGCGGCCGACCCGACCGGGACGGAGCTGCCCGAGGGGCGGCTCCGCGCCACGGCGGCGCACGCCAACCCCGCCACCGACAAGCGGAACGAGCGGACGTGGCGCGTGATCGCCGCGCTGGAGGAGGTCGCCCGGGAGGTCGGTGCGTCGTCGGCGCAGGTGGCGGTCCAGTGGGTGCTGCAGCGGCCGGCCGTCGGCACGGTGCTCCTGGGCGCCCGCCGCGCCGACCAGCTGCAGGACACGCTCGGGGCGCTGGAGCTCGTGCTGCCACCGGAGCTGCTGGCGCGTCTCGACGAGGCCAGCGCCCCGCCGCGCGTCGTCCCCTACGGGTTCCTGCGCTCGATCCAGGCACGCATCGGCGGAGGGACCGTCGACAAGGTCGACGGCTACTACGACCGCGACCGCCGCTGACCGTCAGCCGCGCAGCAGCGCCTTGAGGTCGCGGACCGTGGGCAGCGCCGCGAGGATGCCGCCGTCCACGCACAGGACCTGGCCCGTCACGTACGAGCTCTGGTCGCTGGCCAGGAACAGGACCACCTGCGCGACCTCCTCGGCGCGGCCGAGCCGGCCCAGCAGGGTGTGCGAGGCGACGAGGTCCTTCACCGCGGACGACATCGTGTTGACCTCGGTGGCCACCATCCCCACAGCGATCGCGTTGCAGCGCAGACCGCGGTCGCCGTACTGGGCCGCGGTGTCCCGGGTGAGCGAGTTCAGCGCCGCCTTGGACGCGGAGTAGGCGGTCTGGGCGACCTCTCCCGCCAGCGACAGCCCGGACGAGATGTTCACGACGGAGCCGCTGTCGCTCGCCAGCAGGTGGGGGAGGGCGTGCCGGGTCAGCAGCATCGGGCCTCGGGCGTTGACCGCCAGCGTCGCGTCCCACAGCTCCGCCGAGAGCTCGCCGAGCGCCGGGTCCTGCAGCGCCAGGTGCGTCGCCGCCGCCATGTTCACCAGCACGTCGAGCCGCCCGTGCTCGCGCACGGTGGCCGCGACCAGCTCGACGACCTGCCGCTCGTCGACCAGGTCGACCACGTGCGGCCGCACGGCGAACCCGTCGGCGTGCAGCCGGTCGGCGACCACCTGCAGGCGGTCGGCGGACACGTCGGCCAGCACCACGGTGGCGCCGGCCTCGGCCAGCACGCGCGCGGTGACCGCCCCGAGCCCGCCGGCGGCTCCGGTCAGCACAGCCACACGTCCGGTCAGGTCGGTGGTCGAGCGGGTCATCGGAGCTCCTCCAGGACGGTGGACCCGGACGTTACAGTCCAGCCAGACTTTGTCTCTTCCGTCCGACGAGCCCTGGCAGGTGCGCATGCCCCCCGACCCCTCTCCCGCCCGGGTCGCCCTGCTCGACGACGCCGACGACGGGCCCGTGGCGGCGACCTTCGCCCGGGTGCGGGCCGAGGCCGGCGGCGTGCCCGTCCTCTACCGGGCGCTCGGCAACGCGCCCGCGGTCCTCGACGCCTGGATCGGCATCGGCTGGACCCTGCGCAAGGAGGTGGCGGCCGACCGCGGGCTGGGCGAGCTCGCCGTGCTCCGCGTCGCCCAGCTGTGCCGGTGCGACTACGTCTGGCGCAGCCACCACCGGATGGCGCTGCGCGCCGGCGCTCGGCCGGAGCAGGTCGAGGCGCTGGCCGACTGGCGCGCGAGCAAGGAGTTCGACGACGCGGAGCGGGCGGTGCTGCAGCTCGTCGACGAGGTCACCGTGGACGGCGACGCCACCGACGCGACCTGGGCCGCCGTGGAGCAGCACCTGGGGGACCGGGAGGCGGTGGAGGTCGTCGTCACCGTCGGCTGGTACGCCTGCGTCGCCCGCACCGTCCTCGCCCTCCGCATCCCGCTCGAGCCGCACCACGCGCGCGTGCCGGCCGTGCCGCTGCCCGAGGGCCCTGCCGGTGCGCTGGCGTCGTCCCGGACGGCGGGTCCCTGACGTGGCGCTGAGCGGGCTGGAGCTGCACCACGTGGCCGTGCGCATGCACCCCGACGCCGTCCCTGAGACGCTCGCCTTCTACACCGACGTCCTGGGGCTCACGCCCGACCCGGGGACCCGGCAGATCCCCGGCGTGCCGGGCGTGTGGCTGGACACCGCCGGCGACGCGCAGGTCCACGTGTTCGGCGTCGAGGGCGTGTCGCAGTACGCGCGCCAGCCGGACCGCGACCCCTTCACCCGCCACATCGCGCTCGGCGTCCCGGACGTGCAGGAGGCGAAGGCCGAGCTGGAGCGCCTGGGGGTCGAGCACTGGCGGGCGGGCCGGGCCGAGCAGCAGCAGCTCTTCCTGTACGACCCCCACGGCAACATGCTCGAGCTCCACCAGACCGGGACCTGCCGGTGCAAGCGGAGCAGCCGTCCCGAGCCCGCACCGGCCCAGAGCCCGGAGGCCTGACGTGCTGACCCTCTTCCACGCCCCCGGTTCTGCCTCCGAGCGCGTGCTCTGGCTGCTGGAGGAGCTCGAGGCCGACTACGAGGTCGTCGTGGTGGCGCCGGCGCCGGACGCCGAGGGGCGGACCGACCCCCGCAACCCGCACCCCCACGGCTACGCGCCTGCGCTCGTGGCCGACGGCGAGCTCGTCACCGAGTCGGGGGCGATCGTGCTCCACCTGACCGACCTGCACCCGGGGGCGGGGCTGGGCCCGGCAGCGGGAGCCCCGGGTCGCGGCGACTACCTGACCTGGCTGTTCTTCCAGGTCGGGGTGGCCGAGCCGCTGGTGTACATGCAGGCCAAGGGCTGGCTGGAGGGCGACCCCGCGATGCGCGGGCTGTCGGCGTCGATGCTGGAGCGGGTCGACGAGGCGCTGAGCGCGCACCCGTACCTGCTGGGCGAGCGGTTCAGCGCGGTCGACGTGCTGTTCCTCGGCCTGCTCGAGCAGGCCCGGCCGCTGCTGCCGCCGAGCCCCGCACGCGACGCCTACCTGGCGCGCGGGGACCGGCCGGCCCGTCGCCGAGCCGCAGCGCGCAGTGCGGACGCCGTTGACAAGGACAGTGCGACCTGAGCAGTATCCGTCCTGTCTGTTCAACAGCCTCGATCCACAACTGCGCATCGGAGACGTCGTGGGACTGCTCGACGGGAAGGTCGCCCTCGTCACGGGAGCGGCAGGGGGCATCGGCTCCGACACGAGCCTCGCGCTTGCGGAAGCGGGCGCGCGGGTGGTCCTGACGGACGTCGCGGCGGAGCGGCTCGAGGAGGTGACCACCGGGCTGCGCGACAAGGGCTACGACGTCGCCAGCGTCGTCACCGACATCACCGACGAGGCCGGCGTGCAGGCCCTGGTGCAGGCGGCCGTCGAGCGGTTCGGCCGCATCGACGTCCTGGACAACAACGCGGGCGCCACGGGCCTCGCCAGCTCGGACCGCGACGTCGTCTCGATGGACCTCGCCCTCTGGCAGCGGTCCTACGCCATCAACGTCACCGGCCCGATGCTCCTCGCGAAGCACATCGTCCCGCTCATGGTGCAGAACGGCGGCGGGTCGATCATCAACATCTCGTCCGGCCAGTCGCTGGCGGGCGACCTCGCGAACACCGCCTACGCCGCGGGCAAGGCGGCGCTCAACTCCCTGACCCGCGACCTCGCCACCCAGTACGGCCCCCAGGGCGTGCGCTGCAACGCCGTCGCGCCGGGCCTGATCGTGGCCGAGGAGCACCTGGCCGCCTTCCCCGAGGCCTTCCGCGACATGTTCGTCGACAACTGCTCGGTACCCCGCCTCGGGGTCCCGCGCGACATCTCCAACGCCGTCGTCTTCCTGGCCTCCGACCTCGCCGGCTACATCACCGGACAGGTGCTGTCGGTCGACGGCGGCATCACCGCCCACCTCCCCACCGTGGCGCCCATGCGGGCGATGCAGGCCGGCTGGGTCACCAAGAAGGACACCGCCTCGTGACGATCGCCCCGGAGTCCCCCTCCGCCCGTCCGACCGCCTCCGAGCTGATGCAGGAGATCTCGGAGGTGTTCGCCTCCGGCAAGGTGGCCGACCCCTACCCGATGTTCGCGCAGCGCCGGGTCGAGTCGCCGCTGATGCAGGGCGACGTCCTCGCCGAGTTCGGCACGCCGTCGATGGCGGGCGGCTTCGACGGCAAGCGCCCCGTCGTGTCCCTCTTCCGCTACGACGACTGCCTGGCGGCCCTCAAGGACACCGAGACGTTCAGCAGCGAGATCATCGGTGAGGCCTTCCGCCCGCTGGTCGGGAAGGTGCTGACCGGGCTCGAGGGCGAGGAGCACACCCGCCTGCGCAACCTGATGATGCCCGGCCTCGGGCGCGAGAACTTCGCCGTCTGGACCGCCGAGATCGTCGAGCCGGTGGTGCGCAGCATGGTGCGCGAGCTCAAGCAGTCCGGGTCGAAGCTCGACCTCACCGAGTTCGCGGTGCAGTTCCCGGTCCGGATCATCTACGAGATCATCGGCTTCCCGCTGGACGACGAGGACGCGTTCGACCGCTTCCAGGCGAACGCCCTGACCATCCTGCTGGGCTTCGGCAGCACCGACCCCTCGCAGGCCGAGAAGGCCCAGCAGCGCAAGGCCCGCGCCGTGCAGGCCGTCCGCGACCTGTACGACGACCTGCTGCCGATCGTCCAGCAGCGCCGCGCGGAGGGGGCGACGGGCAACAACCTGATCTCCCACCTGATCCGCACCGAGGTCGACGGGCAGAGCCTCACCGACGACGAGGTCGCCGTCTTCACCCGCTCCCTGCTGCCGGCCGCGGCTGAGACCACCACGCGCTCGTTCGGCAACCTCATGGTCTGCCTGCTGACCCGCCCCGAGGTCCTCGACGAGGTCCGGGCCGACCGCTCCCTCGTCATGAAGGCCGTCACGGAGTCGACCCGCTTCGAGCCCGTGTCGGTCACCGCGGCCCGTCTCACCACCCGCGACGTCGAGGTCCGCGGGACGGTCATCCCGGCCGGCACCGGCATCACGATGGTCAAGGGCGCGGCGATGCGCGACCCCGAGATCTGGGCCGACGCCGAGACCTTCGACATCCGCCGCTCCATGGCCAAGCCCAACCTGTCGTTCGGCTACGGGCCGCACACCTGCATGGGCATGAACCTGGCGAAGCTCGAGATGGCCAGCGCCCTCAACGCGCTGCTCGACGAGCTGCCCGGCCTGCGCGCCGACCCCGACGCCGGTCCGCTCGAGATCCGCGGCATCAACCTGCGCCAGCCCGTCGCCCTGCCCGTGGTCTGGGGCTGACCGACCCGCACGCAGCGCACGCGAGGGCCCGGGACGACGCCGTCCCGGGCCCTTCGCCGTCCGGCCGGTCCTCCGGCCCCACCGACCCGAGCCCGGGACCGTCCGGGCCGTACGAGAGGCACTCCATGGCAGGCAGGTTCGAGGGCAAGGTCGTCGTCATCACCGGGACCGGGGGCGGGCAGGGCCGGGCGGCAGCGCTCGCGTTCGCGGCCGAGGGCGCGAAGGTCGTGGGCTGCGACGTGAAGGAGGACGGCAGCGCGGAGACCGTCGACATGGTCCGCGCGGCCGGGGGTGAGATGACGGCCATGGCGCCCGTCGACCTCGGCGACCCGACCGCCGCGGCGGCCTGGGTCGACGCCGCGTACGCCGCCTACGGGCGCATCGACGTCCTGTACAACAACGCGTCCGCGTGCCGGTTCGGGGGGATCGCCCAGCTGAGCATCGAGGACTGGCAGTTCACGATGCGCAACGAGATCGACCTGGTCTTCTACGTCACCAAGGCGGCCTGGCCCTACCTCTCCGAGCGGGGCGGCGTCGTGCTCAACACCGCGTCGGTCGCCGGCCACGGCGGTGCCGACAGCGGCATCGCGCACACGACGACGAAGGCGGCCGTCATCGCCATGACCCACTGCCTGGCCGACGCCGGCGGCCCGCTCGGCATCCGGGCGGTCAGCCTCAGCCCCGGGCCGGTGGAGACGCCGGGGACCAAGGACATCTTCGCGGCCCCCGGCATGACCGAGGCCATGCTCGCGCCGCTCAAGGTCAAGCGCCTCGGCCAGCCCGAGGACGTCGTCAAGGCGGCGCTGTTCTTCGCCTCCGACGACGCCTCCTGGATCACCGGCGCGGACCTGCTCGTCGACGGCGGCATGGTCAACCGCTGACCTCGCCCGACCCCGGACGCACGACGGCCCGCCTGCTGGAGCTGGCGGGCCGTCGGCGTACAGGGGGCGACTAGAAGCGCAGCACCTTGCGGGCGTTGAGCTCGCAGATCATGTGGGCCTCCTCGTCCGGGATGTCGGCGAGGACCTCCGCGGCGCGCTTGCGGCTGTTCGGCCAGTTGGAGTCCGAGTGCGGGTAGTCGATCTCGAGCAGCATCCGGTCGACGCCGATCTCGTAGCGGTTGTTCAGGCCGTGGACGTCGTCGATGAAGCAGCCCCAGAAGTGCTTCTTGAACAGGTCCGAGGGCCGGTCCTCACGGCTGATGTCCTGGTACCAGCGGTGCTTCTCCCAGGTCGCGTCGCAGCGCTCGAGCACGTAGGGGATCCAGCCGATCCCGCCCTCGGACAGCAGGACCTTGAGGTTCGGGTGCTTCTGCAGCGTGCCGGAGAACAGGATCTCCGACGTCGTCCACATGAGGTTCGTGGCGAACAGGGAGATGGCGACGGCGAACGGGGTGTCGTTGGCGGGGCCGTCGTAGGAGCGGCCGACCGTGCCGGTGCGCGTCG
>JAODNQ010000146.1 GCA_025464695.1 Frankiales bacterium | reverse complement strand
CACCTCGCGCGAGGCAGCCTCACTGCCGCCGGGCTGCCCCGCCGCCGCGTGCAGCTCGTCCAGCCGTGCGGCGGCAGCGTCCAGGGCGGCGCCGGTGTGGTCCCACGCGGCGTCGTAGCGGCGGTCGAGCAGCAGCATCCGGACTGCCGGACCGCTGGTCCTGGCGATGAGGTCCGACACGAAGACGAGGTTGCCCGTCGACTTCGCCATCTTCTCCCCCGCCAGCTGCACGGTGCCCACGTGCATCCACGCGCGCGCGAACGGCGTGACGCCTGTCGCGGCCTCGGCCTGGGCCGCCTCGAACGCGTGGTGCGGGAAGCGAAGGTCCGCGCCGCCGGCGTGCAGGTCCAGGGAGGCGCCGTACGTCGAGAGCGCCATCGCGGTGCACTCGGCGTGCCAGCCCGGACGGCCGGGCCCCCAGGGGCTCGGCCAGGCGGGCTCGTCGGCGGTGCTGCTCTGCCAGACGGCCTGGTCCAGCGGGTCGTCCTTGTCGGCGTCGTCGACGCGGCCGCCGTTGTCGGCCAGCAGCGCCAGCGCCTCCTCGCGCTCGAGCCCCGCCTTGGCGACGACGTCAGCGCCGCGGACGTAGACGCTGCCGCCCGCTTCGTACGCCGCCCCGCGCTCGAGCAGCGCCTGGGCGAGCTCCACGACCTGGGGGACGAACGTGTGCGCGCGCGGCTCGTGCGCGGGCTTCCGGACGCCGAGGGCGGCCATGTCCTGCTCGAAGTGGAACTGCTGGACCGCGGCGAACCGGTCGTAGTGCGCTCCCGCGCGGGTGGCGGCGTCGAACAGGACGTCGTCGACGTCGGTGACGTTGCGGCACACCTCGACCTGCACGCCGAGCCGGCGCAGCAGCCGGTCCGCGGCGTCGACCCAGACGAAGGTCGCGGCGTGGCCGAGGTGAGTGACGTCGTAGGGCGTGACGCCGCAGACGTAGATCCGGGCGCGGCCGACCACCGACAGCGGCTGACCACCGAGGTGGAGGCGGGGAGGCAGGTCGGTCAGCGGGGCGGTCACCTGCCCAGCCTGCCACCGGCCCTCTCCAGAGCCGTGCAGAACCCGCGGTAGGCCTCGCGCTCGGCCTGCAGCGGCACGAACAGCTCGGTCTCGGCGACCTGCTCCACGCGGGCCAGCAGCACCTTGCGCGCCCGCCTCGCCCGGCGCCGGGCAGAGCGCGCCGCGACGGGCCGCGCGACGGCGGCGAGCAGCAGCCCGGCCAGCAGCCCGACGACGAGCAGCAGCGTCGGCAGCGGGATCCGCTCGACCCGGGGCAGCGGCACGACGTCGTCGAGCTGCAGGTACGCCAGTCCGACGAGGCCGAGCAGCCACAGCGCGCCGACCAGGGCGACGACGAGCAGCAGGTACTGCAGCGCCCCGACGGCGCCCCACCAGCGCGGCTCCCGAGCCAGTCCGAGGTCCGCCCCCGCCACCGCCCGGTCGAGCGCGGGAGCCAGCGCCGCCTGCCGCGTCTCGACGACGTCGCGGAGCCGGTCCCGCCAGCCCTCGGGGAGGTCGGCGCCGACGCTGTCGCGGGCGGCCCGCAGGGCGTTGACCACGCGGGCCTGCTCCACCCCCGACGGCACGGGCAGGCTGGTCCGGGCTCCCTCGGTCAGGTGCAGCCGCTTCAGCGCGTCGGGGCGGAGCTTGCCGAGCCACCGGAGGCCGGGCCAGCCGGTGCGCCGCGCGGCCGCCTGCCTCGACGACCGCTCCACCGCCGCCGTCACGGTCGGGACCCCGGCGGCGTCGCCCAGCGCCGCGACCAGGGCGGTCCGCTCCGCCTTCCCGAGCTCGCCCCCCGCGGGGCCGCACTGGCTGCGCAGCTGCTCGGCCGCCCGGACGACGTCGGCGGCGATCCGGTCGTTGGCCGCCCGTCGGGCGTCCACCCGGCGGGCGAGGTCGGCGCGCAGCACGTCGAGCCCCTGCCCGGTCCTCGCGCTGACGCCGACGACGGGCACCCGGTCCAGCCCCTCCCCGTCGAGGAGCCCGCGCAGGTCGGCGACGACGGGAGCCGGGTCCTCGAGCCGGTCGACCTGGTTGAGCACCACCAGCAGCACGCCGGCGTGCCCGGCGTAGGGCTTGAGGTAGCGGTCGTGCACCGCGGCGTCGGCGTACTTCTGCGGGTCCATGACCCAGACGAGGACGTCGACGAGCTCGACGAGCCGCTCGACCTCGAGCCGGTTCTCCATCCGGGTGCTGTCGTGGTCGGGGAGGTCGAGCAGCACCAGCCCGTCGAGCCCCCTTGCCGGGGCCTCGACGGCGTGCCGGCGCGGGACCTCGAGCCAGTCGAGCAGCGGGCCGGGGTCGCCGCCCCAGGTCGCGGCGTGGGCGACGCCGGTGGTCGGGCGGCGGACGCCGGGGTCGGACAGCTGCGCTCCGGCGAGGGCGTTGAACAGGGTCGACTTCCCGCTGCCCGTGCTCCCGGCGAGGGCCACCACCGTGCTGTCGCCGAGGGCCGTCCGCGCGCCGGCCTTGTCGAGCAGGACCTGGGCGCCGCTGGTGTCGAAGCGGTCGCCGGCCGCGTCCACGGCGGTCCGCAGCGCCTCGAGCCGGTCAGCGAGGCTGAGCGAGCGGCTCACCGGCGACCCAGCACCGGGTCGGCCCGCCGGGCCGTCTCGAGCGCGGCGAGCGACACCCGCAGCTGGGCCGCGCTGCCCGGCTCGGGCGCGACCTGGGCGACCAGGGCCTCGAACCGCTCCTGCTCGACGGCGAGCAGCCGGTCGGCCCGGGCCGCGAGGTCCTCCCGCGCACGCGCGGCGAGCCCGCGCACGGCGGCGTCGCCGAAGACGGCCTCCAGCAGCTTCTGGCCGACGGCGCTCGTCCCACCGGCGATCGCGATCTCGCCGCCGGACAGCCCGCCCGTGCTGGCGAACAGGGCGACCATCAGGGCCAGCCCCGTCCCGTTGACGCCGAACGACAGCAGCCGGGCGCTGGTGCGCTTGTCGGCGCCCTCGTCGCGCACGAGGTCGAGCACCGCGCCCTGCCACTCGTGGACCTCGTCGCGGGCGGCGTCGGCGAACCCGGCGGTGGCCCGCTCGAGCTCGCGCCGCCGCTCGCCGAGCAGCGCGTCGCCGCCGGGCAGGGCGCGCCAGGCGGTGACGGTGCGCTCGGCCGCCGAGTCGGCGGCGCTGCGCAGCAGTGCCTCGACGCTGCTCTCCAGCGCTCCCTGCAGCTCCGCGCTCGGCGTGGGGCGACCGGTGAGGACGCTGGTGAGCCGGTCGCGCAGCCGCCCCACGCCCGCCTGCACGCCGCGCATCCACTCGCCCGTGCCGACGAACTCCTGCCACCGCGCCAGGACCTCGCCGCGCAGCAGCGTTCCGCTGCTCACGCCGCCGTCGACGTCGCGGACCCCGGTGGCGTACGACGCCTCGACCGCGGCCCGCAGCGCGTCGGCCGACTGCTCCTGCTGCTCGACACCGCGCACGAGGTCCGCGACCCGGCCGTCGAGGCTGTCGAGCGCTCCGGACAGGGTCTGGCGGACCACCCGGCCTCGCTCCTCGGCGTCGGCGGCGAGGCTGTGCAGCCAGTCGCGGACGGGGGCGACCTGGTCGTCGGGCAGCGCGCCGGCCTGCAGCGGCCGCTCTTCGACGACGAACAGCCGGGCTCCGGGGAGCCGGGCCTGCTCGAGCATCTGGCGGAGGTCGGCGCTGACCTCCGCCGACGCCTCGGGCGGGACGCGGTCCAGGACGACGGCGAGGGCGGTGGAGCGCTCCTGGGCGGTGCGCAGCAGGTCCCACGGGACGGCGTCGGCGTAGCGGGCGGCCGTGGTGACGAACAGCCAGAGGTCGGCGGCGGCCAGCAGCTGGCCGGCGAGGTCGCGGTTGGCCTCGACGACGCTGTCGACGTCGGGGGCGTCCAGCAGCGCGAGGCCGGGCGGGAACGCGTCGAGGGCGACCAGCCGGACGCCGCCGAGACCGGGAGCGTCGTCGGAGGAGCTGCCGGTGGTGCGCGCGAGGCCGGGCAGCACGCGGTCACCCTCGAACCACCGCCGCTCCCCCACGTTGCAGACCAGGACGGGGCTGCGGGTGGTGGGGCGCAGGACGCCGGCGGTCGTGACCGGCTGGCCCACCAGGCTGTTCACCAGGGTCGACTTGCCGGCCCCGGTGGAGCCGCCGACGACGGCGAGCAGGGGGGCGTCGAGGTCGCGCAGGCGCGGGAGCAGGTAGTCGTCGACCTGCTCGACGACCGACCGGGCGGTGCGACGGGCTGCCTCTGCGGGGTCGGTGGCGAGACCGAAGCGGGTGCGGTCGACGCGGTCGCGCAGGGTGAGGAGCGCGCGGGCGAGGTCCGAGGCGGCCCGGGGCTCGACCGGTGCTGCCTCGCCGGTCTCCGACGGCCCGTTCGCCGGCGACGCGGGTGCGCTCTTCCGCAGGTCCATGAGGTGCTCGCGGAGGATGTCGTCGGGGTCGGGCACGAGGGGGACCTTCCCACGGCGTCCGTCCTCACCCGCGGCGTCGGGGGACGCTCGGGGGCCGGGCCGGTCCCCCCCCCCGGCGCACGGCCTCAGCCCTCCGCGTCGAGCTCCACGCCCTCGGCGGCCAGCGCCTCCCGGACGACCCGGAACGCCAGCCCTGCGCCGTAGCCCTTGCGACCGAGCATCCCGACCAGCCGGCGCACCCGGGCCTCGACCGGCAGGCCGACCGTCGCCCGGAGCTTTGTGTCGACCAGGGCGCGCGCGGCCTCGGCCTCGTCGTCCGGGTCGAGCGTCGCCAGCGCCGACGCCGCGGCCTGGTCGTCGACCCCGCGCCGTCGCAGCTCCTGGGCCAGCACCCGCCCCGCCCGGGTGGCGCCGCGCCGGGCGACCCAGGCCTGCGCGAAGGCGACGTCGTCGATCAGCCCGACCTCGGTGAAGCGGTCGAGGACCTGCGCGGCCACGTCGGCAGGTACCCCGCGGTGGTCCAGCGCCGTGGCCAGCTCGGCGCGCGTGCGGGCCGTGTAGGACAGCTGGTCGAGGCAGACCTGCCGGGCGACCTCGGTGGCGTCGTCGTCCGGGCTCAGATCCCGCGGTCCGCGCTGCGACACGGTGCGGCGCCCGACGGTCCCGGCAGCGGGCCGCCGGACCGGGCGAGGCGGGTCCGGGACCGCCGGGGCGAGCGCCTCGGCCACGTCGTCTCCCGGGGCCCGGCGCGACCGGCGCCCCGAGCGGGAGCGGTCGCCGGACCGCCCGGTGGCGGCCTGACCGCTCTCCCCCGCCGAACCGCGCTCCCCCGCCGAACCGCGCTCTGCCGCCTGACCCTGACCGCGCTCTCCCGCCTGCCGCCGCCGGGTGCCGTCCGGGCCCGAGACGGCGGGGTCGACCGGCCGGACGGACGGCCCGACCCACGGGCTGGCCGCCCAGTCCAGCGCTGCGCCGCCGCCGGGAGGGGCGGGTCCGTCGTCGAGCGCGGCGTCGGGCCGCGGCTCCACCGGCTACAGGTCGACCGGCACGGGCGCGACGGCGTCGGAGAGCTCCGCGTCGACGACCGGGCCGATGCCGAGCTTCTCCTTGATGCGCTTCTCGAGCTCGTCGGCGAGGTCGGGGTTGTCGCGCAGGAACGCGCGGGCGTTCTCCTTGCCCTGGCCGAGCTGGTCGCCCTCGTAGGTGTACCAAGCGCCGGACTTGCGGACGAAGCCGTGCTCGACACCCATGTCGACCAGCGAGCCCTCCCGGCTGATGCCGACGCCGTAGATGATGTCGAACTCGGCCTGCTTGAAGGGCGGGGCCATCTTGTTCTTGACGATCTTGGCGCGGGTCCGGTTGCCGACCGCGTCGGCGCCGTCCTTGAGCGTCTCGATGCGGCGGACGTCGATGCGGACGGAGGCGTAGAACTTGAGCGCCTTGCCACCGGTCGTCGTCTCGGGCGAGCCGAACATGACGCCGATCTTCTCGCGCAGCTGGTTGATGAAGATCGCGGTGGTGCCGGTGCCGGACAGCGCACCGGTCATCTTGCGCAGCGCCTGGCTCATGAGGCGGGCCTGCAGACCGACGTGGCTGTCGCCCATCTCGCCCTCGATCTCGGCGCGGGGCACGAGCGCCGCGACGGAGTCGATGACGATGATGTCGAGCGCGCCGGACCGGACCAGCATGTCGGCGATCTCGAGCGCCTGCTCCCCCGTGTCGGGCTGCGAGACGAGCAGCGCGTCGGTGTCGACGCCGAGCTTCTTCGCGTAGTCCGGGTCGAGCGCGTGCTCGGCGTCGATGAAGGCTGCGATGCCGCCGGCCGCCTGCGCGTTGGCCACGGCGTGCAGCGCGACCGTCGTCTTGCCCGAGGACTCCGGGCCGTAGATCTCGACGACGCGACCACGCGGGAGCCCGCCGATGCCGAGGGCGACGTCCAGGGCGATCGACCCCGTGGGGATGACGCTGATGGGTGCGCGGACCTCGTCGCCGAGGCGCATGACCGAGCCCTTGCCGAAGTTCTTGTCGATCTGGGCGAGGGCCATCTCGAGGGCCTTCTCGCGGTCCGGTGCTCCGGCTGCCATTGCGTCTCCATGAGGTCCTGCGGGTCTTCGAGACCCGCGCTGCGGTCCGATCGGCGGTGACGCTAGGAGCGGGGTCCGACAGGAACGAGACGGACGACGCTGCCTGGGGACACCCGGACCAGACAGACGCTAGACCGAACAGGTGTTCGAGTCAGCGACACGCCGACGACTACCTGTCGGAGGCCTCGACCTCGGTCGCGGCGCACACCGCGCGCCAGACCGTCTGGACGTCGTCGCCGTCGTCGAGCGCCTCGCGGATCGTCCGGCCGGAGAGCTGCGACAGGACCATGTCGCGGGCGTAGGACTCGGCGTACGCCGCGCCGAACCGGCGCTCCATGCGCGCCCAGAAGTCCGTCAGCCTCACCGGACCAGCGTAGGGGAGCGCCTCGCGCCGCACCCGTCGATCGACGGACGCACAGGCAGCGCTGGGGGCGCAGAAGAGCGCCTCAGCCTCCGTCGATCATGGAGGAGGGAGCCCGACGCCCGCCGGGAGCCCCGTCACCGCAGCAGCGCCGCTCCCCTGCCCGTCAGCCGTCGCGGTCCCGCCTCGGGGTCGAGCTCGGGCGGGAGCAGCCGGACGCCGGCGTGCAGCAGCACCAGCCCCGCCCCGGCCGCGCCGACCAGGACCGGGTCCAGCAGCACCTCCGCGACCTCGGGCAGCTCCTCGGCGAGCCGGGCCACCCGCAGGAGCAGGTCGGCGAGGGCCTCGACGTCGGTGGCCGGCCCACCGGCGACGCCCCGCAGGAGCGCGGAGCCGCGCACGGTCGCGACCATGTCGGCGGCGTCGACGTCGGTCAGCGGCAGGGTCCGGGTCACGGGGTCGGCGAGCAGGTCGGCGACGGCTCCGCCGAGGCGCAGCGACAGCAGGGGCCCGACCGCGGGGTCCTTCAGCAGCCGCACCACCACCGACACCCCGGAGGGCGCCATCGGCTGCACGAACAGCTCCCCCGGCGCGAACGCCCGCACCGCGTCGACGGCGTCCGCCAGGTCCCCGGCCGAGCCCACTCCGAGCCGCACCGCGCCGACGTCGACCCGACCGCGCCAGCGCTCGTCGGTGCTCTTCACGGCCACCGGCCAGCCCAGCCGCTCGGCCGCGGCCAGGGCCTCGTCGTCGTCCGACACCCGCACGGACGGCCACACCTGCAGACCGACGCCGGCGAGCAGCGCGGTGGCGGCGTCGTCGGGCAGCCAGGCGCCGTCCAGCGACGACCCGGCGACGACGGTCCGGGCGCCCTCCACGTCGAGCCGGTCCAGCACGGGGACCACGCCCTGAGGGCGGCCGCGCCAGTCGGCGTAGGCGGCGGCCCGGGACAGCGCGAGGGCGGCGGACTCGGGCGACGCGTACGACGGCACCGACCCCGGCCCCGGGGTCCCGTCCTCGTCGGGCACGGCCAGCTCCGGCGGCACGCCGTCGGCGCCGAGCCAGCTGGCGAGCACCGGCAGCTCGACGTCGCGCGCCACCGCCAGAACGGCGGCGGCCAGGGAGGCGGTGTCCGGGTGGGGCGTGACCAGGACGAGCAGCGCGTCGACCTCGCCCGACCCCGCGACCACCCGCAGCGCCGCCTCGAGCCGGCCCGCCGCCGCCACGGGGCCGAGGTCGACAGGGTTCGCCGTCTCCGTGGTCCCGACGATCTCGGACAGGTCGGTCTGCACGAGCGCGGGCAGCTCCGGCACGAGCAGGCCGACGGCCCGGCAGGCGTCGGCGGCCAGCGCCGCGAGCGCGGACGACGTCCCCACCACGCCGACCCGGCGCCCGGCGGGCAGCGGCTGCAGGGCGAGCAGCGCCGCGGTGTCGAACAGCTGCGCCAGGGTGTCGACCCGGACCACGCCCGCACTGGCGAACAGGGCGTCGACCGCGACGTCGCGGGGGCCCCGCCCGCTCTTCAGCACCACCACCGGCTTGGTCAGGCCCAGCGTCCGGGCCACCCGGGCGAACTTGCGCGGGTTGCCGAAGCCCTGCAGGTGCAGCACGACGACGTCGGTGCGCGGGTCCTGCTGCCAGTACTGCAGGAGGTCGTTGCCGGAGACGTCGGCGCGGTCGCCGATGCTCACGAACGTCGACAGGCCGAGCGCACGGCGGCGCGACAGCTCCAGGAACGTCGCGGCGAGCGCGCCCGACTGCGTGAACACGCCGACCCGTCCGGCCGGCGGTGAGCCCTCGGCGAACGTGGCGTGCAGCCGGACGTCGGGGTCGGTGTTGACGACTCCCATCGCGTTGGGGCCGATGAGGCGGACGCCGCCGTCGCGGGTCAGCCGGACGAGCTCGGCGAGCCGCGCCCGCCCCTCGGGCCCGGCGTCGGCGAACCCTCCGGACACCACGACGAGCCCGCGGACCCGCTTCTCGACGCACGCCGCCACGACGTCGGCCACCTGCTCGGCGGGCACCGCGACGACGGCGAGGTCGACGTCGTCGGGCACGTCGCGGACGTCGGCGTAGGAGCGGACGCTGGACACGTGGGGCGCCGTCGGGTTGACCGGGTAGACGGGACCGTTGAACTGCCCGTCGAGCAGCCGGCGGAAGACCTCGTGCCCCGCCTTGCCCGGCTCGCGGGACGCCCCGACGACGGCGACCGCCTTGGGGTGCAGCAGCCGGGCGACGCTGCGCGCCTCGGCGCGGTGCTCCCGGCTGCGGGCGATCTCCACCGACTGCGGCGTCTCGGAGATCGGGAAGAACAGCTCGACGTAGCCGTCGGCCATCGCCCGGGTCAGCTCGAAGCCGACCGAGCGGAAGACCTCGAGCATCCGGCGGTTGCTCGGCAGGACGTCGGCGACGAAGCGCTCGACGCCGCGCTCGCGGGCCGCCGCGATGAGGTGCTCGAGCAGCAGCGGCCCGAGCCCGCGGCCCTGGTGGGCGTCCTCGACGACGACGGCGACCTCGGCGTCGGCCGTCCCGGGCAGGCGCTCGTACCGGACGACGCCGACGATCTCGTCGCGCAGCAGCGCCACGACCGCCGCGCGCTCGTCGTGGTCGACCGTGGTGAAGCGCTCGACGTCGCGGGCCGGCAGCACCCGCATCATCGTGAAGAAGCGGTTGTAGACGGTGTCCGGTGACAGGCGGCTGTGGAACGCGCGCAGCCGGTCGGCGTCGTCGGGGGTGATCGGCCGCAGGTGCACGGTGCCGCCGTCGGCCAGGACGGCGTCGGCCTCCCAGTGACGCGGGTAGGGCGGCGGCTCGTCCATGCCGCCCATCGTGCCCGTCAGACGTTCAGCCCGTACTCGAGGGCGATCCCGCGCAGGCCGGCCGCGAAGCCCTGGCCGATCGCCCGGAACTTCCACTCGGCGCCGTTGCGGTAGAGCTCGCCGAACACCATGGCGGCCTCGGTCCCGGCGTCCTCGCTGAGGTCGAACCGCGCCAGCTCGGTGCCGCCGGCGTCGTTGACGACCCGGATGAAGGCGTTCCGGACCTGGCCGAAGCTCTGGCCACGCTCCGCCGCCTCGTAGATCGAGGCGCTGAAGACGATCCGGTCGACGTCGGGCGCCACGTTCGTCAGCGCCACCTTGACCTGCTCGTCGTCGCCGGCGGTCTCCCCGGTCAGCTCGTCGCCGAGGTGGCGGACCGTCCCGTCGCCGGACACCAGGTTGCCGTAGAACACGAAGTCCTTATCGCTGCGCGCCTTCCCGCTCTCGCCGCACAGGATGGCGGAGGCGTCCAGGTCGAAGGGCTGGCCGTCGGTGGTGCGGGCCTGCCAGCCGAGGCCGACCGTGACGGCGGCCAGGCCGGTCGGGCCCGCCTCCTTGGTCAGCGAGATGTTGCCGCCCTTGGTGAGCGAGATCGGCACGTCGTCCTCCAGCGGAGTCGGGGGGGGCCGAGCCTGCCACGGCGGGCCGCCGGTGCCGGCCGCGAGCAGGCGCGGCATCCTGGCGGGCATGCGCGCCCCCGCCGTCCTCCGCCGCCTCGACCGACGCGTCCTCGGAGAGCCGAAGGGCCCTCGCCGCTCGCTCGCCCGCGACCTCGTCGGCTCCGTCGCCCGCGTCGCACAGATCGTGCTGATCGTGCTGGCGGTGCTCCTCGTGCTCGGGATCGCCGCGGTGGTGCTGCCGACCGACGAGGACAACGTGCTCGTCAAGGGCGTGCTCGACGGCGCGCTGCAGGTCGCCGGCCCCTTCGCCACCGTGTTCGACGTCGAGCGCCGCGAGCTGCGCGCCGGCGCCAACTACGGCCTGGCCGCGGTCGTCTACCTGGTGCTGGCGAAGCTCGTGGGCCGGCTCGCCCGCAAGACGTGACCCGTCTCGACGTCACGGTCGAGGCGACGTCGAAGAGGGCCTTCGCGTCGGTGCTCGGCTGGCCCGGCTGGTGCCGCGCCGGGAAGACGGAGCAGGACGCCGTCGAGGCGCTGCTCGCGTACCGCGACCGGTACGCCGTCGTCGCCGAGGAGGCCGGGCTGGCGCTGCCCGCGGACCCCGAGCTGCACGTCGTCGAGCGGCTCGACGGCACGACGACGATGTCGTTCGGCGCGCCCGACCGGCGCTCCGAGCACGAGCAGGGGCCGGTTCCGGAGGCCGACCTCGCGCTGCTGGCGGCGTCCTGGCGGGTGTTCGACCGCGCGGTGGCGGCGGCGCCGCCGGCGCTGCGCAAGGGGCCGCGCGGGGGCGGACGCGACCGGGACGCCGTCGCGGCGCACGTGACGGAGGCCCAGCACTCCTACGCCCGCAAGGTCGGGGTGCGGCTCACGCCGGCGGAACGGGCAGACCCGGCGCGGGCGCGGCAGGAGCTGCTCGAAGTGCTCGCGGGCGGGCAGGGCGACCGGTACTGGGTGCGCCGGGCCGCCTGGCACGTCCTCGATCACGTCTGGGAGATCGAGGACAAGTCGGTCTGAGGCGTCTGTGGACGCCGTGACAGGCCCCCTACGGTCTGCCCATGACCACCCTCGCCTTCGACGGCCTCACCAAGCGGTTCGGCGACGCCGTGGCCGTGGACGGGCTCACCGCCACCGTCCACGCGGCCCGGGTCACCGGGTTCCTCGGCCCCAACGGCGCCGGCAAGACCACCAGCCTGCGGATGCTGCTCGGCCTGGTCACCCCGACCTCCGGCACCGCGACCTTCGACGGACGTCGCTACGCCGACCTCAAGCAGCCGGCGCGGGAGGTCGGGACCCTGCTGGAAGCCACCGGCTTCCACCCCGGGCGGACCGGCCGCGACCACCTGCGGGTCCTGTGCACCGCCGCGGACCTGCCGACGTCGCGGGCCGACGAGGTGCTGAGCATGGTCGACCTGGGGTCGGCCCGCGGCAAGAAGGTCGGGCAGTACTCGCTCGGGATGCGCCAGCGGCTCGGGCTGGCGGCCGCCCTGCTCGGCGACCCGCCCGTGCTCGTGCTCGACGAGCCGGCGAACGGCCTGGACCCGCAGGGCATCCGGTGGCTGCGCGACGTCCTGCGCAGCCTCGCCGCGGAGGGGCGGACCGTGCTGGTGAGCAGCCACGTGCTGCCCGAGGTCGAGCAGACCGCCGACGACGTCCTGGTCGTCCACCGGGGCCGGCTGGTCCGCACCGGCACCGTCGCCGAGCTCCGGGCCGAGGGGGGCACCACGCGGGTGCGCACGCCGGACCGGAAGCGGCTGGCTCTCGTGCTCGGGGAGGCCGGGCACGCCGTGCGGGACGACGGCGACGACCTCGTGGTCAGCGCTCCCTCCGCCGTCGTGGGCGAGCTCGCCGCGGCGCACGGCGTCGTCCTGCACCTGCTGGCCGAGCAGGGCGCCGGGCTCGAAGACGTCTTCCTGCAGCTCACCGCCGACGCCGCCCCCGTCGCGCCCCGCGCCTGGGGTGCCGCGTGAAGGCGCTGGTGCGGGCCGAGCTGCTCAAGCTCTCCACGGTCCGCCTGCCCGTGACCCTGCTGCTGGTCACCCTGCTGCTGGCGACGCTGAGCGTCTGCGCCACCGTCCTCACGGCCGGGCGCGACGGCGCCCCGCTCGAGAAGGACGACCCGCAGCTGTTCGCGGTGGCCCTGTCCAGCGCGAGCGCCGGCCAGACCGTGCTGCTCGTGCTGGGGATCCTCGTGCTGACGCAGGAGTTCCGGTTCGGCACCGCCACGCCGTCGTTCCTCGTCACCCCGAAGCGCGAGCGGGTGCTCGCGGCGAAGCTGGTCGCGGTCGCCCTCGTCGGGGTCCTGTTCGCCGCCGTCTCCGTGCTGTGGACCGTGGGGCTCACGGTCGTCCTGATGCGGGTCCGGGGCATCGAGCCCGACCTCGACGGCCCGCTGCTCGAGGTCCTGACCGGCATCGTCCTGGTGCTGGTGCTCTACGGGCCGATCGGCATCGCGGTCGGGGCGCTCGTGCGCAACCAGGTCGCCGCCGTCGTCGGGGCGCTCGCGTACCTGTTCGTCGTCGAGCAGCTGCTGGTGGCGCTGCTCCCCGACGTCGGCCGCTGGCTGCCGGGCGGGGCGAGCGCCGCCGTGCTGCAGCTCGGCGACCTGGCGACGACCCGCGGCGACCTGCTCTCGCCGCTCGGGGGCGCCCTGCTGCTGGTCGCCTACGCCGTGGGCCTGTCCGCCGTGGCGGCGCGCCTGACCCTGCGGCGCGACCTGGTCTAGCGCGTCCCGAGCTTCAGCTTCGCCGGGTGCTTCGCGTCGTGGAAGACCAGGTTGCGGCCGGGCGTGGCGAGCGGCTCGTGGTTCGGGGTGTCGGACGAGCCGAGCAGGACGCGCAGACGGTGCCCGGCGGGGACGGTCCAGGCGGTGTCCCAGAGGTCCATCCGGAGCTTCATGGTCTCGCCGGGGACGACGGGGAGCTGGCGGCGGTCCGGCAGGTAGGGCGCACCAGGGCGCGAGCGCTTGGGGTCGACCTCGCGCATGCTCGCCCGCAGCCAGGCCTGGGTGACGAGCTTCGCGGTGCCGTCGGGCGCGACGTCGACCAGGCGGGCGACGTAGGCCATGTCGTTCGCCTCCGTCACGACCGAGACCTCGAGCTCGGAGGGGCCGGCGAGCTTGAGCGGCGCCTTGAGCGGAGCGCTGGTGTAGGTCAGGCCGTGCGGGTGGTCGACGCTCGGGTCGAGCGCCAGGTAGGGCGCGAAGCCGTCCGGGCCCTCCTTGTCCATCGGCACGGACGAGCCGTTCGCGGGGTCGTAGACGTAGGAGTCCTGGTAGCTGTCGCGGCCCGTCGGGGTGCCGGCAACAAGGCTGCCGTCGTTCGGCGAGCCGACCGCCGTGCCGCTCTTCTTCCCGGACAGCTGGTAGGTCGTGAGGCGCTTCTGCACCGAGCGCCAGGACGGCGCGTCGTGCCAGCTCCGGTCGCCGAGGTCGACGTAGCGCAGCGCCGGCAGCTTCTCGGCGCCGTTCTTCTCGCCCTTGACGAACCGGTCCATCCAGCGCTCGACCTCGCCGGCCGGGAACGGCGTGTTCAGGCTGGGGTCCAGGCCGAGCGGCGCGTCGCTGTAGGGCGCGCCCACGTGGCCCGCCTGCCCGGTGCCGTGGTGCGTGCTGGCGTCCATCACCAGGCGCTTCGGGACCGTGAGCTTGTCGAGCAGCTGCAGGTCGCCGCGGCTGTACATGTCGTTCCAGCCGCTCGTCATGTAGACGGGCACCTTGATCTTGTCGGCCTTGGTGAGCACCGAGCGCTCGTCGTACAGCGGCCCGTCGAGCATCGTCAGGCGGGTCTCGACGGCGAAGAGCTGGTCCTTGCGGTCGAGGTACTGCGGCTGCACGCCGAGGCCGACGCCCTGCGTCGCGGTCTGCCCCGCGAACCACTGGCCGACGAAGCCCTGCATGAACAGGCCGTGGTGCCACAGGACGTCGCGGTACGGGTCGGTCGGCGGGTGCCCGGCGATGACGGCGGACAGGTGGGGCGGCTGCTTCGCGGCGCCGAGCAGGGCGGTGATGGCCGAGTACGAGTAGCCTTTGAGGACGACCTTGCCGTTGCTCCACGGCTGCTTCGCCACCCACTCGACGACGTCGTAGGCGTCCTGCTGCTCGCGGTCGCAGAGCAGGCACAGCGCGCCGCCGCTCTTGCCCGAGCCGCGGACGTCGATGTTGACGTGCGCGTAGCCCTCGTCGAGGTAGCTGGTGTCGGAGGAGCGGCCGTAGGGCTCCATGTCGACGACTGCGGGGTAGCGGCCCTTCGCCTGCGGCAGGTGGACGTCGCCGACGAGCTCGACGCCGTCGCTGGCCAGGATCCCGACGTCGGTGAGGGTCACCGGCTCGGCGGCCGCCCGGGCCGTGGTCGTGCCGAGGGCGGTGGCCGCGACGACCGCGGAGGCGAGGAGCAGGCGGAGCGGGCGCATGGGAGGAGTGGTTCGCCGTCGGCGGAGGAGTTCCTGCAGCACGCGTGCAACGCGGGGGGGCTGATGCGCGCGGGCCAGGGAGTCAGCGCTCGTGCCGGGCTTCCGCTGGCGTGCGGGTAGCGCTCGGTGCTGACCGCGGGGCGCCCGTCCGCTCCGGGGACCGTCCTGCTGCTGACTGCGCCCAGCGCGCGCGTTCTGCTGCCGGCGCAGGCGGCGCCCGGCACCTGACAACCGGCACCTGGCACCTGGCACCTGGCACCTGGCACGCGGCAACCAGCTGCCGGCACCCAGCACCCGCACCCGGCACCGGCACCCAGCGCACCCGGCACCCGGCCGTCCAGGCGGGAGCAGCAGGACGCGCGGCTCCCGGTGGCCCGAGCGCCGAGGACGGGCGGGGCGGGCGGTTCCAGCGGCAGGACGGGCGGGTGCCGGTCGGCGCGAGCGCCGCAACGCGGCCCTCCCTGGCGAGTTCACCGAACTGTGGGCCGCGCAACTGTAGGGCTACCCCCCACCGACAAGCGCTTGTGTTCGAACACGTGTTCGACTACACTGAGGACATGGACGTCGGCAGCGCTCTTCGCCCCGGTCCCGACGCGCCCTGGTCCGCGGAGGAGCTCCTGCCCGGGCTGGAGCAGCTCGCGTCCAGCAGTCGGATCGCGTCCCGTCGCGCCGCCCGGGATGCCATCGTGCTGGCCGGGCTGGCCGCTCGCGTTCCGCGCGTCGCTGGCGACGAGCGCGGCGCCAGCGCCTGGACGTCGTTCCTGCGCGAGGTGGCCGTGGCGCGGCGGTGCTCGGACCGAGGCGCGTCCTCGGAGGTCGCGCGATCCGTGCAGCTGGTCCGCATGCCGGTCACGCTCGACCTGCTGCACCGCGGAGAGCTTCCGGAGGCGCACGCCCGAGCCCTTGTCGAGGAGACCTGGACCGCAGGGGCCCGCGCCCTCGCCGCGATCGACGCCGAGGTGGGTCCGCGCGCCGTGCTGCTGTCGCCCTCGCGCGTGCGGGACGCCGCCCGGAAGGTGCTGCTGCGCGAGGAGGCCGACGCCGTCGCGGCCCGGGCAGCGAAGGCTGCCGCGCTGCGCAACGTGCGGCGCCGTCCGTTGGCTGACGACCAGGCCGAGATCGTGATCACCGGCCCGGCGGTGCCGGTGGCGCAGGCCTACGACGCGTTGGACGCGCAGGCCCGGGCGCTGCGGGCCGCCGGTGACGGCCGCTCGCTCGACGCCCTGCGCTTCGACCTCGCCGCCAGCCAGCTCGGCTGCGGCGGAGGCGACGGAGTTCGCGGTGGCGGTGGTGGTGGCGGTGGCGCTGCGACAGCCCCTGCCGGCGGATCGGCATCGCCGGGACCCGCCTCCCTCGGCACCGGCGCGCCCATCGCTCCTGCCACTGCCGCACCCGGCACCGGTGCGCCTGTCGCTCCTGCCGCTGTCTCACCCGTCACCGGTGCGCCGGTCGCTCCTGCCACTGCCGCCCCCGCGTCTTTCGCCACCGTTCCTGCGGCGCCCGCCGCCGCTATCGGCGACGCCGCCTGGCTGTCGGACCGCCGGTGCTCCCGCCCGGTGCGGCTGAACGTGCAGGTCCCGGTCACCACGCTGCTCGGGCTGAGCCACGAGCCGGGCTGGCTCGACGGGCACGGCTGGATCAGCGCCCCGACCTGCCGCCAGCTGCTCGTGAGCGCTGAGCTGCGCCGCCTCTGCGTGGACGAGACGACCGGCCGGCTGCTGGACCTCTCCGACACCGTCGTCCGTCCCGAGCTGTCGCCGGAGGCCGTCGGCCGGGCGCTGCAGGACATGGCGTCCGCACCCGTCGACCTCGCCGACGCCGTGTGGGAGCCGCAACCCGAGCACGACCCGGGCCCGAGGCTGCGGGAGTTCGTGGTCCTGCGCGACGGCATGTGCGACGGACCCACCGGAGCCCGCGTGGCGGCGCGCCGCGCTCACCTGGACCACGACATCCCCTGGCCTCTCGGTCCGACAGCAGCCTGGAACCTCGTCGCCCGCGGGGAGCGCACGCACCTGCTCAAGCACCGCGGGTGGACGCCCGTGCGCACCCCGAGCAGCACGCTCTGGTTCAGCCCGGCGGGGCAGGTCGTCGAGGTGCCGCTCGCCCACGAGCCGCTCCAGCCGCTCGAGAGCGACGCCGTGGTCCCCGACCCCGTCCGCCTCCACCAGCTCGAGGCGGAGCTGCTGCGCCCTCCGACCCTCGACGACGACCCGCCCGACTGGTGAGCACTCAGCGGAGCTGTGCCAGCGAGGGCGGGAGCGCGGGCACGAGGAAGCGAGGGCCAGGACCAGCCGCCCCGCCGCAGCCCAGAGCCGGCCGCCAGTCGTGCAGGTGTGTGGCAAGGGCATCGACGAGCGCAGGCAGGTCGGGCAGGTCGGGCAGGTCGGTGGAGCCCGAGGCGGCGGGGTCTCACGAACAGCTCGACCGGAGCACGAGGCAGGAGTCGCGCCGCCGCGGTTCCGACGGGTGCGGAGCGGAAGGTCGGGGGATGATCAAGCGGTGACCGCTGTGGACCGCTTCTCCCCCGCGACGAAGGCGTGGTTCACCGGCGCCTTCGAGGCGGCCACGCCCGCGCAGCTCGGGGCCTGGGACGCGATCAGCAGCGGCAAAGACACCCTCGTCGTCGCCCCCACCGGCTCGGGCAAGACGCTGTCGGCGTTCCTGTGGTCGCTGGACCGGCTGGCCAGCGAGCCGCCGCCGGACGACCCGAAGCTGCGCTGCCGGGTGCTCTACGTCAGCCCGCTCAAGGCGCTGGCGGTCGACGTCGAGCGCAACCTGCGGTCACCGCTCATCGGCATCCGGCAGGCGGCCCAGCGGCTCGGCCTGCCGGTCCCCGAGATCACCGTCGGCACCCGCTCCGGCGACACCCCTCCCGAGGAGCGCCGCCGGTTCGCCAAGACCCCGCCCGACGTCTTCATCACGACGCCGGAGTCGCTGTTCCTCGTCCTCACCAGTGCTGCCCGGGAGGCGCTGGCAGGCATCGAGACGGTCATCCTCGACGAGGTGCACGCGGTGTCGGGCACCAAGCGCGGCGCCCACCTCGCGGTCACCCTGGAGCGGCTCGACGCGCTGCTGCCGAAGCCGGCGCAGCGGATCGGCCTGTCCGCGACGGTGCGGCCGATCGACGAGGTCGCCCGGTTCCTCGGCGGCCCGCGCGAGGTCACGGTGGTGCAGCCGCCGTCGACCAAGACGATCGAGGTCGAGGTGGTCGTCCCGGTAGAGGACATGTCGGCGCTCGGCGAGCAGGCCGGGCCGGTGCGGGGCGGGTCGGCCGCCGGGGCGGCGCCGCGCAGCAGCATCTGGCCGGCGGTCGAGGAGCGGATCGTCGACCTCGTCGAGACGCACCGCTCGACCATCGTCTTCTGCAACAGCCGCCGGCTCGCGGAGCGGCTCACCAGCCGGCTGAACGAGATCGCCACCGAGCGGCTGCACGGCGTGCCCGAACCGGAGGTGCCTGACCTCGACCTGCTCGACCGGCCCGACGGCTCCAGCGGCATCAAGCCGGGCGGGCTGTCGTTCGTGCGCGGCCCCGCGCAGGTGCCCGCCCAGTCCGGCACCGGCACGCCCGCGGACGGGACGGTCGAGGTCGGCGGCCAGGCGCAGGCCGTCGTCGAGATCGCCCGCGCCCACCACGGCAGCGTGAGCAGGGAGCAGCGCTCGGAGATCGAGGAGGCCCTCAAGAGCGGCCGGCTGCCCGCCGTCGTCGCGACCAGCAGCCTCGAGCTCGGCATCGACATGGGCGCCGTCGACCTCGTCGTGCAGGTCGAGTCGCCGCCGTCGGTGGCCAGCGGTCTGCAGCGCGTCGGGCGCGCCGGGCACCAGGTCGGGGCGGTCAGCCGCGGCGTCATCCTGCCGAAGTACCGCGGCGACCTCGTGCAATGCGCGGTGGTCGCCGAGCGGATGGTCGACGGCGGGATCGAGGCCACCACCTACCCGCGCAACCCGCTCGACGTCCTCGCCCAGCAGGTCGTCGCGATGTGCGCGCTCGACTCCTGGACGGTCGACGACCTCGCCGCCGTCGTCCGCCGGGCCGCCCCGTTCTCGTCCCTGCCGCAGTCGGTGCTCGAGGCCGTGCTCGACATGCTGAGCGGCCGCTACCCGAGCGACGACTTCGCCGAGCTGCGCCCGCGCATCACCTGGGACCGCGTCACCGGAGTGCTCGCCGGCCGCCCGGGCGCCCAGCGGCTCGCCGTCACCAGCGGCGGCACCATCCCCGACCGCGGCATGTTCGGCGTGTTCCTCGTGGGCGAAAAGGCCAGCCGGGTCGGCGAGCTCGACGAGGAGATGGTCTACGAGAGCCGGGTCGGCGACGTCTTCCTGCTCGGCAGCAGCGCCTGGCGGATCGAGGACATCACCCACGACCGCGTCGTCGTCACGCCTGCGCCCGGCCAGCCCGGGCGCATGCCGTACTGGACCGGCGACGCCCCCGGCCGGCCGTTCGAGCTCGGCAAGGCGCTGGGGAAGTTCCTGCGCGAGGTGTCGGCGCTGACGCCGGAGGCCGCGGCGTCGCGGCTCACCGAGGCGGGGCTCGACGCCTACGCGTCGGAGAACCTGCTCGCCTACCTGGGCGAGCAGCGCGAGGCCACCGGCACGCTGCCCGACGATCGGACGATCCTCGTCGAGCGCTTCCGCGACGAGCTGGGCGACTGGCGCATCGCCGTCCACAGCCCGTTCGGCGCGCAGGTCAACCAGCCGTGGGCGCTGGCACTCTCCGCCCGGCTGCGCGAGAGCGCCGGCCTGGACGTCCAGGCCATGCACTCCGACGACGGCATCGTGCTGCGCCTGCCCGAGACCGACGACGTCCCGACGTTCGAGGCGGTGTTCGCGCCCGAGGACGTCGAGCGCGCCGTGCAGGACGAGGTCGGCGGCTCGGCCCTGTTCGCCAGCCGCTTCCGCGAGTGCGCCGCGCGCGCGCTGCTCCTCCCCCGCCGCAACCCCGGCAAGCGGACGCCGCTGTGGCAGCAGCGGCAGAAGAGCGCCCAGCTGCTGAGCGTCGCCTCGCAGTACGGCACGTTCCCGATCGTCCTGGAGACGATGCGCGAGGTCCTGCAGGACGTCTTCGACGTGCCCGGGCTCGTGCAGCTGATGAAGGACGTCGAGGCGCGCGCCGTGCGGGTGGTCGAGGTCGAGACGCAGCAGCCGTCGCCGTTCGCCCGGTCGCTGCTGTTCGGCTACATCGGCGCCTTCATGTACGAGGGCGACAGCCCGCTGGCCGAGCGCCGGGCGCAGGCGCTCAGCCTCGACTCGACCCTGCTCGCCGAGCTCCTCGGGCAGGCCGAGCTGCGCGAGCTCATCGACCCGGACGCCTTGGCCGAGGTCGAGGCCGAGGTGCAGCTGCTCACCCCGGAGCGCCGCGCCAAGGACGTCGAGACGACGGCCGACCTGCTGCGCCGCCTGGGCGACCTGACGACGGCGGAGGCCGTGGAGCGCGGCGGGTCCGAGGAGTGGCTGGTCGAGCTCGAGCAGGCCCGCCGGGCGATCCGCATCCGCGTCGCCGGCGAGGAGCGCTGGGCCGCCGTCGAGGACGCCGGCCGCTTCCAGGACGCCCTCGGCACCGCCCTGCCCGTCGGCGTCGCCGAGGCGTTCACCGAGCCCGTCACCGACCCGCTCGGCGACCTCGTCTCCCGCTACGCCCGCACCCACGGGCCGTTCTCCCCCGCCGAGCCGGCCCGCCGCTTCGGCCTCGGGGTCGCTGTCGTCGAGACGGCGCTGCAGCGGCTGTCGGCGTCAGGACGCGTGGTGCACGGCGAGTTCCGGCCGGGCGGCAGCGGGCTCGAGTGGTGCGACGCCGAGGTGCTGCGCTCGCTGCGCCGCCGGTCGCTCGCGAAGCTGCGCAAGGAGGTCGAGCCGGTGCCGCCGGAGGCGCTGGCCCGGTTCCTGCCGCAGTGGCAGGGGCTCGGCACGAGCAGCGGCCGCGGGGTCGAGGCGCTGCTGCGGGTGCTGGAGCAGCTCAACGGCGTGCCCGTGCCGGCGTCGGCGCTGGAGACGCTGGTGCTGCCGTCACGAGTGGCGGGCTACTCGACGTCGATGCTCGACGAGCTCACCGCCTCGGGCGAGGTGCTGTGGGCCGGTGGCGGCTCGCTGCCCGGCAGCGACGGCTGGGTCTCGCTCGTGCTCGCCGACAGCGCCGACCTGCTGCTCCACCCGCCGACGACCTACCAGGGCACCCCCCTGCACGACGCCGTCCTCGAGGCGCTCGACGGCGGCGCCGCCCTGTTCTTCCGCCAGCTGTCGGACCGGGTCAGCAGCCTCGACGACAGCGCGCTGCAGGCCGCGGTGTGGGACCTCGTCTGGGCCGGCCTGGTCACCAACGACACGCTGCAGCCGCTGCGCGCGCTGCTCGGCACCGGCAAGACCTCGCACTCGCTCAAGAAGGCGCCGGTCCGGCAGCGGTCGCGCTACGGCCGCCCGGTCATGCCGACCCGCACCGGCCCGCCGACCATGGCCGGCCGCTGGTCGCTGCTGCCCGACCGCGACAGCGACAGCACCCGCCGCACGCACGCGCTCGCCGAGGTGCTGCTCGACCGGCACGGGATCGTCACCCGCGGTGCGGTGATGGCCGAGCGCGTGCCGGGCGGGTTCGCCGGTGTGTACGCCGTCCTCAAGGCCTTCGAGGAGGCGGGGCGGGTGCGCCGCGGGTACTTCGTCGAGGGGCTCGGTGCGGCGCAGTTCGCTGCCGCCGGCGCCGTCGACCGGATGCGCGCCCTTGCGGCCGAGAAGCCGAAGGAGGCCGAGCCGCTGTGGACGACGCCCGTGCCCGGCGGCTGGGACGCGCCCCGCTACGACGCCCGCCCCCAGCGCCAGCGCCGCGACGAGGCCCGCGCCCTCGTCATGGCCTCGACCGACCCCGCCAACCCCTACGGCGCCGCCCTGCCGTGGCCGCCCCAGGAGTCCGGGCACCGGCCGGGACGCAAAGCCGGCGCACTCGTCGTCCTCGTCGACGGCGCGCTGGTGCTCTACGTGGAGCGCGGGGGCAAGACGCTGCTCAGCTTCGACGCCACCGAGTCCTGCGTCGCGCCCGCCGTCGACGCCTTGGCGCTCGCCGTGCGGGACGGCGCGCTCGGCAAGCTGACGGTCGAGAAGGCCGACGGCGAGCCGGCGCTCACGAGCGCGCTGGGCCTCGCGCTCGAGACCGCCGGGTTCCGGCCGACGTCGCGCGGGCTCCGGCTGCGCGCCTGACACGCGGGCGCCTACGCCGGCGGGCGCCGCGCCACCAGCAGGACGTGCGTGTCCGGCCACGGCAGCGGGGTGCCGTCGAGCTCCGCCAGGGACGCCCAGGGGTCGAACCGGTTCTCGACCAGCCAGTCGTTGCGCCACGGGCCGGAGCGGGGGTCGACCTCGAACCCGACGTCGGTGCACAGCCGCACCCAGTCCGACCACGCCAGCGCCGTGAACTGCTCGCACGTCTCCGACAGCCAGTTGTCGGTGTAGCTCGCCTTGGTGAGCAGCTCCAGGGCGTCGGCGAGGCCGACGGTCACCCGCACCGCGCCGTCGGCCTCCTCGACGTCGTGCGGGAACGGCCGGCCGGTGCCGCGGCGGAAGTCGAGCGCGAACTGGTCGAGCAGGCTGCGCCCGTCGAGCCCGTCCAGGTGCGCCGTCCGGTCGGCGGGCTCGAGCGCGGCGAGGTCGACCGGGTCGCAGCGCCGGCCGTCACGGCGCAGCAGCAGGAGCACCTGCCGGCCGCCGGCCTCGGGCCCGAGGACGTCGCTGTTGATCCAGACCCCGTCCGGCCGCGTGTGGTCGTGGATGGTCCGGGCGAACGCCTCGAGCGCGGGGGCACCGCCGCCGTAGCTGTAGACCTCGTGGGTCAGGGCGAACGACAGCGTGGTGTCGATGGTGCGCGGCGCGAAGACGGGCCCGGTCAGCACGTTGCGCTGGTAGAAGAAGGTGTTGGGGTTGGCGAACACGCGCTGGGCCTTCTTGTGGGCGCACTCCTCGAACAGGTGCCGCGCCACCTCGATCCCGAACAGGTCGCTCTTCGTGCAGCGACGGCTCCCGGGCGGTGCCGGTAGGGCAGGCCTGCGTCAGCCCGTCGCGGCACGCGGAGTTCGACTCGGCCGACGGGCTGCTCGACTTCGTGGAGCTGCTCGCGGCCGAGACCGGCCTGCCGGTGACGCTGAAGTCCGCCGTCGGCGAGCTCGGCTTCTGGGAGGAGCTCGCCGACCTCATGGCCCGCGGCGACCGCGGCATCGACGGCATCACCATCGACGGCGGCGAGGGCGGCACCGGCGCGGCGCCGCTGGTGTTCACCGACCACGTCGCGCTGCCCTTCCGGGTCGGCTTCCCCGGGTGCACCGGCTGTTCGCCGAGCGCGGGCTGGCCGAGCAGGTCGTGTGGGGGGCGTCGGCCAAGGTCGGTCTGCCCGACGGCGCGATCTACGCCATGGCCCTCGGCGCCGACCTGCTGCACGCGGCGCGGGAGCCGATGCTGGCGATCGGCTGCATCCAGGCCAAGAAGTGCCACACCGACCACTGCCCCACGGGTGTCGCGACGCAGAACAAGCGGCTCGAGCGCGGCCTCGACCCGACGCTGAAGTCGGTCCGCTGCGCCAACTACGTCAAGACGCTGCGCCGCGACCTGCTCAAGGTGTCGCAGGCGGCCGGGCACGACCACCCGGCCTTCCTCACCACCGACGTCCTCGAGATGCTCGGCGGCAGCGGCGAGTGGGAGAGCGGCAGCCTGCTGACCGGCTACCCGCCGGAGTGGGCGCTGCCGGCCAGGCCCGACCGCGACGCGCTCATCGAGCTCATGCGACCGGCTCCGACCGGCGGCTCGGCGACCCCGTCCGCCACCAGCGCGCGCACCTGACTACGGCGCACCTGTCCAGTCCCAGGCCGACACCCGGGACAGCAGGTGCGGCGGGATGCGCTGCGCCAGCGCGGTCTCCCACCAGACGGCGAACAGCCCGATGCCCACGCCGCTCAGCGCCATGGCGAGGTAGAGCGGTCCGACCGGCGGCCCGAGCGCGTACAGCGCCAGGCACAGCGGCCACGGCACGGCCCCGAGCACGGCGGCCCGCATCGGCCGCAGCGGCTTCCACCGCGAGCCGATGACCGCCCCGGTCACGGTGCCGACGCCCCAGGCGGCGTTGCTCAGCCCGTACACCGCGTCGCTGCCGTAGACGTCCTGCGCGATCGCCGCACCGAGCACGAAGAACGGCGTGAGCGCGGCGAGGAGCGCGATCGAGAACGCCAGCATCGTGGCCCACACCCAGGCCCGGTCGCGACCCGCGACCCAGCCCTCGCGCAGGTCGACGAGCACGGTCGCCTGCGCGCCCCGCTGCCCGCGCTCACGCGTGCGGATCCGCAGCAGCAGCAGGGCCGAGAAGGCGAACGTCGCGGCGTCGACCGCGAACGCCGCCGCGGCGCCGACCCCCAGCACGAGCGCCGTGGCCCAGCGCGGGGGTCGCGTGCAGCAGGCAGCGGGCCACGTCGCTGGCGATCATCACGTGCTGGCGCGGCAGCCGGTCGGCCACGACGCCGCCGAGCAGCACGAAGGCCACGAGCGGCAGCGAGTACGCCCCGAGCACCACCCCGACGTCGCTCGGGTCGCCGGTCAGCCGCGTCACGTAGAGGCCGACGGCCACCAGCACGAGCGCGTCGCCGACGGTGCTCGCCGACTGCCCGAGCCAGAGCAGCCGGAAGTCGCGGGCGCTCCGCAGGACAGTCAGCACGTCCTGACGCTACGGCTGGCGGCCAACCGTTTTCGTCGTCGACCCGTGCGGCAGGCTGGTGCAGTGACGACGACGCAGCAGGAGGGGCGCACGCTCCCAGCCGTCGCCGTGATGCTCGTCTTCTTCGTCGGGGTCGGCGCCGGGCTGCCCGTGCTGCCGGGCGCGGTCCGCGAGGCCGGCGCAGGACCGACGTCCCTCGGCGTGGTGCTGGGCGTGTTCCCCTTCGCGGCGCTGCTCGGCCGCTTCCTGGCGGGGCGGCTGACCGACCGCGCCGGCCGGGTCTTCACGCTCCGGGTCGGGCTGCTGGTAGCGGCCGTCGCCGGCGTCCTGCTCCTGCTGCCGGTCACGGTGGCCGGCCTGACCGCCTCGCGTGCACTGCACGGCGTCGCGGACGCGCTGCTCTACACGGCCGCGTCGGCGTACGTCCTGGACCGGACGCCGGAGCACCGCCGCCCGCAGTCGCTGTCGCTGCTGGGCGCCGGGATCTGGGGCGGGTACGCCCTCGGGCCGCTGCTCGGCGCGTTCCTCGACATCCGGCAGGTGGGCGTCGTGGTGCTGGTCGGCGCGGCGCTGGGGCTGGTGGCCACCGCGCAGCTGCCGGAGTCGCACGTGGCCGGGCCGCCCGCAACCGGCCTGCGCGCGCTGCTGCCACGCGGTGTCGCGCTGCCCGGCATCTCGCTCGGGCTCGGCAACCTCGGCTACGCGGTGATCGTCGGCTTCCTGGTGGTCCACCTCGACGACCGCGGCGCGCGCGGCGCCGTCGCGCTGACCTGCTTCTCCGTCGCCGTGCTCGTCGGGCGGCTGGCCGTGGTGCCGCTGGCCGCGCGGATCGGGATCCTGCGGACGCTGCCGTACGGCCTGGTCGCCATGGCGGCCGGCCTGCTGGTCATCGGCGCGACGAGCAGCACGCTGGTCGCCGGCGCCGCCGCCGCTGTGGTCGGGCTGGGCTACTGCCTGCCGTTCCCCGCGCTGGCGACGCTGGTCGCCGGCCGGGTGCCGGCCGCGCAGCGGGGCGCGGCGATCGGCGCGCTGACCGCCTTCTACGACGTCTTCGTCGGCATCGGGTCCGTCGCCGGCGGCCTGGTCGCCGACCGCTCGGGGACGCCGGCGGTGTTCGTGCTCGCCGCTCTGGGCGTCCTCGCGGCCGCGGCGGTCAACGTCGCCCTGGCGCGCCGGGACGTCGTCTCCCGCCCGGTGGTCGGGGCGGACAGCGCCCCGGACGCCTGACGGGACCGCTCCTAGCCGCGTCGGCG
>JAODNQ010000118.1 GCA_025464695.1 Frankiales bacterium | reverse complement strand
CTCGATCTTGGTCTCACCGGGACCACGCGTACCGACGCCGCCGGACGAGCCGCCGGCGCCACCGCCCTGGCGGGCCAGCGACTCACCCCAGCCGCGCAGGCGCGGGAGCATGTAGGTCATCTGGGCGAGCTCGACCTGCGCCTTGCCCTCCCGCGACGTCGCGTGCTGGGCGAAGATGTCGAGGATCAGCCACGTCCGGTCGATGACCTTGACCTTGACGACCTCCTCGAGCGAGCGCAGCTGCCCTGGGGACAGCTCGCCGTCGCAGATGACGGTGTCGGCGCCGGTCGCCAGCACGGCGTCCCGCAGCTCCTGGGCCTTGCCGGAGCCGACGTAGGTCTTCGGGTCGGGCTTCTCGCGCCGCTGCGCGAGGCCCTCGAGGACCTCACAGCCGGCGGTCTCGGCGAGCGCCTGGAGCTCCTTGAGGGAGTTCTCGGCGCCGACGGCGTCGCCGTAGCCGTAGACGCCCATGAGGACGACGCGCTCCAGGCGCAGCTGGCGGTACTCGACCTCGGTGACGTCCTCGAGGTCGGTGCGGATGCCCGCCACGCGGCGGAGCGACTTGCGCTCCTCGAGGTCGAAGCCCTCGCCCTCGAGGTCGTGGAGGGGCGGGGCCTGCAGGAGGCGGTCGTCGAGCACGACAGCGCCGTCGGAGCGGGGAGTGCGGACAGGGGCGGCGGAAGCAGCTGTTGTCATCACCTGGTCAACACCGTGCGCGGGTTTCGTCATCCCGCCCAGCCTGACACGCGCCGGCTCAGGTGTCGCGCGAGTTCAGTGTCCGGAGGCCCGCCACGAGATCGGCCCGCTCGTCGTCGGTCAGCGCCGCGAACGCCGGCTCCACCAGCCGGTCGGTCAGCGCCTCGGCCTCAGCCATCTGCGCGCGCGCTGCCTCGGGCTCCGGGTAGGGCGGCGGCCAGCCGAAGAACTCCGCGTTCCCGACGCCGTACCGCCCGGACACCAGGGCCTGCAGCGGCTCGACGCCGACCGTGACGACCGCCAGCAGGTGCGCTCCTCCGCGCAGCTCACGGGCCACCTGCAGCGCGAGGGCGAGCCGCCCGGCGTCGGACGTCTCCACCGTGCGCGCCAAGGCCCGCCAGCCCGCGAACAGGGGCAGGCCGGCGGGCGCGGCGGCGTCGTTCACCGCCGTCAGCAGCGACACCAGGCGAGCGTCGGAGGGCAGTGTCCGCACGCCCCAGTCGGCGCAGGCCTGCGCGTAGTGACCCGCGATCTCCTCGGGCGGCAGCACGGCCGCGCCACGGTCCCAGGCCTTGCGCTGCAGGGCCGGCGGGAAGAACCCGAACGCCGCTGCGGCGACGTCCGCGGAGGACCCGAGGACCCCGCCGCGGCCGCAGTGGTACCAGGACCACGTCGACAGCCCGAGCTCCGAGCCGCGGGCGCCGGTGACGGCGTCGAACATCCAGGCCCCGCCGAGCTTGCCGACCGGCCCGGCGCACCCGCGGAGGGCCTCGGCGGGGGTCACGCGTCGAGCCAGGAGGGGTTGAGCGAGCCGGCCGCGACGATGACCGCGGGCCCGGCGAGCAGCACGTGACCGTCCTCGCGCCAGGTCACCTGCAGCCGGCCGCCGGGGACGTCGACGTCGTACGCCGACCCGCGGGGCTCGGCGGTCCGCAGCACGTGCGCGACGACGGCGGCGCAGGCGCCCGTGCCGCAGGAGCGGGTCTCCCCGACGCCACGCTCGTGCACGCGCATCCGCAGGTGGGTCGGGCCGAGCTCCTCGACGTACTCGACGTTGAGGTCCTTGCGGTCCGGGTCGAGCACGGCAGGCGGCGTCGCGTGGACGACGGCGTGCGGGTTGCCCATGTCGACGGAGGTCGCGACGACGCCGTCGACGAGCACCGGCTCCCCCACGACGGCCAACCCCATGTCGACGGTGACGACGTCGGACTCGACGACGACGTGCTTGTCGCCGCCGCGGGTGGCGAGGTCGAGCTCGCCGAGCGACGCGAGGCCGGCCTCGACGAGGTAGCGGGCGTAGACGCGCACCCCATTGCCGCACATCTCCGCCACCGAGCCGTCGGCGTTGCGGTAGTCCATGAACCACTCGGCGCTGGAGTCGCCGGCGCTGGGCTCGAGCTTGGTCGGCACCACCCGCAGGACGCCGTCGGCGCCGATGCCGGCCCGCCGGTCGCACAGCCGGGCGACCAGCTCGGGCGTGAGCTCCAGGGTCCCCTCGAGGTCGGGCAGGACGACGAAGTCGTTCTCGGTCCCGTGCCCCTTGAGGTAGGTCAGCTCCACGTCACGGAGCCTAGGCCTCAGACGGCCGCGCGCGGGCTCGGGACGAAGGGCAGTGCCTGGACCCCGGGGACGACGGTCGCGCCGCGCCACCCGGTGCCCTGCTCGAGCAGCCAGCGGGCCTTGTCGCCGCGCTGGGCGGAGGCGTAGAGCCAGCCGTGGGCGCGGTCGCAGCCCAGCTCGGTCAGCCGGACCGCCTCGCCCCAGGTCTCGACCCCCTCGGCGACGACGACCAGCCCGCGGGCGTGGGCCCGCTCGACGAGCGTCTCGACCAGGCCGGACTCGCGCCCGTCGATGCCGCGGACGTACCGCTGGCCCAGCTTCACGACGTCGACCGGGAGGTGCTCGATGACGGCGAGGGTGGCGTAGAAGGAGGTGTCGTCGACGGCGAGCGCGACGCCGGTGGCGCGCAGCTCCATGAGGACGGCCAGGCCGTCGTCGCCGAGGTCCTGCAGCGTCTGCTCGCTGACCTCGAGGCCGAGCGCCCCGACGGGCAGCCGGTTCTCCGCGACCACCGCGCTGACGAGGTCGGCGAACCGGGGCTCGCGCAGCTGCGACGTCGTCACGTTGAGGCGCAGCTGACGGGCGCCGCCGCGCAGGCCCTGCCAGGCCGCCGCCTCGGCCGCGCCGGTCTGCAGCACCCAGGCCCCGATCGCCGGCATCTGCCCGGCCTGCTCGGCCTGCGAGAAGAAGGCCGGCGGCGCAAGGACGCCGAGGTCCTGGGTGTGCCACCGCAGCAGGCCCTCCATCGCGACGATCGCGCCGGTGGCCAGCTCGACCTCCGGCTGGTACAGCAGCTCGAGGGTCCCGTCGGCGGTGTCCAGCTCGGCGACCCGTGCGGCAAGGGGTGCGGTGGCGGTGGTCATGGACTGAGTCTCGGCACTGCTGGAGTGCCGTGACATGACCGACGCGGGTCATCCGGGGCTACCCGCTGTGACCAGCCTGCAGGGCCCGGTCGACGAGGTCCGGGGTGCGCCCGTCGAGCCACCGCACCCGCGGGTCGCGCCGGAACCACGCCCGCTGGCGCTTCACGAACCGCCGGGTCTGCACGACGGTGGCAGCGACCGGGTCGTCCAGCGCGCCGTTGAGGTGCGCCAGCACCTGCGCGTACCCCAGTGCCCGCGACGCCGTGACGCCGTCCCGCAGGCCCTGCTGCTCCAGGGCCCGCACCTCCTCGACCAGCCCGGCCTCCCACATGCGGTCGACCCGGGTCGCGACCCGGTCTGCGAGGTCGTCGCGTTCGACCCCGACGTACGTCGTCGGGTAGTGCTGCTCGTACGCCGTCATCTCCCCCGGCATCGACCCGGTCAGCGTGACGACCTCCAGCGCCCGGACGGTCCGGCGTCCGTTCGACGGCTCGATCCGGGACGCGGCGGCGGGGTCGAGCGCGGCGAGCCGGGCGTGCAGCGGGTGCGCGCCGTGCGCCTCGAGGTCGGCCTCGAGCGACGCCCGGAGCTCCGGGTCCGTCCCCGGGAACTCGAGCGCGTCCAGCGCCGCCCGCACGTACAAGCCGCTGCCGCCGACGACGACGGGGACGACGCCGCGCGCCCGCAGGTCGTCGACGACGTCGCGCGCCAGCTGCTGGTACTCCGCGGCCGTCGCGGTCCACGTGACGTCGCGGACGTCGAGCAGGTGGTGCCGCACCCCCTGCTGCTCCTCGGCGGTGAGCTTCGCCGTCCCGACGTCCATGCCGCGGTAGAGCTGCATCGAGTCGGCGTTGACGACCTCGCCGCCGAGGGTCTGCGCGAGGGCGACGCCGAGGTCGGACTTGCCTGCAGCCGTGGGCCCGACGACGGCCCAGACAGGTGGCAGGGACACGCCGACGACCCTAGGACGCGGACGGGCCCCGACCGGGTGCTGGTCGGGGCCCGTGCGCGTGAGAGGAGGACTAGCTGATCTTGCGCACGTTCGCGGGCAGCTCGACGGGGGCCGGGACGGGCGCGTCGGTGGTGAGGACGGCGCGCAGCACGAGGCCGCCGGTCAGCTTGACGACGCGCGAGGCGACGCCGCCCACGTAGCGGGCACCCACGCGGGGGTCGACCAGCGTGCGGACGCTGACGTCCTTGGCCGCGTCCGCGAGGAGGCCGACCAGCTGGGCCGGGGTCGGCTGGTAGAGCCACGCCGGGCCGCTCGCGCCCTGGACGCCCTGGACGCCGGGCAGACCCACGGGGCCGGCCGGGCCGGCGGGACCCTGCGCGCCCTGCTCGCCCTGGAAGCCGGGGATCCCGACGACGCCGGTCGGACCCTGCTCGCCCTGCAGGCCCTGGAGGCCCTGCGGGCCCTGCTCCCCGGTGAGGCCGATGACGCCGCGCTGACCGGTGCCACCGGTCAGGCCCTGCGGACCCTGCGCGCCGACGGGGCCGACGGCACCCTGGGCGCCGGGCAGGCCCTTGACGCCCTGCTCGCCGCGCAGGCCCTGCTCGCCCTGCAGCCCGCGCTCGCCGATGACGCCCACGAGGCCGCGCGCACCGCGCTCGCCCTGCTCACCCTGCTCGCCAGCCAGGCCCTTCGCGCCGGGAGCGCCCTTCTCGCCCTGCTCGCCGGCCAGGCCGCGCGCGCCCTGCTCGCCCTTGGCGCCGACGAGGCCCTGCGGGCCCTTGTCGCCCTGCTCGCCGGTCAGGCCGGTGGAGCCGGGGAGGCCCTTCTCGCCCTGCGGGCCGGTCGCGCCCTCGAGGCCCTTCGCGCCCTTGTCGCCGACCTCGCCGGGAGCGCCGCGCTCGCCGGTCGGGCCCTTGTCGCCGCGCTCGCCGACGAGGCCGACCGGGCCCTGCGGGCCCTTGTCACCGCGCTCTCCCGGCTGGCCGGCCGGACCGGTCGGGCCCTTCGGGCCGCGGTCGCCGGCGGGACCGGTCAGGTCGAGCACGACGGTGTCGGTGACGGTCTCGGTCACCACGGCCTCGACCACAGGGGTGGACGTCGCCAGGACAGCCGGGGTGGGGCGCTGCGGGCTCTTGGGGCTCTGGGCCACGGGGGTGCCTCTCGTCGTCACGAGTGTGAGCTCGCGGAGGGAGCGCCTCGGAGTCCTCCGGGGGCGCACTCAGACCCCTGCCCGCCGCTAACACCTGCAAGCACCTGGCTAGCGGTGAGCCGGATCACTCCGGGCGTTGCACCCGGTCGGCGACACTGGAGGTCCGCCACCCCATCGTCTGGAGCACCACCGTGCCGCACGGAACCGTCCGCTGGTTCGACACCGCCAAGGGCTTCGGCTTCCTGGCGCCCGAGATCGTGGACGGCGTCGAGAGCCCCGACGTGTTCGTGCACGCCTCCGAGGTGCTGACCGACGGCGGCCCGCGCGTCCTCAAGGAGGGCCAGGCCGTCGACTTCGAGGTGGGCGAGGGCCCCCGCGGGCCACAGGCCCTCGAGGTCCGGATCGTCGGCGACGTCGCCCCCGACGCGCCGCTCGGCGTGCTCGCCACCGTCACCTGGTACGAGCCCGGCAAGGGCTACGGCTTCGCCACCCCCGAGGGCGGCGGCACCGACGTCTTCGTCCACAGCAGCGCGCTGGTGACCGGCGGGGTGCTCGCCGCCGGCCAGCGGGTCGCCTTCCTCGTCGAGCCCGGCGAGAAGGGCCCGCAGGCCACCCACGTCCTCCCGCTCGGCATGGCCCCGGTGGTCGCCGGCGACGGCGCCGACGGCACGGTCACCTGGTACGAGGACGGCAAGGGCTTCGGCTTCATCGCCCCCGACGCCGGCGGTCCTGACGTCTTCGTCCACGCGAACGCCCTCGTCGAGGGCCTGGCCTACCTGGCCCCCGGCGACCGCGTCGCGTTCGACGTCGCGCAGGGCGACCGCGGCCCGCAGGCCCGCGACGTCTCGCTGGTGAGCGAGGGCGCCGACGCCGTCCCCTCCGGCGGTGCGCCCGGCCCGGCTCCCGTGTCGTCGTCGCGCGGCGGCGAGGGCGTGGTGGCCCGGTACGACGCCGAGCGCGGCTTCGGCTTCGTCACGCCCGACGACGGCGGCCCGGACCTGTTCGTCCACGTGTCGGTGCTCGAGGGCGCGGACGCGCTGGAGGCCGGCGAGCGGGTGCGGTTCGGGGTGCGGCAGAGCGACCGCGGACCGCAGGCCGACAAGGTCGAGCGGCTCTAGGAGGCCTCCCGTTCCATGATCAACGGAACCAGAGGCAGCGTCTGCTCCTCCGGACGCTGCCTCTGCTTCCGTTGATCATGGGGTGCGGCGAGGGCGGACCTCCACGCCGGGCAGCAGCAGGACCGGCTGCCCGATCGCAGCCCGCACCCGGGCGACGACGTCGTGCGGGGTGGTGCGCACGGACCACGGCGTCACGTGCAGGAGCCGCAGCCCGACGGCGGCGAAGCGCTCGTGCCTGCGGAGCGTCGCCTCGAGGTCGGCGCCGGAACCGTGGTGCCGCACGCTGTCGACCTCGACCCCCAGGCCGAGAGCCGGGAGGAGCGCGTCGACCCGGCCGACCAGTCGCCCGTCGAGCAGGACGTCGGCGTTGACCAGGAGCTCGAGCCGCAGACGCCGCGCGACGGGCAGCAGCAGGTCGACCACCTCGGCCTCGGGCGCGGACACGGCACCCCGCTGGGCGTCGACGAGGGCGTGGCGGAGGTGCCCGCTGCCTCGCTGCGGCGCGCAGTCGAGCAGCGCCTGCAGGCGCGGGAGGGCGACCCGCCCGTCGGCGACCGCGGCTAGCACCAGAGCCCGCACGTCCCGCCGTCCCGGGAGCCGCAGCGCGGCATCGGTCACGGCCTGGTCGGGGCCGACCAGGCGCAGGTCGTCCCACCGCTCGACGACGACGTCGTGCTGCGTGCGCCGGAGCCGGACGCCGTCCGGCACCTGCAGCCGCTGCCGGACCGGGACGAGCAGGTCCACGGGGCCGCCCTCGGGCACGTCCCGCAGGCGGTGCAGCCGACAGGCCGTCAGTCCGGTGATCGCTGCGCCCGGCCCGGCCGCGGCCAGCCCCGCCCGTGCCAGCTGCACCTGCGTCGGGGACGGCGCGGTCAGTGCCACGCCCGGGAACGGCCGCGTCCAGCGTCCAGCCCGGACCTCGCGGTCGAACAGCGTCCGGTCTGCTCCCGCCGCGAGGAGCTGCTGCCGGGTCACGACGCCGGACGCGACGAGAGGGGCGAGCCGCGACGAGGTGGAGGTGCGCACCCAGGCAGGACATGCCCTTCGCGCCCTGGTCGGGACCCGCGTGCCGGCACCTGTGGGTGACCGTGGCAGGTGTGGACAGCCCCGCCTGCATGATCAACGGAATCTCTGGCAGCGGACTCGCCGCAGAACGCTGCGTCAGCGTCCGTTGATCAACGACGTGCGCGGGGCCCTAGCCGCAGACGGTCGCAGGGGCGGCCGCCTGGGCCGGCACACCGATGCTCGGCATCCCCAGCGCCACTCCGGGGGTGCGGGTGGTCGTCCGGGCCTCCCAGGCGTCGCCCGCCGTCGTCCGGCGGTGGGACAGCAGGGCGCCGTCGGCCACCAGGTAGTGCGGCCCGCCCTTGCTCACGACGGTCTCGACGACGTCGCCCGGCCGGACCCCTGAGGCTGCCGCCAGGTGGACCAGCCGGCTGTCGCGGGCCCGGCCGGTCAGGCGTCCGGGCGCGTCCTTCTTGCCGCCCTCGCCCACGAGCACCTCGACGGTGCGGCCGACCTGCTCGGCGTTGCCCTCCGCGGTGATCCGGTCCTGCAGGGCGACCAGCCGCTCGTACCGCTCCTGCACGACCGCCTTCGGCACCTGCTCGCCGTAGGAGGCGGCCGGCGTCCCCGGGCGGGGCGAGTACTGGAAGGTGAACGCCCCGGAGAAGCGGCTGGCCTCGACGACCCGCAGGGTCTCGGCGAAGTCGGCCTCGGTCTCGCCCGGGAACCCGACGATGATGTCGGTGGTGATGGCGGCGTCGGGCACGCCCTGACGCACGCGGTCGAGGATGGCGAGGAAGCGCTCGGAGCGGTAGCTGCGCCGCATGGCCTTGAGCACCGCGTCCGAGCCCGACTGCAGCGGCATGTGCAGGCTGGGGCAGACGGCGGCCGTCTCGGCCATGGCGTCGACGACGTCGTCGGTGAAGTCGCGCGGGTGGGGGCTGGTGAAGCGGACCCGCTCGATCCCGTCGACCGCGCCGACCGCGCGCAGGAGCTTGCCGAACGCGGCGCGGTCGCCGAACGAGCGGCCGTAGGAGTTGACGTTCTGGCCGAGCAGCGTCACCTCGAGCACGCCCTGGGCGGCCAGCACCTCGACCTCGCGCAGGACGTCGCCCGGGCGGCGGTCCTCCTCCTTGCCGCGCAGGCTCGGGACGATGCAGAAGGTGCAGGTGTTGTCGCAGCCCACGCTGATGCTGACCCAGGCGCTGTAGGTCGACTCCCGGCGGGCGGGCAGCGTGCTCGGGAAGACCTCGAGCGACTCCAGCAGCTCCACCTGGCTCTGTTGCTCGACCCGGGCGCGCTCGAGCAGGACCGGCAGCGAGCCGACGTTGTGGGTGCCGAAGACGACGTCGACGTGCGGCGCCTTGGCCACGATCGTCGCCTGGTCCTTCTGCGCGAGGCACCCCCCGACGGCGATCTGCATGCCCGGGTGGGCGTCCTTGACCGGCTTGAGGTGGCCGAGGTTGCCGTAGAGCCGGTTGTCGGCGTTCTCGCGGACCGCGCAGGTGTTGAACACGACGACGTCGGGCGTGCTGCCGCTCTGCGCCGGGACGTAGCCGGCCTCGTCGAGCAGGCCGCTGATGCGCTCCGAGTCGTGGACGTTCATCTGGCACCCGTAGGTGCGCACCTCGTAGGTCCTGCTCACGCGGGCCAGCCTAGGTCTCTGCTGCGGTTCGACAGCGGCGGACGACGCGGCCCGCAACCACCCACGGCTGGTCACAACGGGCGATACCGCAGGAGGTGGAGGCGAGACAGGGTGGACGGGCCGCACCCCCGAACCCGGAGGCCTCGTGTCCCGACCGCTCCGTCTCCTGCTCGCCCTCTCCCTCGGCCTTCCGGCCGTCGCCGTCGCGGCGACGTCCGCCGCTGCCGCGCCGCTGCCCTCCCGAGCGTCCGACAGCGCCGCCGAGGCCGTGCCGGACGAGCTCCTGGTCGGCTACGTGGCCGGGGCCGGCGAGGCCGCCAAGCAGCGGGCCCGAGGCCGCGCGGCGGCTACGCCCGTGGAGCAGGTCGTCCCTGCCGGCGCGGACCGGACCGAGGTGGAGCTGGTGAGGCTGCCCGCCGGCAAGGACCGCGGCCAGGCCGTCGCCGCGCTGCAGAGCGACCCCGCGGTCCGGTACGCCGAGCCGAACTGGGTCTACCGGGCGTTCGGGAAGCCGGCGCCGGCCCCGAGCACGCCGACCACCCCGACCGCGCCCTCCCCTCTGAACGAGCCGGAGTACGTCGCGGGGCACCTCTGGGGCCTGGGCGCCGTGGGCACCCCGGGGTCGGTGACCGACAGCGCCTTCGGCTCGCAGGCCGCCGCCGTCTGGCCGGTCACCAGCGCGTCGAGCGCTAGCCCCACCGTCTACGTGGGCGTCATCGACGAAGGCATCAAGACGACACACCCTGACCTCCTCGGCAAGGTGGGCAACCCGGGCGAGATCGCCGGCAACCGCAAGGACGACGACGGCTACGGCTACGTCGACGACGCGGACGGCTGGGACTTCGCCGGTCGCAACAACACCGTGTACGACGGCGGTCCCGCCGGCACCTCCGACAACCACGGCACGCACGTCGCCGGCACGATCGCGGCCAACGCGGACGGCAAGGGCGTGGTTGGACTCGCACCGACGGGCGTGAAGCTCATCAGCGCCAAGTTCCTCGGCCCGAACGGCGGTGACCTCGCCAACGCCGTCAAGGCCGTCGACTACTTCACGGACCTCAAGAAGAACCACGGCGTCAACGTCGTTGCCACCAACAACTCCTGGGGCGGGGGCGGCTACTCGACCGCCCTGCACGACGCCATCGTTCGTAGCGCCCGCGAAGGGATCCTCTTCGTCGCGGCAGCCGGGAACGGTGGCGCCGACGGCGTCGGGGACGACAACAACAAGGGCGACAGCTATCCCTCGGACTACGAGACGAACGACAACATCTACGGCGACAGCCGGCTGAGCACCGACTACGACGCCGTCGTCGGCGTGGCAGCCATCGACAAGACCGGCGCGCTCGCGGGGTTCTCCAACTACGGGGCGACGGAGGTCGACCTCGGCGCGCCTGGTGTCGACATCCTGTCCACGACGGCGAACAACGGTGGCTACAGCTACTACAGCGGCACCTCCATGGCCACGCCCCACGTGACCGCCGCCCTGGCCCTGCAGGCGGCAGCAAATACGTCCGCCACCGGTGCGCAGCGCGTCAGCGCACTGCTGGCACGCACGGCTCCGACTGAGTCGCTGTCCGGCAAGGTCCTGACCAACGGCCGGCTCGACGTGCAGAAGCTGCTCGCGACGCCAGCTCAGTAAGCCGCAGCACCCCGACGGCCGGTCCTCCTCCGAGGGCCGGCCGTCGGCGTCCCTACAGCGCCAGCACCGCCACGAGGTCGCGCGCGGCCTGCCCGCCCTCGCTCAGCGCGACCTCCAGCGCCCGGGGCACGTCGAGGTCGTCCGCCAGCGCGGTGAGCACCTCGCGGGAGGCAGCCTCGCTGCTGCCGGGCTGCCCCGCCGCGGCGTGCAGCTCGTCCAGCCGCACGGCCGCCGCGTCCAGGGCGGCGTCGGTGTGGTCCCACGGGGCGTCGTAGCGGCGGTCGAGCAGCAGCATCCGGACCGCGGGGCCGCTCGTGCGCGCGATGAGGTCCGACACGAACACGAGGTTGCCCGTCGACTTCGCCATCTTCTCCCCCTTCAGCTGCACGGTCCCGACGTGCATCCAGGCCCGGGCGAAGGGGGTGACGCCGGTCGCGGCCTCGGCCTGCGCGGCCTCGAACGCGTGGTGCGGGAAGCGCAGGTCGGCGCCGCCGGCGTGCAGGTCGAGGGCGGGGCCGTAGGTCGACAGCGCCATCGCGGTGCACTCGGCGTGCCAGCCGGGACGGCCGGGGCCCCAGGGGCTGGGCCAGGCGGGCTCGTCGGCGGAGCTGGACTGCCAGACGGCCTGGTCGAGCGGGTCGTCCTGGTCGGGGTCGTCGACGCGGCCGCCTTTGTCGGCTAGCAGCAGCAGGGCATCGTCCCGGTCGAGACCGGCCTTGGCGACGACGTCGGCGCCGCGCA
>JAODNQ010000096.1 GCA_025464695.1 Frankiales bacterium | reverse complement strand
GCGCAGGAGCAGTTCGGCGACATCCCGGCCCGCGACGTCCCCGTGCGGCCGAGCTTCGCCGAGCCGGCGCCGAGCGGGGAGCAGCGTGAGGTCGTCACCGACCGCATCGCCCCGACCCCCGCGGTCGCGATGGCCTGGCGGGTCCCGGACCCGGCCGACCTCGACGCCTACCTCCCGTACGTCGTGCTCGCGGAGGTGCTCACCGACGGCGACGCCGCCCGGCTCAACGAGCGGCTCGTGCTGCGCGACCGCATGGTCACCAGCGTCGGCGGCTACCTCGGCGTCATGGGCGACCCGCTCGACGCCCGCGACCCCACGCCCCTGCTGCTCGAGGTGCACCACCCCAGCGAGGTGCCGGTCGACGACGTCCTGCGCACGGTCGACGAGGAGGTCGACCGGCTCGCCCAGGGCGGCCTCGCCGACGGCGAGCTGCGCCGCACGGTCGCCCGCATGACCTCGCGCTACCTGCGGGAGATCGACCCGGTCCTCGGCCGGGCCCTGACCATGAGCGTGTTCGAGCAGCAGCGCGACCGCGCCGAGCTCGTCAACGAGGTCCCGGCCCTGCTCGCGCAGGTCACCGACGAGCAGGTGCAGGCCGCGGCCGCCACCCTCGGCCTCGACCGCGCCGTCCTCGAGCTCCGCCCGGAGGCGCAGCAGTGACCACCGCCAGCCGTCCCGTCCCCGCCCTCACGAAGCTGCGCCCGGCGAAGCTCCCGACGGTCGGGGAGCGCGTCCTCGACAACGGCCTGCGCGTGCTGGCCGTCCGTCGTCCCGGTGTGCCGCTGACCGAGCTGCGGCTGCGGGTCCCCTTCGCCGCGCCGTCGCGCAAGGGCGTCGCGAAGGACGGCGAGCAGCACGTCGCGCGCGCCCAGCTGCTCGGCGACACCCTGCTGTCGGGCACCGCCACGCGCAGCGCCGGCCAGGTCGCCGCCGAGGTCCAGGCGCTCGGCGGCCAGCTGTCCGCCAGCACCGACGCCGACCGCCTGAGCATGGGCGGCAGCGTCCTGTCGAGCGGCCTGCCCGGCCTGCTCGAGCTGCTGGCCGACGTCCTCACCGCGGCGGCGTACCCGAAGCAGGAGGTGCTGGGGGAGCGCGACCGGCTGGTGCAGGAGCTGGCCATCTACCGCACCCAGCCGAGCGTCGCGGCCCGTGAGGCCCTGGTGCACCGCCTCTACGGCGACCACCCGTACGGCCGCGAGCTGCCCAGCGCCGAGGCCGTGCAGGAGGTGTCCCCGGCGCAGCTGCGCTCGCTGCACGCCAAGCGCGTCGCCCCGGCCGGCAGCGTGCTCGTCGTCGTCGGCGACCAGACGCCGGCGAAGCTGCTCGGCCTGGTGGAGACCGCGCTCTCGGGCTGGTCGGCGACCGCGGCGGCCGTCGACACGCCGCCCGTCCCGACGGTGCGGCCGCAGCCGGCGCTGCTCGTCGACCGCCCCGGCTCCGTGCAGACGACGCTCCGCTTCGCCGGCCCGGCCCCGCGCCGTATCGACGAGGGCTACGCCGCCTTCAGCCTGGCGAACCTCGTCTTCGGCGGCTACTTCTCCAGCCGCTGGGTCGCGAACATCCGCGAGGACAAGGGCTACACCTACAGCCCGCACTCGGGCGTCGAGCACCCTCCGGGTGGCTCGCGGGTCGTCGTCGCCGCCGACGTCGCCACCGAGGTGACCGCGCCGTCGGTGCTCGAGACCTGGTACGAGCTCGGCCGGATCGCGACCGTGCCGGTGTCGCAGGACGAGCTTGACCAGGCCCGCCGGTACGCCGTCGGCTCGCTCGCCCTGTCCACGTCGTCGCAGGCCGGGCTCGCCAGCACGCTCGCGGTCCTCACGGCGGCGGGCCTCGGCGTCGAGCACCTGCGCGACCACCCGAAGGCGCTGGCCGCCGTCACCGTCGACGACGTCCTGGAGGCCGGCGGCCGCTGGCTCGCGCCGAACCGGCTCACCGGGGTGCTCGTCGGCGACGCCGACGCCGTGGCCGACAGCGTCGGAGCCGTGCTGGACCTCGAGCGCGGGTGACCCGGCCCGCCCGGGACGTCCCGGCGCTGTCGCGCAGCACGGTCGACCGCGACGGCGCCACCCGCACCGACGACGCCGCCCTCGCGGAGGCGTGGGAGTCGGCGCGGGTGCTGGTCGTCGACGACGGGCTCGTGCGGATGGAGGGCCCGGCGCTGCGCTTCGTGCGGCCCGACCAGGCGCCCGACGGCGACCGGCTCTACCTGGGCCGCGACGACGACGGGCCGGTCTTCGCCGTCGCCGGACCCCTGCCGCCGGGTCCGGGGGGGACGCCCGGGCTGCGCGACGTCGGCGCCCGGCTGTCCGACCGGGACGCGGGGCTGCTGTCGCACGCCGTCGGGCTGGTCAACTGGCACGCCGCGCACCCGTTCTGCCCCCGTTGCGGGCAGCCGCTGACGGCGGTCCGGGGCGGCGCGGAGCGGGTCTGCCCGCAGGGGCACACGCAGCACCCGCGCACCGACCCCGCGATCATCGTGCTGGTCACCGACGGCGCGGACCGGTGCGTGCTCGGCCGTCAGGCCGTCTGGCCGGAACGGCGCTTCTCGACCCTGGCCGGCTTCGTCGAGCCGGGCGAGAGCCTGGAGCAGGCGGTCGTGCGCGAGGTCGGCGAGGAGAGCGGCGTGGCCTGTCGCGACGTCGTCTACCGCGGCAGTCAGCCCTGGCCGTTCCCGCAGAGCCTCATGCTCGGCTTCCGAGCCGTCTGCGACGGCGACGCGCAGCCGGTCTGCCGGGACGGCGAGCTCGCCGAGGTCGCCTGGTTCACCCGCGACGAGGTGCTGGCGGCCGGGGGCTGGTCCGACGACGCCGTGCCGGGGCTGCTGCTCCCGCCGCCGGTGAGCATCGCGCACCGGCTGATCACCGAGTGGGCTGCCGAGGTGCGCACGGCGTCCTCGTGACGCCGGAGCAGCAGTTCCGCGGGTCGACCACCCGCGAGGACCGGTTGGAGGCCTCCCACGGCGGAAAGACCAGCGTCGTGGCAGCCCCCGGCACGGCGCAGAGCTCGGCGGAGAACACGGCCGAGGACGTCCAGGACAGCGACGCCGTCGACGGCCTGGCCCGGGTGGGCCTCGCCAGCCGCGGTCTGGTCTGGCTGGTCGTCGGGCTGCTCGCCCTGTCCGTGCTGCTCGGGGGCGACGAGCGGGCCGACCAGCAGGGCGCCCTGCGCGCCATCGCCGACAAGCCGTTCGGCGAGGTCCTCCTCGTGGTCCTCGTCGTCGGCTACCTCGGCTTCGCCCTGTGGCAGGCGCTGAACGCCGCCGTCGGGGACTGCCCGGGCAAGAAGCGGCTCGGGTCGGCCGGCAAGGCCCTGCTGCACCTGGCGCTCGCGGCCGGCGTCGTCCGCTTCCTGGTCTCGGGGCAGCAGGAGGGCGACCCGGCGCCGTCACTCACCGCCCGGCTGATGGAGCACACGGGAGGACGCTGGCTGGTCGGGCTCGCCGGGCTGGTCGCCCTCGGCGTCGCGGGCTGGCTCGCCCGGCGGGCTGTCAAGGGCAAGCATGCGAAGAAGATCGAGGCCTGGAAGGTGCCCGACGGCCGGGCCCGCGCCGTCGTCCGGCTCGGCACGGCCGGCTTCCTCGGCCGGGCGCTCGTGCTCGCCGTGGTCGGGGGCTTCCTGCTCGTCGCCGCCGTGCAGGAGGACCCGAAGGAGGCCAAGGGCCTCGACGCCGCGCTGCACACGCTGGCGGGGCAGCCGTACGGGCGGGTGCTGCTCGCGGTGGCCGTGGCCGGGATGCTCGCGTACGCCCTGTGGGGCTTCGTCGAGGCCGCGTTCCACCGGCACGACGACAGCGCCGCCTAGACCCGGACCAGCACCGCGGGGCGCAGCGGGTCCTCGGCCCGCACGAGCACGTCGCAGGCCTCGCCCGGCCGGACCTCGCGGTCGTAGTCGGCGAACGCCTCGAGCTGCCACTCCGGCACGCCCCGACGCCGCAGCGCCGCCGGGCTGAGCGCGACGTGGACGACGAGCTCCGCCGGCAGGCCGTGGTCGAGCAGGAACAGGCCGTCGACCACCAGGACCGCCCTCTCGGGCAGTGGCAGCACGGCGGCGCGGGCACTGCGGTCGCGGGCGGCGTCCCAGAGCCGGGGCAGGTACCCGCCTCCGGGCCGCTCGAGGACCTCGCGGCGCAGCGCCCCGGCGTCCAGCCAGCGCTCCCGGAAGTCCTGCGCGTCCTCGCGCCCGTGCTCGAGCCGCTCCCCGGCAGGGCGCAGGAAGTCCCCGGCCGAGACCCGCACCGGTGCCCGGCCGGCCGCGGTCAGGCCGTCGACGAGGCGGTCGGCGAGCGCGCGGCTGCCGATGCCGTCGACGAGCACCCGGGCCGGCGCGGGCAGGTCGCGCGCCAGGACGACGAGGTCGTCGGCCAGGCCGGCGGGGGAGCGGGGCTGCAGGCTGGTCAGGGGAGTGGTCAGCGGGGTGCGCGTCGTCCGGCCAGCTCGGGCGGCAGCGGCACGCCCTGGTCGGTCGAGGACGCCACGACCTCCTTGGCGAGGTCGTGGACCTTCCGGCCGCGCGAGCGCGCGACCTTGCGCAGCCGCTCGAACGCGTCGCGGGGGCTCGAGTGCTGCCGCTCGGTGAGGACGCCGATGGCCTGCTCGACGACGACGCGGGCCGCGAGCGCGTGCTCGAGCTGCTTCACCGACAGGCGCAGCCGGCCGGCCTCGTCGAGCGGGTCCTCGGTCTTGGCCGGACGTCCGCCGGGCGTGATCTCGGCGGCGAGCAGGTCGGCGAGCACCATGGCGCTGGTGAGGTCGCCGGTCTGCTCCCCGCCGACCTGCCAGCCGCCCTCGGCGCTGCGGCGGATGGTGATGCTCTCGGACAGCATCGGGCCGAGGTGGGTGGCGATGACCTCGGCGAGGTGGCGCAGGACCTCGATGGTCTCCTCGTCGACCTCGACGTGGTCGCGGTCGATGCCGCACAGCGTGGCCAGCACCCGCCCGGAGGCGTCGCGCACCGGCACGCCGACGTAGGAGGTGAT
>JAODNQ010000089.1 GCA_025464695.1 Frankiales bacterium | reverse complement strand
CCGTGTAGGTCTTGAAGACGTCGTACTGCTGCGTGCGGGTGGAGTGCTGCAGCGCGAAGACGGTCTCCGGGTTGAACAGGTGGACCTCGCCCTCGCGGCGCCACTGGTACTCGCCGCCGGTCTCGAGACCCCGGTGGGCCCGCTCCGAGGGGTTCGCGGGGTAGGCGCGGCGGTGCCGGGCGGCGACCTCCTCGGCGACGACCTCGAGGCCGATGCCCCCGAGGCGGCTGGTGGTGCCGGTGAAGTACTCGTCGACGAGCTCCTGCGACAGGCCCAGCGCCTCGAAGACCTGCGCACCGGTGTAGCTGGCGATGGTGCTGATGCCCATCTTGCTCATGACCTTGAGCACGCCCTTGCCGGCGGCCTTGATGTAGTTCTTGACTGCGACCTTGGGGTCGACCGGCAGGTCGCCCTGGGCGATCAGCTGCTCGATGGTCTCGAACGCGAGGTAGGGGTTGACGGCGGCGGCGCCGTAGCCCATCAGCAGCGCGACGTGGTGGATCTCGCGGGCGTCGCCGGCCTCGACGACGAGCCCGACCCGGGTGCGGGTCTTCTCGCGGATCAGGTGGTGGTGCACCGCGCTGGTGAGCAGCAGCGACGGGATCGGCGCCATCGTCTCCGTCGAGTCGCGGTCGGACAGCACGACGATCCGCGCGCCGGCCGCGATCGCGGTGGAGACCTCGCGGCGGACGCGGTCGAGGGCGTCACGGAGCGCCTCTCCCCCGCCGTTGACCGGGTACAGGCCGTGGACCGTGACGGCGGCGAAGCCGGGCTGGTCGCCGTCGTCGTTGACCTTCTGGATCTTGGCGAGCTCGTCGTTGTCGAGGACCGGGAAGGGCAGGACGATCTGCCGGCAGGACGCCGGGCCGGGGTCGAGCAGGTTCTGCTCGGGGCCGATCGAGGCCGACACGCTCGTCACCAGCTCCTCGCGGATGGCGTCGAGCGGCGGGTTCGTCACCTGGGCGAAGAGCTGGCTGAAGTAGTCGAACAGCAGCCGCAGACGCTCCGACAGCACCGCGACGGGGGTGTCGGTGCCCATGGAGCCGATCGGCTCCAGGCCCTTGAGCGCCATCGGGCCGACGAGCAGCCGGACGTCCTCCTCGGTGTAGCCGAACACCTGCTGGCGGCGCAGCACCGACTGGGCGCTGACCTTGATGTGCTCGCGGGGCGGCAGGTCGGCGAGCTGGACGAGGCCGGCGTGCAGCCACTCGGCGTACGGCTGCTCGGCGGCGAGCTCGGCCTTGACCTCCTCGTCGTCGACCAGGCGGCCCTGCGCGGTGTCGACGAGGAACATCTTGCCGGGCTGCAGGCGGCCCTTGCGGACGATCTGGTCGGCCGGGATGTCGAGGACGCCGACCTCCGAGCTGAGCACCACGCGGCCGTCGGCGGTCTGCCACCAGCGGCTCGGGCGCAGGCCGTTGCGGTCCAGGACCGCCCCGATCAGGGTGCCGTCGGTGAAGGTCACGCAGGCCGGGCCGTCCCACGGCTCCATGAGGCTGGCGTGGAACTCGTAGAAGGCGCGCTTGGCCGGGTCCATCTCGGGCGCGTTCTCCCACGCCTCCGGGACCATCATGAGCACCGCGTGCGGGAGCGAGCGGCCGGCCATGTGGAGCAGCTCGAGGACCTCGTCGAAGGAGGCGGAGTCGCTGGCGCCGGGCGTGCAGACCGGGAACAGGCGCGAGAGGTCGTCCGGCAGCTCGGCCGGGCCGCGCAGCAGGGCCTCGCGGGCGCGCATCCAGTTGCGGTTGCCCTTGACGGTGTTGATCTCGCCGTTGTGCGCGATGTACCGGTACGGGTGCGCCAGCGGCCAGCTCGGGAAGGTGTTGGTCGAGAACCGGCTGTGCACCAGGGCCAGGGCGCTGACGAAGCGCTCGTCCGACAGGTCGGGGAAGAACGGCTCGAGCTGCCCGGTCGTGAGCATGCCCTTGTAGACGAGCGTCCGCGTCGACAGCGACGGGAAGTACGTGCCGGCCTCGTGCTCGACCCGCTTGCGCGTCACGTAGGCACGCCGCTCGAGCGCGTGGGAGGACAGCGCCGCCTCGGGGCTGCTGACCAGGAAGACCTGGCGGAAGACCGGCATGACCGAGCGGGCGGTCGCGCCGACGCCGGCGCCCTCGGCGTCGATCGGCAGGTCGCGCCAGCACAGGACCTCGAGGCCCTCCTCCGCGGCGATCCGCTCGACGGCGAGCTGCACGTCGACGGCGGCCCGGGGGCTGGTCGGCAGGAAGGCCGTGCCGACGGCGTAGGAGCCGAGCGGCGGCAGCTCGGCAGGGGCGACGGCGCGCAGGAAGGCGTCGGGCAGCTGGACGAGGATGCCCGCGCCGTCGCCGGAGTCCGGCTCGGCGCCGGAGGCCCCGCGGTGCTCCATGTTGCGCAGCGCCGTCAGGCCCTGGTCGACGATGTCGTGGCTGGCCCGGCCGGCGATGTCAGCGACGAACGCCACACCGCAGGCGTCGTGCTCGTCCGCCGGGTCGTACAGGCCCTGGCGGGCGGGGACAGCCGAGGGCGCGCTGAAGAGGGGTGTCACAGGGAGCCTCGCAGAGTCACTGGTGGGGTGGTCGGTGCTCGTGCTGGTCGTGCTCAGCGGAGCGGCGGATCGCTGCACCCCGGGACGTCACTGGCCCTCGCGCAGATGTCTGGGAGGTTACACGGCAGGCCCCCCTCCCCGCCCCTCGTGCGACCGACGGCACACGTGTCCGGTTGCGCCCGTTCGGGTGAGTCGTCCGAAATGGTTCGGACGGGCCATGGCGCTGCGCCGGACGGGCGCGCAGGCTGGTCCGGTGACCGCACAGCCCCTCTCCGACGCGCTGTCCCGCCGGGCCGACGCCCTGCGGGACTGGCTGCCGACCGGGCGCGCGCTCAGCGAGCGCGACTTCGCCTGGCGGCACCGGGCCGTCTGCCTGGCCCTGGCCGCTCACCTGCCGGTCCTGCTGGTGCTCGCGAGCCTGCGGGTGAGCCTCCTGCACGGACTGGCGGAGACCGCCGGTGTCGGGCTGCTGCTCGGCCTGTCCCGCGGACCCGTCAGCCGGCGCACGGCGGCGCTCAGCGCCACGATCGGCCTGCTGTCCTGCTCCGCGCTGCTGGTCCACCTCTACGACGGCCGGACCGAGCTGCACTTCCACTACTTCGCCGCGGTCGCCCTCGTCGCGCTCTACCAGGACTGGCGGGTGTTCGCGACGGCGATCGGCTTCGTCGCCGTCCAGCACGCCGTGGTCGGGGCGCTGTCCCCGTCGTCGCTGACCTCCGACGGCGAGAGCGCGTGGGTGGTCGCCGTCGTGCACGCCGGCTTCGTGCTCGCCGAGGCGGTCGTGCTGGTGGTGTTCTGGCACGCGAACGAGCAGGCGCGGACGGGTGAGGAGGGCCTGCAGCGGGCCCTGTGGGAGGGCCAGAGCAGCGTGCGCGAGCGCATGCTCGAGACCGACCGGATCCGCACCGACCTCCTCGCCACGGTCAGCCACGAGTTCCGCACGCCGCTCACGGGCATCCGCGGCGCGGCGCTGACCCTGCTCAAGCGCGGCGACCGGCTCGACCCGGCGGCGCGCGACCGGCTGCTGCAGGCCGTGCTCGACCAGCAGGAGCGGCTGTCGCGGCTGCTCGAGAACATGCTCACCGCGGCGCAGGTCACGACCGCCGACGCGTCTGCCACCGCCGAGGTGCTCGGCGTCGCCGCGGAGGTCGCGATGCTGGCCGGCGCGGAGCACCCGGGGCGCCCGGGGGTCTCGGTCCTCGTCGACGCCGGGGCGGTCGCCCGCATCGATCGGCAGGCCCTGCACCAGGTGCTCGCCAACCTCGTCGACAACGCGATCGTGCACGGCGCTCCCGGCTCGGTCCCCCTGATCACCGGGGGCCGGGACGAGCGCGGCATCTGGGTCGCCGTGAGCAACGACGGCTCTGCGATGGACGTCGACCGGGCCAGCCGGCTGTTCGAGCCGTTCTCCCAGGCGGACACCAGCGCCACCCGCCGGACCGAGGGCCTCGGGATGGGGCTGTACGTCGTCCGCCGGCTGGTGGAGGTCTACGGCGGGGAGGTCGAGGTCCGCAGCGACGACGGCTGGGTGACCGTCGAGGTGCGTCTCGCGGCCGTGCCCGAGGTCGTCCTCGAGGCCTCCGACCCCGTCCGGGTGCCGCAGCCGGTCTGGAGCTAGACCCCGGCGCCGACGGCGGCGCCCACGACGTACGTCGCCGCGGCCGCGGCCGCGCCCAGCAGGAGCTGGCGGCCGCCGGAGTAGACGGCGCCGCGGCTGGTGAAGCGCGACACGGCCGCCCCGGCCACGAACAGCGCGAGGCCGGCGAGGACCACGGTCAGCAGCAGGCTCGTGGCACCCAGCAGGTAGGGCAGCACCGGCACGAGGGCGCCCAGCGAGAACGCGGTGAACGACGACCCCGCGGCGGTCCAGGGCGACGGGAGGTCGTCGGGGTCGACCCCGAGCTCCTCGCGGGCGTGCACCCGCCAGGCCTGCTCCGGGTCGGCGGACAGCTGCCGGGCCACCTCCCGCGACGTCGCCAGGTCGACGCCCCGGGCGTGGAAGATCGCCGCGAGCTCGGCCTCCTCGGCCTCCGGCACCCGCGCGATCTCGGCCTTCTCGATCTCGATCTCGGCCTGGGTGAGCTCGGTCTGGCTGGCCACCGACACGTACTCGCCCGTGGCCATCGAGAACGCCCCCGCGGCCAGACCGGCCAGCCCGGTCAGGACGACGGTGCGGGAGCCGACGCCGCCGCCGGCGACCCCGGCGATCAGTGCGGTGTTGCTGACGAGGCCGTCCATGACGCCGAAGACCGCCGGCCGCAACCAGCCGCCGGTGACGTCGCGGTGCTCGTGGTGGTGCTCCCCCGGGACAGCGGAGGACCTGTCCGGGGAGGGGTCCTGGACGTCCTGGGCGAGCTCGGTCATGCCTCCGAGGGTACGGCGGGGTCGTCAGCGCGCTCGTCGGGGTCGGGCCGCTGCACGACCTCCTCCCGGCCGCTGCCGCGCCGCACGACGAGGTAGACGACGGCGAACAGCAGGACCGCGGCGGCGACGTAGTCGTTGAGGCGGACCCCGAAGAAGCGGCTGGCGTCGTCGACGCGCAGCGCCTCGATCCAGGCGCGGCCGATCGCGTACAGCCCGAGGTAGAGCACGAACACGCGGCCGTGCCCGAGCCGCCAGCGCCGGTCCGCGAGGGTCACGGCGAGCGCCACCCCGACGTTCCACAGCAGCTCGTACAGGAACGTGGGGTGGAAGGTCGCGACGTCGAGGTAGCGCTCCGGCCGGTAGCGCCGGGCGATCTCGAGGCCCCACGGGAGGTCGGTCGGCCGGCCGAACAGCTCCTGGTTGAACCAGTTGCCCAGCCGCCCCACGGCCTGCGCGAGGGCCACGCCGGGGGCGATGCTGTCGGCCAGCGCGCCGGGCGCGATCCCCCGGCGGCGGCAGACCAGCCAGCCCGCCAGCACACCGCCGGCGATGCCGCCGGGGATGCCGAGCCCGCCCTGCCAGACGTACAGCGCCGCGACCGGGTCGTGGAGGTAGCGGTCGGGGCTGGTGACCACGTGGTAGAGCCGGCCGCCGACGATGCCCGCGGGGACGGCGATCGTGGCGAGGTCGGAGACAGCGCCCTTGGTGCCCCCGCGCGCCACCCAGCGCCGCTCGCCGACGACGACGGCCACGACGACGCCGAGGATGATGGACAGCGCGTAGGCCCGCAGCGGGAACGGCCCGAGGTGGACCACCGACTCCGGCGGGCTGGGGATGGACGCCAGCACGGGCCCCGTGGTCAGCGTCATGCGGCGAGCCTAGGTGGCGCGGCGTCTCCGGACACCTGCCGCGAGGTCGGCGGTCAGGGCGCGGACGCCCTCGACGCCGCCGTCGCGCAGGGCGGCCACCAGGGCCGACCCGACGATGACACCGTCGGCGAAGGCCGCGACCTCGGCCGCCTGGTCGCCGTTCGACACGCCCAGGCCGACGCACACCGGCAGGTCGGTCTGGGCCTTCATGCGCGCGACGAGCTCCTGCGCCCGGCTGCCGATCTCCGCGCGCGCACCCGTGACGCCCATGACGGCGGTGGCGTACACGAAGCCCCGGTTGGTGCGCCCGACCACGGCGAGCCGCTCGTCGGTGCTGCTCGGGGCGACGAGGAAGACGGGGTCGAGGTCGTGCTCGCGGGCCGCCTCGACCCAGGGCGCGGCCTCCTCGGGGATGAGGTCCGGGGTGATGCAGCCCGAGCCGCCCGCCGCCTTGAGGTCGGCGGCCCAGCGGGCCGGGCCGTACTTCTCGACCGGGTTCCAGTAGCCCATGGTGACGGCGACCGCACCGGCGTCGGCCACGGCGCGGACGGCCGTGAAGACGTCCTTGACCCGGCTGCCCCCGCGCAGGGCGGCGTCGACGGCGACCTGGATGACCGGACCGTCCATGCCGGGGTCGGTGTAGGGCACCCCGACCTCGACGGCGTCGACCCCGGCCTCGACCATGGCGACCATGGCGGCGACGGACTCGTCCACCGACGGGTAGCCGACCGGCAGGTACCCGATGAGGGCGGCCCGGTCCTCGGCCCGGCAGCGGGCGAAGAGCTCGTCGAGCGCGCTCATCAGGGCTGCTCGCCCTCGTGCGCGCGCACCAGCTCGGACTCCGCGACCTCCTCGCCGGTCACCAGGCCGAACCAGCGGGCCGCGGTGTCGACGTCCTTGTCACCGCGCCCCGACGTGTTGATGATCAGGACGAGGTCCTCCGCGGCGCGCCCGGCCTGGACCTGCGCGCGGCCCCAGTCGCAGGCACCCGCGAAGGCGTGCGCGGTCTCGATCGCGCAGAGGATGCCCTCGGACTTCGCGAGCTTCTCCAGGCACTGCATGGCCCAGGCGTCGCTGACGCCCGTGTAGGTGGCGCGCCCGGCGTCCTTGAGCCACGAGTGCTCGGGACCGACGCCGGGGTAGTCGAGACCGGCGCTGATGCTCGTGGTGTCGAGGGTCTGGCCGTCGTCGTCCTGCATGAGGTAGCTGCGGGCGCCGTGCAGCACGCCAGGGCTGCCCGCGGTCAGCGGCGCGGCGTGCCGGCCCGTGTCGACGCCGTCGCCCCCGGCCTCGCAGCCGACCAGCGCGACCGACTCGTCCGGGAGGAAGGCGTGGAAGGCGCCCATGGCGTTGGACCCGCCGCCGACGCACGCCACGACGGCGTCGGGCAGGCGGCCGACGAGGTCGAGGCACTGCTGCCGCGCCTCGACGCCGATGATGCGCTGGAAGTCGCGGACCATGGCCGGGAACGGGTGCGGCCCGACGACGGAGCCGATCGCGTAGTGCGTCGTCTCGACGTTGGCGACCCAGTCGCGGAAGGCCTCGTTGGTGGCGTCCTTGAGCGTGCGGGTGCCGGTGGTGACGGGGACGACGGTGGCGCCGAGCAGGCGCATCCGGGCGACGTTGAGCGCCTGCCGCCGGGTGTCCTCCTCGCCCATGTAGACGGTGCACTCGAAGCCGAACAGGGCACAGGCGGTGGCCGTGGCGACGCCGTGCTGGCCCGCCCCGGTCTCGGCGATGACCCGGGTCTTGCCCATCCGCTGGGTGAGCAGCGCCTGCCCCAGCACGTTGTTGATCTTGTGCGAGCCGGTGTGGGCGAGGTCCTCGCGCTTGAGCAGGATCCGGGCGCCGCCCGCGTGCTCGGACAGCCGGCGGGCGTCGGTCAGCGGCGTCGGGCGGCCCGCGTAGGTGGTGAGGAGCCGGTCGAGCTCGGCCAGGAAGACCGGGTCCTGCTGGCTGGTGCGGTGCGCCTCGGCGAGCTCGTCGAGGGCGGCGACCAGCGCCTCGGGCACGAAGCGGCCGCCGTAGGGGCCGAAGTGGCCGGACGCGTCTGGCAGGGTGGGTGCGCTCACTCGTGGACTCCGGCTGAGGGGTGGGCGCCGGCCGTCACCAGGTCGGCGACGGCCTCGCGGGGGGAGCCGCCGGTGACGACGCCCTCGCCGACCAGGACGGCGTCGGCGCCGACGGAGGCGTAGGCGAGCAGGTCGTGGGGGCCGCGGACGCCCGACTCGGCGATCTTGACGACGGAGTCGGGCAGCTGGGCGAAGACCCGGCCCGGGACGCTCCGGTCGACCTGCAGCGTGCGGAGGTCGCGGGCGTTGACGCCGAGCAGCGTGGCGCCGGCGGCCAGGGCGCGCTCGGCCTCGGCCTCGTCGTGCGCCTCGACCAGCGCGCTCATGCCGAGCGACTCGGTCCGCTCCAGCAGCGAGACCAGGGCCTCCTGCTCGAGCGCCGCGACGATCAGCAGGACGACGTCGGCGCCGTGCGCCCGCGCCTCCCACACCTGGTAGCTGCTGACGACGAAGTCCTTGCGGAGCACCGGCACGTCCACCCGGGCGCGGACGGCGTCGAGGTCGGCGAGGCTGCCGCCGAAGCGGCGCTGCTCGGTGAGCACGCTGATGACGCTGGCGCCGCCGGCCTCGTAGTCCTGGGCCAGCGCGGCGGGGTCGGCGATGGCGGCGAGCGCCCCCTTGCTCGGGCTGCTGCGCTTCACCTCGGCGATGACGCTGACGCCGGGACGCCGGAGCGCGGCGATCGCGTCGCGCACGACGGGCTGGTCGGCCGCTCTCGCCCGCAGCTCCGCGAGAGGCACGGCCGCCTCGCGCACGGCGAGGTCCTCGCGGACGCCGACCAGGATCTCGTCGAGCACGTTCGGTCCCGGATCAGCCACGCGCCGAGCGTACGGGCGGGCGGGCGGCGTCACCGGCCGGGGTCGCTGGTGGGCTCGGTGGTCGGCTCGGCGGTCGGGTCCTCGCCGCGGTCGAGCGCGTCCCAGGTGCCCTTGTCGGTCGGCTCCGCCACGACCACCGGCCGCGCGGACGGCGCCTCGTACGTCGCCCCGAGCGCGGGCCAGGACCGGCCGCGGACCACCGCGAGCAGGCCGGCTCCGAGGAGCAGGACGCCGCCGAGCAGGGCGGCGTACGGCCAGGCGGACCCGCCGACGAGGCCGTCGCCGTAGACCCGGGCGCCGTCGGGGACGCCGGCCGCGTCCCGGTAGGCCCGGGTGCCGAGCACCTGCGCCTCCCGGTCGAGCAGGACCCGGGCCGCGAGGACGACGACCAGCAGGCCGGCCGCGGTGAGCAGCAGCCCGACGGCGACCCGCCCGGTCCGGCGCACCGACAGGAGCGCGGGCACGCCCGCCAGGGCGACGACGCCGAGCGCCCGGAGCCCGCCCACGAGGTCGCCGCCCGAGACGTCGACCGTGCGGGACGGCAGGGGCGCCAGGGCGGGGACGAGGACCGCCGCCCACGTCCCGGACGCCGCTGCCAGGAGCAGGACCCCGGCGGCCAGGCAGAGCAGGAGGGCAGCGGCGAGACCGCGTCTCATGCGGGGCGCAGCGTCGCTGCGGCCGCCACGGCCCGCAGCACGGCGGCCGCCTTGTTCTCGCACTCGGCCTGCTCGGCGACGGGGTCGCTGTCGGCCACGATCCCCGCGCCGGCCTGGACGACCGCGGTCCCCCGGTGCAGGACCGCCGTGCGGATGGCGATCGCCAAGTCCATGTCCCCGCCGGAGCTCAGGTAGCCGACGGTGCCGGCGTACAGGTTGCGCCGGTGCGGCTCCAGCTCCTCGATGATCTCCATCGCCCGCGGCTTGGGAGCCCCCGAGACCGTGCCGGCCGGGAAGGTGGCGCGCAGGACGTCCAGCGCGGAGCAGCCGGGGCGCACCGTGCCGGTCACGGTCGACACCAGGTGCATCACGTGGCTGTAGCGCTCGACCCGCATGAAGCCGCTGACGTCGACGGTGCCGGGCGCGCAGACGCGGCCGAGGTCGTTGCGCGCCAGGTCGACGAGCATCACGTGCTCGGCCCGCTCCTTGGGGTCGGCCCGCAGCTGCTCCCCGAGGCGGACGTCCTCCGCGGGGCTGGCGCCCCGGGGGCGGGTGCCGGCGGGCGGGTGCACGACGGCGGCGTCGCCCGTCACGGTCACGAGCGCCTCCGGGGAGGAGCCGACGACGTCGAACGGGTGCTCGTGCCCGGCGAAGCGCAGGAGGTACATGTACGGCGAGGGGTTGGTGGCGCGCAGCACCCGGTAGACGTCGAGCGCGTCGGCGTCCGTGTCGACCTCGAACCGCTGGCTGAGCACGACCTGGAACACGTCCCCGGCCCGGATGTGCTCGCGGCCGGCCTCGACCGCGGCCCGGTAGGCGTCCGGGGCGGTGCGGCGTCGGACGTCGGGGCGGGCGTCGAGGTCGAGCGTGGCGACGCTCGGGGGCGCGGGCGCGGACAGCCCTGCCGCCATGGCGTCCAGCCGGACCAGCGCGTCGTCGTAGCTGCCGCCCTGCAGGACGTTGGCCACGAGCAGCACGGTGCCGTCGGTGTGGTCGAGGACGGCAAGGTCGGTGACGAGCATCATCGCCAGCTCCGGCATCCCGAGCTCGTCCGGCGCCGTGCTGGGCAGCCGCTCGATCCGCCGCACGACGTCGTACCCGAGGTAGCCGACCAGCCCGCCGGTGAACGGCGGGGCGCCCTCCGGCTTCGCGGTCCGCAGCAGGGCGTCGGCCTCGCGGAGCGCCTCGAGCGGGTCCTCGCTGGTGGTGGGCAGGCCCTCGCCGACCCACAGCGCCTTGCCGTCGCGCTCGGTCAGGGTGGCGGCCGCGTTGACCCCGACGAACGACCAGCGCGACCACGACCGGCCCTGCTCGGCCGACTCCAGCAGGAACGTCCCGGGCCGGCCGCCGGCGAGCTTGCGGTAGACCCCGACCGGGGTCTCGCCGTCGGCGAGCAGCCGCCGGGTGACGGCGACGACGGCGTCCTGCGACGCGGCGAACTCCTCGCGGGTCGGGCTCGTGGTGCCGATCCGGCTCACGTCGGGCTCGCGGCCGTCGTATTGGCGGAGGGGGTCTCCGCGACCGGGCTGCCGACGGCGGCGGGCAGGACCGTGGCGTCGAAGCAGGTGCGGTCGCCGGTGTGGCACGCGCCGGAGCCGACCTGGTCGACCTTCACCAGCAGGGTGTCGCCGTCGCAGTCGAGCGCGACCGACTTCACCCACTGCTGGCTGCCGCTGGTGTCGCCCTTGACCCAGTACTCCTGCCGGCTGCGCGACCAGTAGGTGCAGCGGCCGGTGGTCAGCGTGCGGTGCAGCGCCTCGTCGTCCATCCAGCCGACCATCAGCACCTCGCCGGTGTCGTGCTGCTGGGCCACCGCCACCACGAGGCCGTCGCGGTCGCGCTTGAGCTGCGCGGCGATCGCGGGGTCGAGGTCGGTGGGACGGACGGCGGAAGGGCTGCTCACCCCGCCATCCTGCCAGCGGCGTGCCGCGAGCGACCGGTCAGACGACGCGGAGCAGCGGCCCGGTGGGCTGCTGCGGGACGACCAGCTCGTCCCCGGCGTCCATCGCCGCCTCGAGCTCTCCGGGCGGCACCGGGCGGCTGAACAGGAAGCCCTGCCCGAGGTCGCAGCCCATGACCTGCAGCGACTGGAGCTGCTCGGTCTCCTCGATGCCCTCGGCGACGACCACCAGCCCGAGGCTCTGGCCGAGCTTGACGATGGTGCGGGCGAGCTCCTCCTCGTC
>JAODNQ010000087.1 GCA_025464695.1 Frankiales bacterium | reverse complement strand
AGCACCATCAACCTCGGGGCCGCCCTCGCCGGGTACGGCCGTCGGGTGCTGCTCGTCGACTTCGACCCGCAGGGCGCCCTCGCCGTCGGCCTCGGCGTCAACCCGGGGCAGCTCGAGCGGACGGTCTACGACGTCCTCGTCGACCGCGACACCACCGTGGCCGACGTGCTCATGCCGACATCCGTGCCGGGCATGGACCTGCTCCCCGCGAACATCGACCTGTCGGGCGCCGAGATCCACCTGTCCAACGAGATCTCGCGCGAGCAGACGCTGCTGCGCGCCCTCACCCCGGTGCTGCCGGACTACGACGTCGTCCTCATCGACTGCCAGCCGAGCCTCGGGCTGCTCACCGTCAACGCGCTGACGGCGTCGGACGGCGTGATCATCCCGCTGGAGTGCGAGTACTTCGCGCTGCGCGGCGTCGCCCTGCTCACCGAGATCATCGACAAGGTGAGGGACCGGCTCAACCCCCGCCTGCAGGTCGAGGGCATCCTCGCGACCATGTTCGACGCCCGGACCGTGCACGGGCGGCAGGTGCTCGAGCGGGTCGTGGAGGCGTTCGGCGACACCGTCTTCCACACGGTGATCAACCGCACGGTCCGCTTTCCGGAGACGACGGTCGCGGGCCAGCCGATCACCGACTACGCGCCGACGTCGACGGGCGCGACGGCCTACCGCGACCTGGCGAAGGAGGTCCTCGCGAGGGCCGCCGCTCGGGGCGCCTAGGTGCTCTACGCCCTGGGCGACCCGGTGTCGTTCCTCGTGCTGGTGCTCTCCTTCGTCGTCGCCTGCACGCTGGCCGGCTGGGTCCAGAGCCTGCTCGTCGGACGCCGTGCCACCTCGGACGGCCTCCCCGACCCGCGCCGCCGCCGACCCGACCCGCGCGTCCACCTCGACCCGTTCGGCTGCGTGGCCGCGGCGCTGACCGGCCTCGGCTGGCAGCGGCCCGTCCCCCTGCCGAAGGGCAGCCGGACGGTGCTCGTCGCCCTCGCCGGGCCTGCCGTCCTGCTGCTGGTCGGCGCCGGCTGCCTGGTCGGGTTCGGGGCGGTGGCGCTGCAGGGCGAGGCCGACACCACCCTGCTGCGCGACGGCATCACGGGGCTCCCGCTCGGGTCGCGCGTCCTGCTGCTCGTCGGCCTGGTCCACCTGTTCGTCGGGCTGCTGAGCCTGGTGCCGCTGCCGCCGCTCGACGGCGGGCGGCTGCTGTTCGCGAGGGCGCCCCGCACGCGCGGCTGGCAGCAGGCGGAGGACTACCTCGTCAACCGCAACCTGGGCACCGTCGCCGTCCTCGTGCTGCTGCTCCTGCCGCTGGCCGGGCAGCTGCCCCTGCTGCTGGCGCTGCTGTCGGAGGTGGGGCGACCCCTGACGAGAGCGCTGACCGGGCTGCTCGCGTGACCGCTCCGGCTGCCTCGCCCGCTGTCTTCCGTGTCCGGCTGGAGGTCTTCGAGGGCCCCTTCGACCTGCTGCTGCAGCTGATCGGGCAGCACCAGCTCGACCTCACGGAGGTGACGCTGTCGCAGGTCACCGACGACTTCATCGCACACCTCCGCGCGGCGGGCAGCTCCTGGGACCTCGGTCAGGCGACCGAGTTCCTCGTCGTCGCGGCGACCCTGCTCGACCTCAAGGCCGCGCGGCTGCTGCCGGGCAGCGAGGTCGAGGACGAGGAGGACCTCGCGCTGCTGGAGGCGCGCGACCTGCTGTTCGCCCGGCTGCTGCAGTACCGCGCCTACAAGCAGGCCGCGGCGCACCTCGCCGGGCTGCTGGCCGCCGAGTCGCGCCGCTACCCGCGCACCGTCGCCCTGGAGGCGCCCTTCGCCGGCCTGCTGCCCGAGGTGCTGCTCGGCCTCGGGCCGGGGGAGTTCGCCGCGCTCGCCGCCCGGGTGCTCGCGCCGCGCCAGGAACCCGTCGTCGCCGTCGACCACGTGCACGGCGGCACCGTCAGCGTCCGGGAGCAGGTGGCCCTCCTGCAGGAGCGGCTGCAGCGGCTCGGCGGCGGCTCGTTCCGCCTGCTCACCGCCGACTGCACCGGGACGCTCGAGGTCGTCGCCCGCTTCCTCGCGCTCCTCGAGCTGTACCGCGAGGGGCTGCTGGCGTTCGAGCAGGTGGAGGCGCTCGGCGACCTGCACGTGCGGTGGACCGGCGAGGGCCTGACCGCCGAGGTCGAGGCCGGCGCGGAGTGGGACGCGGAGGGGGACGCGCTGTGACGGAGCCGGACCCTGCCGCTGTCAACGCTGCCGACCCCGTCGACCCCGTCGACCCTGCCGCTGTCGACCCCGTCGACGCTGTCGACGCCCACGACTCTGCCGACCCTGCCGACCCTGCGGCCCTGCGCCGTGACGTCGAGGCCGTCCTGCTCGTCGCGGACGAGCCGGTGCCGCCGCGGCTGCTCGCCGAGGTGGTGCGGGCACCCGTCCCCGACGTCGTCGCCGTCCTCGAGACGCTGGTCGCCGAGTACGACCGAGACGACCGCGGGTTCGAGCTGCGCACGCTCGGCGGGGGTTGGCGGCTCTACACCCGGGCGAGCAGCGCGGACGCCGTCGAGCGCTTCGTCCGGGACGGTCAGCAGGCCCGGCTCACCCAGGCCGCGCTCGAGACGCTGGCGGTCGTGGCATACCGGCAGCCCGTCACGCGTTCCCGCATCAGTGCCGTCCGCGGTGTGAACGTCGACGGCGTGGTCCGCACCCTGCTCGCGCGGGGGCTGCTCGTCGAGGCCGGCACCGATGCCGGCTCCGCTGCCACGACGTACCGCACCACCCCGCTCCTGCTGGAGAAGCTGGGGCTGGACAGCCTGGACGACCTCCCCAGCCTCGCCCCGCTGCTGCCTGACATCGACGACCTCGAGCCCGAAGACTGAGAGTGCTGCACCCCTGATGACCGACACGACCGAGAACGACACCGCCGTCCGCCTGCAGAAGGTGCTCGCCGCCGCGGGCATGGGCTCCCGCCGTGCCTGCGAGGTGCTCATCGACCAGGGCCGCGTGTCCGTCGACGGCGAGGTGGTCATGGAGCAGGGCCGCCGCGTCGACCCCGAGACGAACGTCATCCGGGTCGACGACATGCGCATCACCACCAAGAGCGGCCTGGTCTACCTGGCACTCAACAAGCCCGAGGGCGTCGTCTCCGCGATGTCGGACCCCGAGGGCCGGCCCACGGTCGGCGACTACGTCATCCACCGCACGGAGCACCTGTTCCACGTCGGCCGGCTCGACGCCGAGACCGAGGGCCTGCTGCTGCTGACGAACGACGGCGAGCTCGGCCACCGGCTGTCGCACCCCAGCTACGAGGTCCCCAAGACCTACCTGGCCGAGATCATCGGCCCTGTGGCCCGCGACGTCGGCAAGACGCTGCGCGCCGGCGTCGACCTCGAGGACGGGCTCGTCACCGTCGACTCGTTCAAGCTGGTGCAGAGCCTGCACAACCGCGTGCTGGTCGAGGTCGTGCTGCACGAGGGCCGCAAGCACGTCGTCCGCCGGCTGCTGGCCGAGGTCGGGCACCCGGTGCAGCGCCTGGTCCGCACGGCGATCGGCCCGGTCCAGCTGGGCAGCCAGCGCTCCGGCAAGCTCCGCCCGCTGACCCGCGACGAGGTCGCCGCCCTGCACGCCGCCGTGGGCCTGTGACCGCCGCCGAATAGGCTCGCCCGCATGCCCGTCAGAGCCGTCCGCGGCGCGATCCAGGTGGACGAGGACGACCGCCAGCAGGTGCTCGACGCCACCACCGAGCTGCTCCAGGCGGTGCTCGAGCGCAACCGGCTCGACCACGACGACCTCATCAGCGTGCTGTTCACCGCCACACCCGACCTCCGCTCGGAGTTCCCCGCCTACGCCGCGCGGCAGATGGGGATCACCGACGTGCCCCTGATGTGCGCCTCCGAGATCGACGTCCCGGGCGCCATGCCCCGGGTGCTGCGGCTGCTGGCCCACGTCGAGACGGAGCTGCCGCGGTCCGAGGTCCGCCACGTCTACCTGCGCGGGGCCGCCCAGCTGCGGACCGACCTGCCCACGTGACGGCCGACGTCCTGGTCGTCGGCTCGGGCCTGCTCGGCACCAGCCTCGGCCTGGCGCTGCAGGGCGTCCGCGACGTCGCCCTGTCCGACACCGATCCCGCGGTGCTGCAGGCCGCGCTGGCCCGCCGCGCCGGACGGCGCCTGCACCCCGGCGAGACGGCGTCGCTGGTGGTGCTCTGCGTCCCGCTGCCCGCGCTCCCCGACGCGGTCGTCGGCGCGCTGCGCGAGCACCCGAACGCCGTCGTCACCCACGTCGGCAGCGTCCAGGGCCTGGAGCTCCCGGCCGACGAGCGCCTGTGCGGCGGGCACCCCATGGCCGGGCGCGAGACCGCCGGGCCGGAGCACGCCGTCGCCGCCCTGTTCGCCGGCCGGCCGTGGTTCGTCTGCCCGGGGCAGTCGACCTCCGAGCGCGCCCACGACGCCGTCGAGCGGCTGGCCCGCGACGTCGGCGCCGAGCCGGTGACCACGACCCCCGACCGGCACGACCGCACGGTCGCCCTGGTCAGCCACCTGCCCCAGGTGGTCGCCAGCGCGCTCGCCGCCCAGCTGCTGCGCGGCGCACCGGGCGACCCCGAGCGCGCCGGGCCCGGCCTGGTCGACACCACCCGCCTCGCCGGGAGCCCGCCCGCGCTGTGGCACGACGTCCTGCAGGCGAACGCCGCCCAGGTCTCGCCGCTGCTGCGGACCCTGGCGCAGGACCTCCTCGCCGCGGCAGACGGCCTCGAGGCGGGCGACCTCGGCCCCGTCGACGACCTGCTGCTGCGGGGAGGCCAGGGACGCGCGCTCGTGCCGGTGAAGCGGGGCCAGCGCGACGAGGACCTCGTGGCCGTCCGGGTCGCCCTGCCCGACACCCCGGGCATGCTCGCGGCCGTGCTGCAGGCCGCGGGCACCGCCGGGGTCAACGTCGAGGACCTCCGGCTCGACCACCTGCCGGGCCGGCCCTCGGGCACGCTCGAGCTGCTCGTTGCCGGCGGCGCCCGCGCTCCGCTCGAGCAGGCGCTGCGTGCCGACGGGCTGCTCGTGGAGCAGCAGCCGGGGACGGACGCGCCCGCTCGGTAGGCTGGTGCAGGCTGCCGTCCGGTGGTCGGACCAGCTGGAGGACCCGTGACGACCGACGCCACCGCGCTCACGCGGGTCGTCGCCCTCGACGGTCCGGCCGGCTCCGGCAAGAGCACCGTGGCCAAGCGGGTCGCTCTCGCCCTCGGCTGGCGCTACGTCGACACCGGCGCCACCTTCCGGGCCGCCACCGTCGCCGTCCTGCGCGCCGGTGTGCCGCTCGACGACGCCGACGCCGTGACGGCCGTCGTGCTGGGCGCCGACGTCGTGCTGGGCACCGACGCCGCCGCGCCGCGCGTGCTGCTCGACGGCGACGACGTCACCTCCGCCGTCCGCTCGCCCGAGGTGACGGCCGCCGTCAGCGCGGTGAGCGCCGTGCCGGCCGTCCGGGCGCACCTGT
>JAODNQ010000062.1 GCA_025464695.1 Frankiales bacterium | reverse complement strand
CAGGGCCAGGGCGACAGCGACCTCGCGGGCGCGGACTGCCCCGGCGCCTGCACCGGCGTGCCGTACCAGCAGGACTACGGGTTCTTCCAGGGCGCCGAGGACTCGCTGAGCTTCTTCCTGTCGCGCGCCAACCCCTACGCCCCCGACCTCGACCGCTCCCGGGTCGGCCTGGCCGGCCACTCGCTGGGCGCCTCGGCGGTCAGCGAGGTCGGGCAGTGCGACAACCGCGTCAAGGCGATCGTCGCGTGGGACAACCTCGCGAAGATCAGCGACTGCAAGGGGGCGACCATCCCGAAGCAGTACCGGACGAAGAAGCTGCTCAACGTCCCGGCTCTCGGCATCACCGGTGACTACTTCTTCAACACCGAGCCCAACCCGACCGCGCCCGACGTCGACGCCAAGACCGACGGCTACCGGCAGGTGGCGGCGGCCGGCCTCGACGCCCAGATCGTGACGCTGCGCAACGCCACGCACCTCGCCTACACGTACATCCCGCTGGTGTTCCAGAGCAACGAGCTCGGCGAGCGGATGGCCAGCTACTACACGAAGGCCTGGTTCGACCTGCACCTCAAGGGCGACCGCTCCGGCTACACCCGGCTGACCGCGAAGCGCTTCGACGACAGCGTCGACAGGACCTCCATCGGCGCCGGGGTGTTCGACCCCGCGAAGGCCGACCCGAGGGACGTCTACGCCGGCAACGTGCCGTACACGATCAAGGGCATCCCGGTGCGCGACGCCGTCTCCTTCTACTACCGCTCGGCCTACAGCCTGAAGGACCCGTCGGGGGCGCGGAAGGTGTGCGCGCAGGTCCGCAAGGGCTGCTAGTCCGAGCCGCGGGCCCCGCGGAAGTCCGGGGCCCGCTTGCTGAGGAAGGCGTCGACACCCTCGGCGTACTCCGCGCTGGCCCACGCCCGCCGGTAGAGCGCCAGCACGTCGCCGTCGACCTCGCGCCGACCCTGCACGGCCCGCGCGACCAGCTGCTTTCCGCCCGTGAGGCTGATGCGGGCCCGGCTCTGCACGGTCCGGGCGAGGGCGTAGGCGCGCGACTCGACGTCGGGCACGACCTCGTGGACCAGGCCGATGCGCAGGGCGGTGGCGGCGTCGACCTGCTCACCGGTCAGCAGGAACCACGACGCCCACGCCTGCCCGACGACGTCGACCAGCCGGGCCGTGCTGGGCAGCGCGTAGACGATGCCGAGCTTGGCGGGGGTCACGGCGAAGCGGGCGCTGTCGTCGCACACCCGGAGGTCGCACGCCGCCGCGACCTGCGTCCCCCCGCCGACCGCGTAGCCCTGCACGAGGGCGAGCGTCGGCTTGGGGAAGTCGATGATCGCGGCCTCCCCGCCCTCGACCGCCTCGCTGTAGCGCTCGGCGTCGGCCGGCTCGCGGCGCAGGGTCGTGAACTCGCTGATGTCCGCACCGGCCGAGAACGGGCCGCCGGGCGTACCCCGGAACACCACGACGTCGACGTCGTCGTCGGCGGCCAGGACCGGCATCAGGCGCCGGAAGCCCTCCCACATCGCGAAGCTGATCGCGTTGTGCTTGCCGGGGCGGTGCAGCTCGACGGTCACGACGCCGTCGTCGGCGGTCACGCGCAGGGCGCCCGCGGTGTCGGCCAGGAGGTCCTCGTACAGGGGGCTGTCCATGTGCCCGAGTCTGGCAGCCTGCCTGGCATGACCGACGTGCTGCACCTGTCCGGGCCCGTGCTGCTGGGGCCCGAGGAGGTGGTCGGGCAGGCCTGGGTGGTCGAGGGCCGCCTCACGCTGGACCGTCCGCCGGGCAAGGCACGGACCCTCGAGGGCTGGGTGGTGCCGGGGCTCGTCGACGCGCACTGCCACGTCGGGCTCGACAAGCACGGCGCCGTAGACCGCGCCACCGCCGAGGCGCAGGCGGTGGCCGACCGCGACGGCGGCACCCTCCTGCTGCGCGACGCCGGCTCCCCCGCCGACACCCGCTGGATCGACGACCGCGACGACCTCCCCGTCGTGGTGCGGGCCGGCCGGCACATCGCCCGGCCGAAGCGGTACATCCGCGGCTTCGCGGAGGAGGTCGAGCCGGCCGACCTGGTGGCGGAGGTGCGGCGGCAGGCCGCGCGCGGCGACGGCTGGGTCAAGCTGGTCGGCGACTGGATCGACCGGGAGACCGGCGACCTCGCGCCGTGCTGGCCGCTGGAGGCGCTCCGTCCCGCCATCGCCGCGGCCCACGAGGCCGGCGCCCGCGTCACCGCCCACTGCTTCGCCGAGACGTCGCTGGCCGACCTCGTCGAAGCCGGCATCGACTGCGTCGAGCACGCCACGGGGCTCACCGACGAGACGCTGCCGCTGCTCGTCGAGCACGGGGTCGCCGTCGTCCCGACGCTGATCAACATCGCGACCTTCCCCGGCATCGCCGCGGCGGGCGAGGCGAGGTTCCCGGACTACGCGGCGCACATGCGGGCGCTGCACGCCCGCCGCCACGAGACGGTCCGCAGCGCCTTCGAGGCCGGCCTGCCGGTCTACGCCGGCACGGACGCAGGCGGGTCGCTCGCTCACGGACGCATCGCCGACGAGGTGCAGGCCCTGGCCGAGGCCGGCCTCCCGGCCGTGGCCGCCCTCGACGCCGCCTGCTGGTCCGCGCGGTCCTGGCTCGGCCGCGAGGCCCTCGGCGAGGGCGCGTCCGCCGACCTGCTCGTCCTGGACGGCGACCCGCGGGAGGACCTGCGCGTGCTGCAGGCGCCGCGGGCCGTCGTCCTGCGCGGGGTGGTCCGGTGAGGCTGACGCCGGAGGAGGGACGGGTCCTCGGCGCGCTGGTCGAGAAGGAGCTGACGACGCCCCAGGGCTATCCGCTGACCGACAGCGCGCTGCTCGCCGCCTGCAACCAGACGACTTCGCGCGACCCGGTCGTCTCCTACGACACGGCCGTCCTGCGTCCCGCCGTCCGCAGCCTGCGTGAGCAGGGGCTGCTGCGGACGGTGCACCGCACGGGCGAGCGCAGCGACAAGCACCGCCACGAGCTCGGGACCGCCCTGGACCTCGGGCCCGAGCAGGTCGCCCTGCTCGGGCTGCTCCTGCTGCGCGGGCCGCAGACGGCGGCCGAGCTGCGCGCCCGGGGCGAGCGCTGGCACGCGTTCGGGTCCGTCGAGGAGGTCGAGGAGGCGCTGCGCGGGCTGACCGAGCGCCCCGAGCCGCTCGCCGTCCGGCTGGAGCGGCAGCCGGGGCGCAAGGAGGGCCGGTACGCGCAGGTCCTGGTCGAGGGCGGAGCGGTCGCTGCTCCCGCTCCCGTCGTCGAGGCCGCCGGGGAGCCGTCGCTGGCCGACCAGGTCCGGCTCCTGCGCGAGGAGGTGGCCGCACTGCGCGCCGAGGTCGGGCGACTGGCGGCGCGCGAGGACGGGGCGTGACCGACGTCGGCGAGGACGACCTCGCCGCGCTCGAGCGCGAGTTCTCCCTGCTGCTCCGTCGGGCCCGCGCCAGCACGGCGGAGCTGTCGCGGACCGTCCACCCCGAGCTCGACGGGTCGGCGTACGCGCTGCTGTCGAGCATCGTGCGGGCGCAGGGCCCGGACGGGCAGGGGCTGCGCGCCCAGGACGTCGCGGAGCAGTTCGGCGTGGACAAGGGGGCGATCAGCCGGCAGGTCGCCCGGCTGGAGCGGCTGGGGCTGGTGGAGCGGCGGCCGGACCCGGTCGACGGGCGGGCCCGGGTGCTGGTGGCCACCGCGGCCGGGCGCGAGCGCTTCGAGGCGGCGAACGGGCTGCGGCGCAGCCGGTTCCGGGGCCGGCTGGCGGACTGGTCACCGGACGACGTCTCCCGGCTCGCGGAGCTGCTGGGGCGGCTGAACGCGACGTTCGGGCCGGAGTGAGGTCGCCGCGCGCCGGGAACAGTTGTCGCTGACAACTTGTTGTCCCGTGCACGAGCACGACGACCGACAGGACAGCAGCATGATCGACGACGTCAGCAGGACCACCTCGGCCGCGCGGACCGCGGCCCCTCCTGGTCAGGTCATGACCCACTCCGAGGTCATGCGCGCCATGTCCGGCCTCATGCTGTCGATGTTCGTGGCCATGCTCAACTCGACGATCGTCAGCAACGCGCTGCCGCGGATCCTGCACGACCTGCACGGCGGCACGTCGGCCTACACCTGGGTCGTCACCGCCACCCTGCTGACCACCACGGCCTCCACCCCCGTCTGGGGCAAGCTGTCCGACCTCGTCAGCAAGAAGACGCTGATGCAGGCCGCGATCGTCGTGTTCGCGGTCAGCTCGATGGCCGCCGGGCTCTCCCACTCGGTCTCGATGCTCATCGCCTGCCGCGCCGTGCAGGGCATCGGCGCCGGCGGCATCCTCGCCATGACCCAGGTGATCCTCGCGTCGATGGTGTCCCCGCGCGAGCGCGGCCGCTACAGCGGCTACCTCGGCGCCACCTTCGCGGTCGCCACCATCGCCGGACCGCTCGTCGGCGGTGTCCTCGTCGACTCCTCGCTCGGCTGGCGCGCCTGCTTCTACGTCGGCGTCCCGTTCGCCGTCGCCGCGCTGGTCGTGCTGCAGCGCACGCTGCACCTCGTCACGCTCAAGCGCGAGGCGAAGGTCGACTACCTCGGCGCGGCGCTCATCACCGGCGGCGTCAGCGCCCTGCTGGTGTGGGTCTCGCTCGCGGGCCAGTCGTTCGCCTGGCTGTCGGGCACCACCGCCCTCTACGTCGCCGGCGGCGTGGTGCTGCTGGCCCTCGCGGCCGTCGTCGAGCTCAAGGTCGCCGAGCCCGTGATCCCGCTGCGGCTCTTCCGCCTGCGCACGGTCTCGCTGTCCACGTTCGCCGGGCTGCTGGTCGGCGTGGCGATGTTCGGCGCCACCATCTTCCTGGCCCAGTACTTCCAGATCGCCCGCGGCGAGAGCCCGACCGCGTCCGGGCTGCGCACGCTGCCGATGATCCTGGGCCTCGCGACCTCGAGCCTCGTCGTCGGGCGGCTCATCACCCGGACCGGCCGCTGGAAGAAGTACCTGGTCGGCGGCAGCGCCATCGCGACGGTCGGCTTCGGCCTGCTGAGCACGATCGACGCCCACACCAGCTTCGTGCTCATCGCCCTGTACATGGCGCTCGTCGGCATCGGCCTCGGGGCGACCATGCAGAACCTGGTCCTGTGCGTGCAGAACACGGTCCCCCGCGCCGACCTGGGTGCCGCGACCGCCACCGTCGCCTTCTTCCGCAGCCTCGGCGGCGCCATCGGCGTCTCCGTCCTCGGGGCTGTCCTCGGCGACCGGGTGTCGGGCTCGGTGCTCAGCGGCCTGCGCGACCTCGGGGTCGACCCCGGCGCCCTCGGCGCGAGCGGCCGGTCGATCCCCGACGTCACCACGCTGCCCGGCCCGGTGGCGGAGATCGTGGAGCAGGCCTACGGCCACGGCGTCGCCGACATCTTCCTGGCGGCCACCCCGCTGATGGTCCTGGCGGTCCTCGCCGTCAGCTGCATCAAGGAGGTGCCGCTGCGCAGCGACGCCCCGGCCCCGGGGACGCTCGAGGCCGCCACCACCTCCGACGAGCGGGACGACGTCGCTCTCGCCGCCCTGTCGAACGCCCGGTAGCCGGCCGTGACCGACGACCTGCTGTCCCCCGCCCCCCGGCCGCACGCGCGTCCGGACCGCCGGTCCGGCGTGCTCCTGGTCGGCGTCGACGGGCAGGACGGCGGCGACCGCGCCCTGGAGGTCGCCACCGGCCTGGCGCAGCGCTGGGGGATGCGGCTGGTCGTCGGCCACGTGCACCCGCTCAGCGGAGCGCTGGTGCCCGGCGAGTGCGTCCAGGGCCTGCGCGAGGACGCCGAGCTCGACCTGCTCCTCCGTGCCTCCGCGGTCCTGGACGCGTCCGACGTGCCCTGGGAGCTGGCCGTCACGACGGGCGACCCCGCGCTGGGGCTGCAGGAGCTGGCCGAGCGGGTCGACGCCGACCTCGTGGTCATCGGCACCCACGGCTGCGGCTGGACCAGCGCCCTGCGCCGGGCGGTCCACGGGTCGGTGTCCAGCCGGCTGGTGCACGGCGAGCACCGGCCGGTGCTCGTGGTCCCGCCGCGCTCCTGACCCGTCAGACCGGGACGGCCAGCCCCAGCCAGCGCACCCGCTCGCGCAGCTCGTCCTCGCTGACCTCGTGCCGCTCGGCGAGCACCGCGAGGGTGCGCCCGGCCTCGACCGCGGCCTTGAGCAGCCCGTCCTCGTCGACCGACCAGCTCCGTCCCTGCGGCACGACCGGCACCCCCGCCGAGCGCGCGGACCGGGCCTGCGGCGGCACGACGGCAGTGGCGGCGGCGTCGATCGCGCGGAGCGACGCGAGCACCCGCTCCTTGTCGCGCGCCCGGTAGAACGGCGGCAGCGTGGCGAGCAGCAGCCCCGCGTACCGGGCGGTGGACAGCCGGGGGTCGAGGACGGCGACGACGCCGCGGTCGTGCGGGCCGCGCAGCAGCCGGCCGGCGCCCTGCGCGAGCAGCACCGCGGCGGGCGGGAGCGTGACGTCCGAGAAGCCGTGCGCGCCCGCGTCGGCGAGCCGGGCGCGGACCAGCGGGTCGTCGACGTGCGCGAACGGGATCCGGTCGATCACGACGAGCTGGCAGGCCGGCCCGGGCACGTCGACGCCCTGCCAGAACGACCGGGTGCCGAACAGGCAGGTCCGGGCGTCGGACGCGAACTGGTGGGTCAGCGCTCCCGCGGAGTCCTCGCCCTGCAGCAGCACCGGCAGGTCGGTGGCGGCACGCACGGAGGCCGCGGCCCGAGCAGCGGCAGCGGTGCTCGAGAACAGCCCGAGGGTCCGCCCCCCGGCCGCCTGCACCAGCTCGACCAGCGTCTCGTCGACCTCGCGGGCCCACGACTGCGGCATGCGCCCCGGGTCGGGCAGCCGGTCCGCGACCCACAGCTGTGCCTGCCGCGCGTGGTCGAACGGGCTCCCGACGTCGAGGTGCCGCCAGCGGACGGGAGCGCGGTCGTCGTCGCCGTCGAGCACCTCGTCCTGGGCCGCGACGTCGCGGGGGTCGTGCTCCTCGCCGGTGCCGACAGCCCGGCCCCCAAGCCAGGGCAGGCCCATCTGCCGGGACGCGTGCCGGAACGAGCCGCCCACCGTCAGGGTCGCCGACGTCGCCACGACGGTCCGCTCGCCGAACAGCCGGACGTTGAGCGCCCCGCCCACCGACAGCGGCGAGACCCGCAGCGCCGCGGAGGACCCGGCCGGCACGGCGTAGACCGCAGACGGCACGGAGGGCAGGCGCAGCTCGGCCGCCGTCTCGGCGACGCCGGCGAGCGACAGCTTCGCGCGGTCGCGCCGGGCCTTCTCCAGCTCGTCCTCCCCCTCCGCAGCCCGGCCCGCCTCCTGCGCCGCCGCGCCGAACGCCCCCTCGACGCCGGCCAGCACCTCCAGCGCGTACGCCGGGAGCCCGCCCTCGAGCAGCCCGACCGGCGTGGTCGCGAGCAGCCCCTCGACGCCGCCCTGCGCGTCCTCGACCCGGGCCAGGACGCCAGCGCTGAGCAGGCCCTCGGCGGCCTTGAGGGCCCGCCGCAGCTCGGCGTCGGACAGCTCGTGCGTCAGCGCGTCGGTGGCCGAGGACACGAACTCGTGGGCCTCGTCGAGCACGACAGCCGCGTGCTCCGGCAGCACCGACGCAGAGGTGAACGCGTCGAGGGCCAGCAGCGCGTGGTTCGCCACCACGACGTCGGCCTCCTTCGCGGTCTCGCGGGCCCGCTCGCTGAAGCAGTCGGCGCGGTCGGGGCAGCGGCCGCCCAGGCAGTCGCGGGCCGAGACCGACACCTGCCGCCAGGCGAGGTCGCCGACCGGGAAGGGGACGTCGTCGCGGTCGCCGGTGTCGGTGGAGGCGGCCCACTCGCGCAGCCGCAGGACGGTGCCGGCGAGCGCGCTGTGGCTGGTCTCGAACAGCCCCTCCTGCGCGTCCTCGACCGCGCCGGGCCCCCCGTGGACCTGCTGCAGGCAGACGTAGTTGCCCCGGCCCTTCGCCAGGGCGTAGGTGGGCGTGCGCCCGAGCGCCGAGGCCAGGGCGGCCACCAGCCGGGGCAGGTCCTTGTCGACGAGCTGCGCCTGCAGCGCCTTGGTGGCCGTGGCGATGACCACCCGCTTGCCGGAGGCGAGGGCCGGGACGAGGTAGCCGACGGACTTCCCCGTGCCGGTCGCGGCCTGGACCAGGAGGTGCTCGCCGGTGCGGAGCGCGGTGTCGACGGCCGCCGCCATGGCGTGCTGACCGGGGCGGGGCTCCGCGCCGGGCACCGCCTGCAGGCCGGCGCGCAGCAGCCGCCCGACCCTCTCCTCCGTGCCCACCCGGAGAGTCTGCCGCAGCGCGACCGCTCAGCCGGGGAGGCGCTCCGCGGCCGGCAGGAGGTCGGCGAGCCCGGCGACGAGGAAGCGCTTGAGCTCCGCGACCAGGGCGGGATCGCCCGCGGGGTCGCGCCGGAACGCCAGCGCGAGGACGGCCTCCCCGCTCTCGACCGCGACCCGGAGCCCGCGGTCCAGGGCCTCGGACCTGCTGACCTCGGGCAGGACCTCCACGAGCACCTCGCCGAGCGCCCCGGCGACGAGGCCGTTGTCGTAGGCCTGCCCGGAGCGGACCCCGAGCGGACCGCCCAGGTTCAGCAGCCGGAAGCCCGGCTCGTCGCGGGCGAACGCCACGTAGGTGTCGACGACCTGCTCCACGAGGTCCTGCCAGCGCTCCGGCGGGGACGCCGCCAGGCGGGCCGACAGCCCGCTGCGGTACCGGTCGAACGAGCGCCGGGCGAGGGCCTGCAGGACGGCGGCGAGGTCGGGGAAGAACTGGTAGAGCGAGCCCACGCTGACGCCGGC
>JAODNQ010000051.1 GCA_025464695.1 Frankiales bacterium | reverse complement strand
ACCTTGACGATCGTGCCTTCGACGATGTCGCCGTCGTTGAAGTACTTGATCGTGGCGTCGATCGCGGCGAGGAAGTCCTCCATCGACCCGATGTCGTTGATGGCGACCTGCGGGGCGGAGGACGTGGGGAGAGTGCTCGTCAAGGGAGAGGCTCCGGCTGCGGTGGGATCGTGACCGCCCCCGGGTGGGACGGTCGTGTGGTTCGCCTCCTCGTGGAGGCTGGGCGCAGCGGGCGGGACGTCGTGAACGAGAGACGGCGGGGACGACCGGAGGACGGTCAGAGCTGTCGGTCGGACGGTGACGAGCCCGAGCGAGCTCTCCCGAGGAACAGGGCGGAGCCCACGCCCGCGGCGCGTACCCCACAGACTACGCGCATGCCCGAGCACGTGCCAGACCAGAGCCCCGCCCCGACTGCCGCCGCCAGCCCCGCCCCACCCGCCGCCGTCGTGCACCGCGCTGCCGGTCCGCAGGAGAGCGCCCGCGCCAACCGGCTGTGGTGGGACGCGAGCGCGCAGGAGTACGCCGACGAGCACGGGGCCTTCCTCGGCGACGTCGACCTGCTGTGGTGCCCCGAGGGGCTGCGCGAGGCCGATGTCCACCTGCTCGGCGACGTCGAGGGGCGCGACGTCCTCGAGGTCGGGTGCGGCGCGGCGCAAGGGTCCCGGTTCCTCACCGCGCTCGGCGCCCGGGTGACGGCGCTGGACGTGTCGCTGGGCATGCTCCGGCAGGCGCGCGTGCTCGACGCCCGGTCCGGCGTCGCGGTCCCCCGGCTGGTGCAGGCCGACGCGCAGCGGCTGCCGTTCCGGTCGGACAGCTTCGACGTCGTCGCGAGCGCCTTCGGCGGGCTGCCCTTCGTCGCCGACAGCGCCGGCACCTGGCGCGAGGTGGCCCGGGTCCTGCGCCCGGGCGGGCTCGCGGTGTTCTCGACGACCCACCCGACGCGCTGGGCCTTCCCGGACGACCCGGGGCCCGCCGGGCTGACCGTGCAGCAGAGCTACTTCGACCGCACGCCGTACGTGGAGGTCGACGACGCCGGCGACGCGACCTACGTCGAGCACCACCGCACCCTGGGGGACCGGGTCCGGGAGGTCGTCGGAGCGGGACTGGTGCTGACCGACCTGCTCGAGCCTGAGTGGCCCGACGGGCACGAGCGCGAGTGGGGCCAGTGGTCGCCGCTGCGCGGTCGGCTCATGCCCGGCACGGCGGTCTGGGTCACGCGGAAGCCCCCCGCCGCGTCGTGCGGCGAGGGGCTCCCGGGAGACGGACGGGTCTAGTAGACCGAGGTGGTCGGCTCGCTCATCGCGGCCAGCTCGGCCTGGACGATCCGGTCGTGCTCGAGCGCCTGCTCCCGCGCCTTGCGGGCGCTCCACGGGCCCTTGAGCAGGAACACCGCGGGCAGGAACAGCAGCTGGCCGAGCAGGCAGACCAGGAACCAGTGCTGCCACTGGCGCGGCGAGTCCTTCTGGGCCTGCTGGACCTCCTCGCCGGACTCGCTGAGCAGGGCGATGTCGGCCTTGACCGCCGGGTCCTGCAGCGCCGTGGCGACCTCGGCCCCCACCGTCTCGACGACGGTCTTGGCGACGTCGTCGGGCACGTTGCCGTCGGGGTAGCGGGTCTGGATGTCGTTGAGGAACGCCTGGTTCGCCTGGACCGTCGGCAGGATGGCCTCCTGCCGCGCGGCGGCGGCCTGGACGGCCGCACCGTTCTCGACCAGCGGGTTCACCGAGTTGATCACCTGGGGCAGCAGCAGGAAGCTCACCGCGACGACGATGCGCAGCAGCAGGCCCCACACCGCGAGGCCGTGGGCGATCAGGGCCGGGCTCTTCTGCTCGACCGTCTCGGTGAAGCTGGCCATCCAGGTGGAGAAGGCCAGCGCGCCGTAGATGCCGACGAACGCGAGCGTGATCGCCCAGGCCCGGTAGCTGGTCGTGGTGTCCGGGGTGAAGTGGTAGAGCAGGAAGGAGCAGACGACCGAGCCGATGCCGCCGAAGAGCATGAACGGCTTGCGCACCCGCAGCCGGTCCGACAGCAGACCCGCGATGATCAGCGTGATCGCGTTGAAGGCCCAGTAGTAGTTGAGCAGGCCGTTGGCCTGGTCGGCCGTGAAGCCCTGCACCGTCTGGAAGAAGATCGGGAAGAACGCGACGGCCGTGTAGTAGCCCAGCAGGAACAGCGAGATCGCCAGCGCGGACAGCACGATCGGCGCGGTGAACACCCGCGCGAACGGCCGCTCGAGCTCGGCCTCGACGTCGATGCCGCGGGCCCGCGCCTCGATCAGCTCGCGGTCCTTGAGGCTGACCATGAGCTGGTCGCGGATGGCCGGCGCCAGCTCGCGGAGCGTGAAGAACGCGATGACGAAGACGACGAGACCGACGATGCCGCAGATGATGAACTGGTCCTGCCAGCGCGGGTGGCTGTCGAGCGTGTTGCTCGAGACCATGCTGACGACCAGGCTGCCGACCACGGGGCCGAGCGTCCAGAAGCCCATGGCGGAGGCGCGCCCCAGCTGCGGGCTGAAGTCGCGCACGAGGGCCGGCGTCGCGACGAGGATGATGCCCTCGACCACGCCGAGGATCGCGGTGAGCACGCCGAAGCTGAACTTGCTGTCGGCGTTCGGGAGGCCGAACAGCGTGATCAGGCCGGTCAGGGCCAGCCCGTAGGCGACCAGGTTGGCCCGACCGAAGCGGTCGGCCAGCCCGGTGGCCGCGGAGGCGGCGGCGCCGAGGGCGTTGGCGATGACCAGGATGATGACGTAGTAGTTGAACGTCATGTTCAGGTCGGCGAGCAGCTGTGTGGCGACCGCCCCGCCGATGTAGTTCTCGTAGTACAGGATCACGGTCGCGAGGACCACGACCCCGAGCTGGAAGAAGCGCGGACCGGTGTCGGGGTAGTGCTCGAGCTCCCGCCGGTACAGCCTCTGCACGGGTGAGATCCGTGGGGCCCCGACGTGCAGCGCTGTGCTCATTGTTCTCCTGTGGTCGCTGTGCGGGGTGCTACTGCGCGCCGTAGACGGGCGCAGTGGACGTGCTGTCGGGCACGCGGTCGGTCGAGCTGCTGTTGACGGCCGACACGAGGCCCACGCCGGTGCCGAGCACCAGCAGGCCGGCGAGCACGGCCGCGATCGTGGTGCTCAAGGGCTCCTCCTCGCGCTCCGGGCCCCGTCCGGGCCCTTGTGACCTGGACCATAGCCGTGGAGCACAGCCAACCGGACGCCAGGGACGACGACGGACGCGCGTCGCGACCGGACCGTGACCTGGACGCCCGGAACGCCCCGTCTCGTCCCGCGCCCCGGGCGAGGCGTCAGGAGGTGCGGCGCAGCACCAGGACGAGGTTCCAGGCCGCGACCTCGCGCAGCCCGGGCACCTGGGCGACCCACCAGGCCCACCACGGGTGGTAGCGCGGCAGCAGGTGGACGACGTCGACCCGGGGGTGGCGGCGGGCCCAACGCACGCCCCGCCCGGCCCACGCGGGGAACATGCTGGTGCCGTACACGTTCTTCGGCGGGTGCCCGTGCCGGCGGGTGTAGCGGCGGGCCGCCCGGGCTCCCCCGAGGTAGTGCCAGGGCGAGGTCTCGTGGCCGCCCCAGGGCGACAGCCAGAGCGTGTACGAGCAGAAGACCAGGCCGCCCGGGCGCACCACCCGGAGCATCTCCTCGAGCATCCGCTCCTGGTCCGGGACGTGCTCGAGGACGTTGCTGGAGTAGCAGACGTCGACGGCGCCGTCGCGCACCGGCAGCGCCAGGGCGGACCCGAGGACGCTGCCCGGGCCCGGCTCGGTCACCGCGGACAGCTCCCCCAGGTCGGACTCGACCGAGACGTACGCCGCCCCGGCCCGGCGGAACGCGTCCGCGAACCAGCCCGGCCCGCCCCCGACGTCGAGGACGGTGGCGCCCTCGAGGTCGGCGTAGCCGAGCACCTGCTGCACGGAGTCCTCGGCGAGGGTCCCGTAGAAGCGGGCGGGGTCGGTCTGCTCGACCCGGAAGGCGCTCAGCAGCGCGACCGAGCGGCGCAGGGTCCAGCGGGAGAGGTCCACGCGGGGCACCGTAGGGCGCGCCACGTCCGGTTCCTGCCCCGGCGCGAGGGTCGCCGTCTACTGTGACGCCGTTCACGCCGCAGCCCCCGGGACACCCCCTCCCGCGGGCCGACGAGAGGCCCCTGTGCTCCGCCCTCCCACCCCGACCCGCCCCCTCCGGGTCGTTCTCCTGAACTGGCGCGACAGCGGTCACCCCGAGGGCGGCGGCTCGGAGCTGTACGTGGAGCAGGTCGCCGCCGGCCTGGCCGCCCGGGGGCACGACGTCGTCCTGCTGACGGCCCGCTACCCGGGGTCGGCGGCCGAGGAGGTCCGCGACGGCTACCGCGTGCTGCGGGCCGGCGGCCGCTTCGGCGTCTACCCCCGCGCGCTGCTGCGCCTGCTCGGCCGGCGGCTCGGCGCGGTCGACGTCGTCGTCGACGTCCAGAACGGCATGCCGTTCCTGTCCCGGCTCGTGACCCGTGTGCCGGTCGTGGTGCTGTGCCACCACGTGCACCGCGAGCAGTGGCCGATCGTGATGGGCCGGTTCGCAGCCCGGTTCGGCTGGGCCGTGGAGTCGCGGCTCGCCCCCCTGCTGTACCGCGGCTGCCGCTACGTCACCGTCAGCGAGCAGAGCCGCAGCGACCTCGTCGAGCTCGGCGTGCGCCGGGCGGACGTCACCGTCGTGCACAACGGGACGCCGGCCCCGCTGCCCGGCAGCGGTCGGTCCCCCGCTCCCGAGGTGCTGGTGCTCGGCCGGCTGGTCCCGCACAAGCGCGTCGAGCACGCCGTCCGGGCGGTCGCGGCGCTGCGCGAGGAGCTGCCGGGGCTGACGCTGACCGTCGTCGGCTCCGGGTGGTGGGAGGACCAGCTGCGCGAGGAGGTCGTCCGCGCAGGCGTGGCCGACGCGGTGCAGCTGCTCGGCCACGTCGACGAGGCCACCAAGCACGCGCTGCTGGCCCGCGCCTGGGTCTGTGCCACCCCGTCCGTGAAGGAGGGCTGGGGCCTGTGCGCGGTGGAGGCCGCCGCCCACGGCACCCCGACCGTCGCCTACCGCAGCGCCGGGGGGCTGGCGGAGTCGGTGCTCGACGGGCTCACCGGCCTGCTCTGCGACGACGACGAGGCCGCCTTCACCGCAGCGCTGCGGCGCCTGCTCGTCGACGACGTCCTGCGTGCCCGCACCGGCTCCGCGGCGCGGCTGCACGCCGCCCGGTTCACCTGGGACGCCACCGTCGACGCCTTCGCCCGCGTCCTGGCCGAGGTCACGGGCTCGGCGGCCCTGGAGCTGCCGCTCCCCCGGTCCGAGCAGCCGCTGCCCGCCCGCCGCTCCACCGCCGTCGGCTGAGCGCCGCCCCTCCCGCACCCAGCAGCAGGGCCAGCGCCGCGACGTCGGCGGCGACGACCGCGACCGCCGGCGGGCCCTCCTCCGGCAGCGGCGCCGGGGCGGGCAGCCGCCACAGCGTCAGCGCCGGGCCGTCGACCACCCGCGCGGCCCCGGCCAGCCGGGCCTCCGCCGGCTCGCGCCCCCCGACGTCGTGCTGCACCAGCACCCACCGGACGCCGGCGGCGCGAGCCGGGTCGACGAGCGGGCCGACGCCGGTCGCGAGCGGGGCCAGCCGGGCGGCGAGGGCGTCCTCCCCCGGCACGACCCGGTCGCCGACCCGCAGGGCGTCGTCGGCCACGACCCGCCGGGCGAAGGCCTTGGTCGCGGGGTCCAGGACGGTGCGGCGGCCGTTCCAGGCCGGGGCCCGGTACGCCGACCAGGGCAGCGACAGGACGGCGCCCGGCACGGGGTCGGCCGCCACCGCCTCCCGGGCCCTCCCCCACTCCGCCGGGTAGTCGGCGGTCCCGAGGGCGCCGTGCAGGCCGAGGGCCAGCCCGGGCAGCAGCGCCAGCGGCACCAGGGCGGCGGCGGGCGCGAGCC
>JAODNQ010000043.1 GCA_025464695.1 Frankiales bacterium | reverse complement strand
CCGACGGGCAGCAGCGACGCCAGCAGGGCCAGGCCGAGGGCGGCCGCTGCACGGCGGGGGACGAGGCGCACACCCCTGTCTCGACCGCGGAGGGGTCGTGCGTGGCCACCCGTCCGGGGGAACGGTGACCGACGTGTGGGACGCGGGGCCGGGGGCGAGGATGGCCCCATGACCGCGCCTGACTCGACCCCCGTCCGCCTCGACTTCTGGTTCGACCCGCTGTGCCCCTTCGCGTGGGTGACCTCGCGCTGGGTGCTCGAGGTCGAGAAGGTCCGCAACGTGAAGACCACCTGGAACGTCATGAGCCTGGCCGTGCTGAACGACGGCCGCGACATGCCCGAGCAGTACCTCGAGATGATGAAGAAGGCGTGGGGCCCGGTCCGGGTCTGCATCGCCGCGCGCCAGCACACGGAGGACCTGCTCCCGCTCTACACCGCTCTCGGCAACCGCCTGCACCCCGTCGACCCCGCCGACAAGCTCGAGCTCGACGACCCCGCCCTGTTCACCGGGGCCCTCGAGGAGGCCGGGCTGCCGCTGGAGCTGGCCGACGCCGCCACGGACACCTCCCTGGACGAGGCGCTGAAGGAGGAGCACCACCGCGGGATGGACCCCGTCGGCGAGGACGTCGGCACCCCCGTCATCCACGTCGAGGGCGTGGCGTTCTTCGGCCCGGTCATGACGCGGATCCCCCGCGGCGAGGAGGCCGGCACGGTCTGGGACGGCGCCCGGCTGCTGGCGGGGAACCCGTACTTCTTCGAGCTGAAGCGGACCCGCACGGAGGCCCCACGCTTCGACTGACGGCTCGGCTGACCTACCGTCGGAGCATGGACAACCGAAGCGCGTTCTACATCGGCGGCTCATGGGTCGACGCCAGCAGCCGCGAACCCCTCGCCGTCATCGACCCGAGCACCGAGCAGCAGGTCAGCAGCGTGCCCGCCGGCACGGCCGAGGACGTCGACGCGGCCGTGCAGGCGGCCCGCGCGGCGTTCGAGGGCTGGGCGTCGCAGACCCCCGCCGAGCGGGCAGCCCTGCTGTCGGCCGCGGCCGACGCCCTCGAGGCCCGGACCGACGAGGTCGCCCTCACGATCTCCACGGAGATGGGCACGCCGCTGGCGTTCAGCAAGGCGGTGCAGGTCGGCAACCCCGTCAAGGTGCTCCGCTCCTACGCGACGATCCTCGCCGACTACGCCTTCGAGGAGCAGATCGCCAACAGCCTCGTCGTCAAGGAGGCCATCGGCGTCGTCGGGGCGATCACGCCGTGGAACTACCCGCTGCACCAGGTGGTCGCCAAGGTCGCGGCCGCGCTGGCGGCCGGCTGCACCGTGGTGCTGAAGCCGTCCGAGGTCGCGCCGCTGTCGGCGTACGCGCTCGCCGAGGTCTTCGAGCAGGTCGGCCTGCCCGCCGGCGTGTTCAACCTCGTCACCGGGCTCGGTCCCGTCGTGGGCGAGGCGATCGCCGCCCACCCAGACGTCGACATGGTGTCGTTCACCGGCTCGACGGCGGCCGGCAAGCGCGTCATGGCGGTGGCGGCCGAGACGGTCAAGAAGGTCTCCCTCGAGCTCGGCGGCAAGAGCGCCTTCGTCGTCCTCGACGACGCCGACCTCGGCAAGGCCGTCAAGATCGGCCTCGCCAACTGCTTCATCAACGGCGGCCAGACCTGCACCGCCTGGACCCGCATGCTCGTGCCGGCGTCGCAGTACGACGAGGCCCTGGGCCTGCTCGAGGCGGCCGCGGCCAAGTACCCGGTCGGCGCCCCGACCGACGAGGGCACCCGGGTGGGGCCGCTGGCGAACAAGGCCCAGTACGAGAAGGTCACCGCGTTCATCCGCTCGGCCGTCGAGGACGGCGCGACCCTCCTCGTCGGCGGCGCCGACCGGCCCGAGGGCCTCGACACCGGCTACTACGTGAAGCCGACCGTCCTCGCGGGCGTCCGGCCCGGTTCCCGGGTCGAGCAGGAGGAGGTCTTCGGGCCCGTCCTCGCGGTGATCCCCTACGAGACCGAGGACGAGGCCGTCGCCATCGCCAACGGGACGCCGTACGGGCTGTCGGGGGGCGTGTTCGGCGGCGACCAGGAGCGCTCCGTCCGGGTCGCCCGGCGGCTGCGGACCGGCATGGTCGACGTCAACGGCGGGCGCTTCAACCCGCTCGCGCCGTTCGGCGGCTACAAGCAGAGCGGGAACGGGCGCGAGCTGGGGGAGTACGGGCTCGAAGAGTTCCTCGAGGTGAAGTCGCTGCAGCTGTAGTCGTCCGGGGCTCCAGGACGGACACCTCTCGGCGCCTGTCGCTGCGCTCCTCTACGGCGCTGCCGAGGTGCCCGTCCCTCCGCCCCTCGTCCTGTTGCACGGCTTCAAAGCCTCTCGTCACTGCTAGACGACGATGCGCATGGGGAGGCCGCTCCCGTCGGTCTCTCCTCCCAGGACCTGGGCGCCGCCGCTGAGCCAGCGGCGGCCGGACCAGGCGGCGGCCACGGCGTCGAGGCAGTCGTCGGGCTGGGCGCGACCCGGGCGGGGAGAGGGCAGCGCCAGGCCGGGGAGCCAGGTGCGCAGCAGGCGCAGGCGGGCGTCCCGGCCCTCGATCCGGCGCTTGGGCGGCAGCACCGCGCCGCGCATGAGGCGGAACGACACCTCGGGGTGCACCTCGACGACGCGGCGCCGTGCGCCCGGGTCGGCGCGCAGCAGGGCGTCGACCTCGGCCACCTTCCCCAGGATGTGGAAGGTCTGGATGCTCACCCCGACCGAGCCCGCGGCGCGGGACAGCAGGGTCGCCTCGGCCTGGGTGGGTGCCTCGAGGACGACCCGCGGGGGGACGAAGAACACCGAGGACCGCTGCGCCCCCAGCAGCTCCTTGGCCTCGACGTCGGCGCGTCGCCGCTGCGCCCCCTCCGGCAGCCCGATCGGCACGTCGACCGCGACGACGTCGGCCGGCAGCGCGAGCAGGTCCGCGAAGGTCCCGGCGTGCCAGGTGAGTGCGCCGTCGTCGTCGAGGAGCGCCCCGACCCAGCCGCCGGGGCAGCCGTCGACGCCGAGCACCCGGGACACGGCCGCACCCTCGCACGGCAGGCCGGCGACCGGGTGCGGGAGGATGGCCCCATGCGCGTGCACCTGGGCTCCGACCATGCCGGCCTCGACCTGAAGACCGCCCTCGCGGCCCGGCTCACCGAGCTCGGCCACGAGCCTGTCGACCACGGTCCCCACTGGGTGGACCCGCTCGACGACTACCCGCCCTTCGTGCTGCGCGCGGCGCAGGCCGTGGCCGGCGAGCCGGGCAGTCTCGGCGTCGTCATCGGGGGGTCGGGCAACGGCGAGGCGATCGCGGCGAACAAGGTCGTCGGGGTGCGCTGCGCCCTGGCCTGGAGCACCGACACCGCGAGCCTCGGACGGCAGCACAACGACGCGAACGTCGTCGCCGTGGGAGCGCGCATGCACGACGAGGCCACGGCGGTCGGGCTGGTCGAGACCTTCCTGACGACCCCCTACAGCGGCGAGGAGCGCCACACCCGGCGCATCGACATGCTCACCGCGTTCGAGACGGACGGCACGCTGCCCGCCCTGCCGGAGCAGCCTGCGTCCGAGGGCTGAGGGAGTGCCCGAGGGCCACACGATCCACCGGCTCGCCCGCGACCACCGTCCGGTGCTCGTCGGGCAGCCCGTGTCGGTGTCGAGCCCGCAGGGACGCTTCGCGACCGGCGCCGAGATGCTGACCGGCCGCAACGTCGAGCGGATCGAGGCGTACGGCAAGCACCTGTTCTACGGCTTCGAGGGCGACGTGCTGCTGCACGTCCACCTCGGGCTGTACGGGAAGTTCGCCCGCGGGGAGGGCCCCGCCCCGGAGCCTCGTGGCGCGCTGCGGCTGCGGATGGTCGCCGGGGACACCTGGCTGGACCTGCGCGGACCGACCGCCTGCGAGCTCATGACGCCCGCCGACCGTGACGCCGTCTTCGCCCGGCTCGGCCCCGACCCGCTGCGCAAGGACGCCGACCCGGAGCGGGCGTGGGACCGGCTGTCCAAGAGCCGCCGCACGGTCGGCGAGCTGCTGATGGACCAGGCCGTCCTCGCCGGCATCGGCAACGTGTACCGCGCGGAGGTGCTCTACCGCGCCGGGCTGTCGCCGTTCCGGCCGGGCCGCGACGTGCCGCGACGGCTGTGGGACGACATGTGGCCGGACCTGCGGTCCCTGCTGCAGGCCGGCGTCCGGGCGGGCCGCATCGTGACGACGGAGCGCGAGGACCGCGACCGCCGGACGGGGACGGCCAAGCGCGAGGACGCGCACTACGTGTACCGCCGTCACGGCCTGCCCTGCCGCCGGTGCGGGACCGAGGTGCTGACGCAGGTCATGGCCGGGCGGAACCTGTTCTGGTGCCCCGTGTGCCAGCCCCTCGCGGCCGCGGCCTGACGGTGCTGCCCAGTCCCCTGCGCCGGCTGCGGGCGGCCGTCGAGCGCTCCCGCCGCGAGCCGCCCCCGGAGCCCGTCAGCCTGGGACTGCTGGTGCTGGCCTCCGTGCTCGGACTGGTCGGCAGCCTGACGATCGGTCCGCAGTACGTGCCCGCGGGGGTGCAGGTGCTGCCCCTGCTGGGCGGGGCGCTGCTGCTCGGCCGGTCGACGATGCTGCGGCTGCTGGCCGTCGTCGCGGTCGGCCTCGTGGTGACGGTCTGGGACGAGTCGCTGCGCGTCGTGCGCCCGGGCACCGTCGTGATCGTCGTGCTGACCGGCCTGCTGTCGTACGCGCTGTCGCGGAGCCGCGAGGAGACCGGCCTGGTGGGGCTGCGGGGCGACTCCGTCCTGAGCGAGCTGCGTCGGCGCCTCACCCAGCAGGGGCAGGTGCCGGCGCTGCCCCGCGGGTGGCGGGCCGAGGCGCGGATCAGCCCGGCGGGCGGCGGGCCCTTCTCGGGGGACTTCGTCGTGAGCGCCCTGACGACGGGAGGCCGGCGGCTCGAGGTCGCGCTGGTGGACGTGTCGGGCAAGGGGGTGGCGGCCGGCACGCGGTCGCTGCTGCTGTCGGGCGCGATGGGTGGGCTGCTGGGCGCCCGGTCGCCGTCGGAGCTGCTGCCCGCCGCCAACGCCTACCTGCACCGGCAGGCCTGGGACGAGGGGTTCGCCACCGCCGCCCACCTGGTCGTGGAGCTCGACACCGGTGCCTTCCTGCTCGAGTCCGCCGGTCACCCGCCGGCCGCGCACTTCGACGCCGGCTCGGGCCGCTGGTCGCTCGTCGACGCCGGCGGCCCCGCGCTCGGACTGCTGCCCGACGTCGCCTACGACGCCGTCCGGGGGCGCCTGCAGCGGGGCGACGCGCTGCTGCTCTACACCGACGGGCTGGTCGAGGTGCCCGGTCGCGACCTCGAGCTGGGCATCGACAAGCTGCTGGGCGAGGCCGAGCGGCTGGTCCCGCGCGGGTTCACCGGCGGGTGCGACGAGCTCCTGCTGCGGGTGGCAGCCGGGGAGGGCGACGACCGCGGCGTCGTGCTCGTGTGGCGCGAGGGCTGACGGCGGGCCCCGGTCGAGCGCGACATCAGCCAGTGGGCGTACGGGCAGCCTCCGCCAGCGACGCCGCCGCCCGCCGTCCGGGGGGCAGCACCGCGGGGGAGTCCCGCAGCGCCCGCACCGCACCGACGTACTCCTCGCGCGACACCAGCACCTGCCCGAGCGCTGCCAGGTGGTCGCTCTCCTGCTGCGTGTCGAGCACCAGGACGCCCGCCTCGCGCAGCCGCAGGCACAGGTCCACCAGGGCGACCTTGGACGCCCCCGACACGACGTGGAACATCGACTCGCCCGAGAACACCCGCCCGGTCAGCACCCCGTAGAGCCCGCCCACCAGCCGGTCGCCGTCCCAGACCTCGACGCTGTGGGCCAGGCCGCGCCGGTGCAGCTGGCCGTAGGCCTCCCGCATGCGCGCGTTGATCCAGGTCTCCTCCCGGGCCGCGCAGCCGGCGAGGACCTGGTCGAACGCGACGTCGAGAGTGGTCGTCCACGAGGAGCGGCGCAGGAGCTGGCGGACCGAGCGGGGGACGGTCATGCGGTCGGTCAGCAGGACGGCCCGCGGGTGGGGCGAGCACCAGGGGACCAGCCCGTCGTCGCCGTCGAGCACCGGGACCCGCCGGTTGCGCGCCAGCCGGCGGACCTGGCGGGTGAGCGCCCGCTCGTCGCTGCCCGACGCCGGCCAGGGGAAGCAGCCCGTGCGGTAGGCGGCCTGCAGGGTGTCCGGCTCGAGGGTGCCGCCGAGGGCGACCAGCTCGAGCGGGGCGCCCACCACGTCGAGGGCCTCGAAGAAGGCCGCGGGCTCCACGGCACCACCGTACGAGGGCGTCGTCGCCCTCGCTCAGGCCGAACGGCGGCCGGAGGCCTGCTGGGCGTGCGCGTCGGCGAGCAGGGCGGCCTGCACCGACGGCGGGGGCTCCCAACCGGCGGTCTGCAGCAGGCGGACGAGGTCGAGCCGGGCCGCGACCATGGCGGCGGGGTCGGCATCGGGGGAGCGGCGTGCGGCCGACCGCGCCGCGAGGTAGCGGTTGAGGGTCGCGCGCAGCCGGGCCTGGTCCAGAGCGTCCTGGTCGCGCTCGTCGCCGTCCCGCTCCACGTCGCTCCCGTCCGTCTGCAATCGTCGGTCCCCGACCAGGACATCGGGGACGAAGGGCGCAGTGTTACAGGTGCCGGACGAAGGCCTTCAGGCGTGCGGGACGGCCCGCAGCGGCGGGTACTCGCGGGGCGCGCGGACCTCGGGGACGACGGGGACCGCGGCGCCGTGCACGGCGTGGAGCACGAAGGCCTCGAAGGCCCGCTGCTCGGCCAGCAGCGCCTCCCGCAGCTCCTCCGCCCGCGAGGAGACGCGGTCGACGGCCGTGGGCCCGTGCAGCAGCAGGCTGTCCAGGCGGTCGGTGAGCTCGCGGCGCTGCTGCTGCCAGGCAGCGAGCAGGCGGACGGCGGACGCCGAGGACGGGTGCACGCGGCCATGGTGGCGCGTCGCGCGGTGTCCGTCAGCGGTTCGGGACAAGCCGGGACGGGGACCGCGGGCGACCGTCCGGCGCTCGGAGCAGCCCTGCCTGGGTAGCGTGCGCTCATGACCACGTTCTGCGCGCCCTGCATCACCGAGCTCGCCCTCGTGCGCGAGGCCACCACCGCCGTCGCCGGCTCCGCCTCGTGCACCGCTCACGCGGTCCTGCTGGCCCACCCCGACGACCTGCCCGGCCGACGCCGTCAGCGGCTCGCCGAGCTGCGCAAGCTGGCCGAGGCGAAGCGCGAGACGGCGTCGCCGGAGGAGCAGGCGCAGCTCGAGCTCCTCGTCCACGAGTACACGCTCGCCGGCGCCATGGACATGGGCCCGGCCGGCGGTGGCCAGCGCGGCCAGCAGCAGCAGCAGCGAGGGGGCGGACAGCCCGGCCCCGACGGCGAGCGCGGGCCGCGCCCCGGCA
>JAODNQ010000017.1 GCA_025464695.1 Frankiales bacterium | reverse complement strand
GCCCTGCGCGCGGCCGACCGGCGGCCCGAGGACGGGACGCTCGACGGCCGGGCCGTGCTCGCGGCCTCCCTCGCCCAGGTCGCCGCCCTGGCACCCGGCGTGTCACGGTCGGGCGCGACGCTGACCGCGCTGCGGGCCCTGCGGGTGCCCCGGGAGCAGGCCCACCGGTTCTCCCTGCTGCTGTCGCTGCCCGTGACCGCCGGCGCCGGGGTGCTCACCCTCGCCCGGGGCGGCCGGCCCGGCGGGCTGGCCGTGGGGGCCCCCGTCGCGGCGCTGGTGGGCGCAGCCGCCGTCACCGCTGCGCGGGGGCACGCGGACAGGTTGCTGTCAGGCGCCGTCGCCTACCGTCTCGCGCTGGCCGCGACCGTGGCCGTCGTCGCTGCACGGAGGAGATCCCGGTGAACCTGGTCCAGGCGGTCGTGCTCGGCGTCGTGGAGGGCGTGACCGAGTTCCTGCCGGTCAGCAGCACCGGCCACCTGCTCATCGCCGAGCGGCTGCTCGGCCTCGAGACCGACGGCGCGGCCGGCGACGGCCTCATCGGGTTCACCGCGGTCATCCAGGTCGGCGCCATCCTGGCCGCGGTCCTGTACTTCTTCCGCGACATCGTGGCCATCGTGAAGGCGTTCTTCGGAGGGCTGTTCACGCCGGAGGGCCGCGCCGGCCAGGAGTTCCGGTTCGCCCTCGCCGTCCTGGTGGGGTCGCTGCCCATCGGCGTCGTCGGGTTCGCCCTCAAGGACGTCATCGAGAGCATCGACAAGCAGCTGGTCAGCGTGGCTGTCGGCCTGCTGGCGTTCAGCGCCGTGCTGGTCTACGCCGAGCGCAAGGCGGCCCAGGACCGGCCCGAGCGGTCGCTCACGGTGAGGGACGGGTTCCTCATCGGGCTGGCGCAGTGCATCGCGCTGGTGCCCGGCGTCAGCCGCTCCGGAGCGACCATCAGCGCCGGCCTGCTCTGCGGCCTGGACCGGGTCAGCGCGACCCGGCTGTCGTTCCTGCTCGGCATCCCGGCGCTGCTGGGCGCCGGCGCCTACAGCCTCAAGGACGCCACCACCAGCGGTCCCGGCGCGCCCGGCGCGACCGCGACGCTGGTCGCCACGGTCGTGGCCTTCGCCGTCGCGCTCGCCGCGATCGCCTTCCTGCTGAAGTTCGTCGCGTCGCACAAGATCTCGGCGTTCGTGCCCTACCGGCTGGCTCTCGGTGTCGCCGTGCTCGTGGGGCTCGCCGTCAGCTGACGCCGCGGGCGGCCGTGGCCAGGACGTCGACCACGAGGTCCAGCGGCAGGACCGTGCTGTCGACCTGCAGGTCGTAGACGCCGGGGTCGTCGACCCGGGCCCCGTACAGCCGCTGCACGTAGTCGGCCCGGTGCCGGTCGACCTGCTTGAGCCGGGTGCGCGCGGTCTGCTCGTCGAGGCCCTCCAGCCGCTGCGCCTGGGCCGTGCGCGCGTCGGCCTGACCGTAGAGCCGCACGCGCAGCACGTCCCGCCGCCCGGCCAGGGCCCACGCCCCGGCGCGCCCGAGGACGACGCCGCCCCCCTGCACCGCCCGCCGCAGCACCTGCTCGGACGCCTCGCGCAGCGCCGCCTCGTCGTCCAGCAGCGGGACGGTGACCCCGAGGTCGCCGGCCATCGGCGTCATGGAGAAGGCCATGCGCTCCAGCCAGGTGCGCCGGAGCGCGCCCTGCTCGGCCTCCTCCACGCTGACCTCGAGCTCGGCCGCGACCTGCGCGCTGATGGCCCGGTCGACGAAGGGCAGGCCCAGCCGCTCGGCCAGGGCGGGGCCGACGACGCTGCCGCCGGTGCCGTACGGGGCGGTGAGGGTGATCACGGTCATGGGCCCACTCTGCGCCCGGAAGGACGCCGCTGTCACGACCGGGCGGTCGGGCGCGTCGCCGTCTAGCGTGCGACCCGTGACCACCCTCGTGCTCGTGCGCCACGGCCTCACCGCCATGACCGGACCGGTCCTCGCCGGCTGGACCCCCGGGCTCCACCTGGACGAGCGCGGCGTGGCGCAGGCGCAGGCCGTGGCAGAGCGGCTGCGCCCGGTGCCTTTCGACGCCGTCGTCAGCAGCCCGCTCGACCGCTGCCTCGACACGGCGGGGTTCGTCCTCGAGGGGCGCGACGGCGTCGAGCTGCAGGTCGACGACCGGCTGGGGGAGTGCCGCTACGGCGACTGGACCGGCCGGCCGCTCAAGGAGCTGGCCAAGGACCCGCTGTGGAAGGTCGTGCAGAACCACCCGTCCGCCGTCGTCTTCCCCGGGCCGGAGGGCGAGCCGCTGCGCGAGACCTCGAACCGCGCCGTCGCCGCCGTCCGCGACTGGAACGCCCGGCTGGGGCCGGACGCGACCTGGCTCGCCTGCTCCCACGGCGACGTCATCAAGGCGATCGTGGCCGACGCCCTCGGCCTGCACCTCGACCAGTTCCAGCGCATCCAGGCCGACCCGTGCTCGGTCACGGTCATCCGGTACAGCGAGCTGCGCCCGTTCGTGGTGCGCACCAACGACATCGGCGGCGGCGTCCTGGACCTGCTGCCGCCGAAGAAGAAGAGCCGCCGCAAGGCCAGCTCCGACGCCGTCGTCGGCGGCGGCGCGGGCGCCTAGGGCTGCCTGCCCGCATAGTGTTGGCCTCGTGCCTCGCTCGGTCTACGCCTACGACCCGCCCAGCCGCTTCGTCGCCGGCACCGTCGGCCAGCCCGGCGACCGCACCTTCTACCTGCAGGCCTCCGGTGGGGGCCGGACGACGTCGGTCGCCCTGGAGAAGGTCCAGGTGCAGGTGCTCGCCGAGCGGCTCGAGGAGCTGCTGGAGACCGTCCGGCGCACCACCGAGGCCGTCGTCCCGGTGGTCGCTCCCCGCGAGCTCGAGGACACCGCCCCGCTCGACGCCCCCGTCGAGGAGGAGTTCCGGGTCGGTGCGCTCGGCCTCGCCTGGGACGGCGACACCGAGCGCGTGGTCATCGAGGCGCTCGCGCAGGCCGAGGACGAGGCGCAGGCCGAGGTCGAGCCGCTGTCGGACGCCGAGGAGGGGCCGGCCGTCCTGCGCGTCGTCCTGACCGCCCAGCTGGCCCGCGCGTTCGTGAAGCGGGCCCAGCGCGTCGTCGCCGCCGGGCGCCCGCCGTGCCCGCTCTGCGGCCTGCCGCTGGACCCCGAGGGCCACGTCTGCCCCCGCCAGAACGGGCACCGACGCTGAGCGTGCCCGACGATGGGGCGGTGCTGGAGCTCGAGGACGCCCTGCGACTGCTGGAGCACGGCGAGCTGTCCGTGGAGGGCAGGCTCGTCGACGCCAGCAACGCCACCCTGTACTGCACCAGCACCCTCGACGGCACCACCGCGACCTGCGTCTACAAGCCGGTCCGCGGCGAGCGGCCGCTGTGGGACTTCCCCGACGGCACCCTCGCCGGCCGGGAGATCTCCGCGTACCTCGTCAGCGCGGCCACCGGCTGGGAGGTCGTCCCGCCCACGGTGCTGCGCGAGGGCCCGTTCGGGCCCGGCATGTGCCAGCTGTGGGTCGACACCGACCCCGACGTCGACCTCGCGCAGCTGGCCCGCAGCGAGCACCCCGACCTGCGCCGGATGGCCGTGTTCGACGCCGTCGTCAACA
>JAODNQ010000015.1 GCA_025464695.1 Frankiales bacterium | reverse complement strand
GCCGGCAGCGGACGGGGCAGCACCGCCGGGAGCGGCAGCGGGGACGGCGGGGCCGAGCGTCGTCCCGGCAGCGGGAGCTCCCAGGGCGCCGGCCGACGCCGGCAGCTGGACCGCCACCGTGCCGACGAGCGCGGCGGCGAGCGCACCGACGAGGCCCCAGCCGCGGGGGCCACTGGGCACGGAGGGTGAGCGCATGTCCCGGTTGTCGGCTTCTGGCTCCTCGACCTGTAGGTGCTCGTCACCCGGAGTGACGGACGCGCGTCCTGTCGGACCGGCCTGGGACACTGTCCGCGTGACACTCCGCGAGGTGGTCCTGCTCGGGGCGACCGGCTCCATCGGCACCCAGGCCGTCGACGTCGTGCGCCGCAACCCCGACCGGCTGCGCGTGGTGGGGCTCGCGGCCGGAGGCGGCCGGGTCGAGCTGCTGGCTCAGCAGGCCCTGGAGCTGCAGGTCGACGTCGTCGCGGTGGCCCGGGCGACGGCGGCGCAGGACCTCCAGCTGGCCTTCTACGCGGAGGCGCAGCGGCGGGGCTACAGCGCGGGCGACTTCTCGGTGCCCAAGATCCTGGCCGGTCCGGACGCTGCCCGCGAGGTGGCGGCCTGGCCGTGCGACGTCGTCCTCAACGGCATGACCGGGTCGGTGGGGCTGGCGCCGACCCTGGCCGCCCTGGAGGCCGGACGCACCCTGGCGCTGGCCAACAAGGAGTCGCTCGTGGTCGGCGGCCCGCTCGTGACGCCCTACCGCGCCCAGCTCGTCCCGGTCGACTCCGAGCACTCGGCGCTGGCCCAGTGCCTGCGCGGCGGGCGCCGCGAGGAGGTCCGGCGGCTGGTGCTGACGGCCAGCGGCGGGCCCTTCCGGGGCCGGAGCCGCGCGGAGCTCGCCGAGGTGACCCCTGCCCAGGCCCTCGACCACCCGACGTGGGACATGGGGCCGGTCGTGACGGTCAACAGCAGCACGCTGATGAACAAGGGCCTCGAGGTGATCGAGGCGAGCCTGCTGTTCGACCTGCCCTACGACCGCCTCGACGTCGTGGTGCACCCCCAGTCGCAGGTGCACTCCATGGTCGAGTTCACCGACGGGTCCACGCTCGCCCAGGTCAGCCCGCCCGACATGCGGCTGCCGATCGGCCTCGGCCTCACCTGGCCCGACCGCCTGCCTCACGAGGGGTTCGGTGCCGACTGGACGCAGGCCGCGACCTGGACCTTCGAGCCGCTCGACGACGTCGCCTTCCCGGCTGTGGCGCTGTGCCGCGCCGCCGGTGCGCAGGGCGGCACGGTGCCGGCCGCCCTGAACGCGGCGAACGAGGAGTGCGTGGCCGCCTTCCTCGACGGGCGGCTGCCGTACCTGGGCGTCGTCGACACCGTGGCGCAGGTCGTCGAGGAGTTCTCCAGCGCGCCGCTGTTCAGGGAACGTCCGACACTGGCCGAGGTGTTGACGACAGAGGACGAGGCGCGACGCCGCGCCCGTGAGCTCGTGGAGAGGCAGTCCTGATGGCCCTGCTCGGTGCGCTGGCGTTCGTGGTCGCGCTGCTCGTCTCGGTGATGCTCCACGAGGCGGGCCACTTCGTCACCGCCCGCCACTACGGCATGAAGGCCACGCAGTTCTTCGTCGGCTTCGGCCCGACGCTGTACTCCCGCCGCCGCGGCGAGACCGAGTACGGCATCAAGGCGATCCCCGCGGGCGGCTTTGTCAAGATCGTCGGCATGACCCCGCTGGAGGAGGTCGAGCCCGGCGACGAGGACCGCGCCTTCTACAAGCACAAGGCCGGCCCCCGGGCGGTCGTCCTCGCCGCCGGCTCGTTCGTCCACTTCTGCATCGCCGTGCTGCTCGTCTTCGGGGTCACCTACGCCGTCGGCGTCGTCGACCAGGAGGCGCCGGTGCTGGCCGCCCCGGAGGGCTGCGTCACCCTCGCCGTCCCCACGGCGACCTCGCCGGCAGCGGCGTGCGGCACCGCGGGTGCGGTCCCGGCGCCCGCCAAGGCGGCCGGCCTGCAGGGCGGCGACCGCGTGCTGTCGGTCGCGGGCACCCGCACGAAGACCTTCGAGCAGGTCGTCCAGGCCGTCCGGGCGAACCCGGGCAAGGCCGTCCCGGTCGTGGTCGAGCGCGACGGCGCGCGGCGCACGGTCACCCTGACGCCCGTCGCGGTGCAGCGCCCCGACCTGACCGACCCGGCCAAGACCGTGACGGTCGGCGCGATCGGGGCCGGCCGGGCCCTCGTCACCGAGCGGCTCGGGCCGGTGGCGTCCGCGAAGGAGAGCGTCGACCGGCTCCAGCTGATCGTCTCCGGCACCTGGACCAGCCTCACCGAGAAGCTCGGCACGATCACCCGCCTGTACGGCGACGACCGCGACCCGGCCGGCCTCGTCGGCGCCGTCGGGGCGGCTCGCGTCAGCGGCGACATCCTCGGCGCGGCCGAGGTGCCCTTCGCCGTCCGCGTGAGCGACTTCCTGCTGCTCATGGCCGGGCTGAACCTGTTCGTCGGCGTCTTCAACCTGCTGCCGCTGCTGCCTCTCGACGGCGGGCACCTCGCCGTCCTGGGCTTCGAGCAGGCGCGCGACCGGGTGAAGCGGGCCTTCGGCTACCGCGGGGCGCTGCAGCGGGTCGACCTCACCAAGCTGCTGCCGCTGACCTACGCGGTGGTGCTGCTGTTCATCGGCCTGACCCTGTTCATCGCGGGCGCCGACATCGTCAACCCCATCAGCATCAACAGCTAGGACGCCCCGCTCATGACCGCCCGCACGCCATGACCATCGCGCTCGGCATGCCCGAGCTCCCGCCCGCCCGCCTCGCCGAGCGCAGGAAGACCCGCCAGCTCGACGTCGGCGGCGTCCTCGTGGGCGGTGGCGCGCCGATCAGCGTGCAGTCGATGACGACGACGGTGACGGCCGACGTCAACGCCACGCTCCAGCAGATCGCCGCCCTGACGGCCACCGGCTGCCAGATCGTCCGGGTCGCGGTCCCCGACCCCGTCGACGCCGACGCGCTGCCCGAGATCGTCAAGCACAGCCAGATCCCGGTCATCGCCGACATCCACTTCCAGAGCAAGTACATCTTCAAGGCCATCGACGCGGGGTGCGCCGCCGTCCGGGTGAACCCGGGCAACATCCGCGAGTTCGACGGCAAGGTGGGCGACGTCGCCCGGGCCGCCAAGGACGCCGGCACCCCCATCCGCATCGGGGTCAACGCCGGCAGCCTCGACAAGCGGATCATGGCCAAGTACGGCAAGGCGACGCCCGAGGCGCTCGTCGAGTCGGCCCTGTGGGAGTGCTCGCTGTTCGAGGAGCACGACTTCCGCGACATCAAGATCTCGGTCAAGCACAACGACCCCGTCGTCATGGTCCAGGCCTACCGGCTGCTGTCCCAGCAGTGCGACTACCCGCTGCACCTCGGCGTCACCGAGGCCGGTCCGGCGTTCCAGGGCACGATCAAGAGCGCCGTCGCCTTCGGGGCGCTGCTCAGCGAGGGCATCGGCGACACCATCCGCGTCTCGCTGTCCGCACCGCCGGTCGAGGAGGTCAAGGTCGGCCTGGCGATCCTCGAGTCGCTCAACCTCAAGCAGCGCGGCCTGGAGATCGTCTCGTGCCCCTCGTGCGGGCGCGCCCAGGTCGACGTCTACACGCTGGCCGAGCAGGTGACCGCCGGCCTCGAGGGGCTGACCGTCCCGCTGCGTGTCGCCGTCATGGGTTGCGTCGTCAACGGTCCGGGGGAGGCCCGCGAGGCCGACCTCGGCGTGGCGTCGGGCAACGGCAAGGGCCAGATCTTCGTCAAGGGCGAGGTCATCAAGACCGTCCCGGAGTCGCAGATCGTCGAGACGCTGATCGAGGAGGCGCTGCGCCTCGCCGAGGCGTACGACGGCCCGAGCGGCGAGGTCGACGTCGGCGTGAGCTGACGCTCCGCCCGTCGGGCAGGCGACGACCGGCGGCATTCAGTCCGCGCCTGCCCACCCCGTCGACTGTCGGTCCGCGCCTGCCCACCCCGTCGGGGCGCGGGCCGTACGCTCGGCGGGTGGGTGCCGCGTGCTGAGGACGAGCAGCTCCCGTGTCCTCGACGGACGCGACCTCGACGAGGTCCGCGAGCTGCTCGCCCGCGACCCCGTCGCCGACTGCTTCCTCGCCTCGCGCGTCGAGAGCGCGGGGCTCGACAGCTGGCGCCTCGGCGCCGAGGTCTGGGGCTACGGCGAGCGCGGCCGGCTCGAAGCGGTCTGCTACTCCGGCGCCAACCTGGTCCCCGCGCAGGCCGGTCCCGGCGCGGTCCGGGCCTTCGCCGACCGGGCCCGGCGGCAGGGTCGCCGGTGCTCCTCGATCGTGGGCCGCAGCGAGGCGGTCGACGCG
>JAODNQ010000296.1 GCA_025464695.1 Frankiales bacterium | reverse complement strand
CGACGAACCCGTCGATCTTCCAGGCCGCGCTGTCCGACGGCGCCGCCTACGACGAGCAGGTCCGCGACCTCGCGCTGCGCGGCACCGACGTCGGCGAGGCCGTCCGGGCGCTCACCACCTACGACGTCCGCTGGGCCTGCGACGTGCTCCAGCCCGCGGCGGAGCGCACCGGCGGCGTCGACGGCCGGGTCTCGATCGAGGTCGACCCCCGCATCAGCCACGACGCCGACCGCACCGTGGCCGAGGCCAAGGCGCTGTGGTGGCTGGTCGACCGGCCCAACCTCTACCTCAAGATCCCGGCGACCCGCGAGGGCCTGGACGCGATCACGCGCACCCTCGCCGCTGGCATCAGCGTCAACGTCACCCTGATCTTCTCGCTGGAGCGGTACGACGCCGTCATGGAGGCGTTCTTCGCCGGCCTCGAGCAGGCGAAGGAGAACGGCCACGACCTGGCGGCGATCGGGTCGGTCGCGAGCTTCTTCGTCAGCCGCGTCGACACCGAGATCGACGAGCGGCTCGGCGAGGGGCACGTGCTCCGCAGCAAGGCGGCGCTGGCCAACGCCCGGCTCGCGTACGCGCACTACGAGAAGGCCTTCGCCAGCGACCGCTGGAAGGCGCTGGCCGACGCCGGCGCGAAGCCGCAGCGCCCGCTGTGGGCCTCCACCGGCGTCAAGGACCCGAGCCTCGACGACACCCTTTACGTCGTCGAGCTCGTCGCGCCCGGCACCGTGAACACGATGCCTGAGAAGACCATGCAGGCGACGTTCGACCACGGCACGGTCCGCGGCGACACCATCACCTCCACCTACGCCCAGGCCCAGCAGGTGCTCGACGACCTCAAGGCCGCGGGCGTCGACTACGACGACGTCGTGCAGAAGCTCGAGGACGAGGGCCTGACCAAGTTCGAGCAGGCCTGGGGCGACCTCATCGAGTCGGTGACCGCTCAGCTGGAGAAGGCGGGCGCCGACGTCGGCAGCGACGGGGGCACCTCTCCCGCGGGCGACGGCCCGGCGGCCGCCTCCCGCGAGGGCAGCGGCCAGTGAGCGAGCTCCCTGACGCCGGCCTCCCCGGCCCGGAGGACGTCGCGGACGCCCTGCGCGCAGGGATCGCCCCGAGCAGCCTGGTCGACGGCGACCCGAGCGCCCCGCCCGTGGGCGGCTCCGCCGTCGGCGACCAGGGCGGCACGCAGGGCGCGCTGACCGACCCCGCCTCCTCCCCCGCGGACGCCTCCGCGGGAGGCGTCACGGTCCGGACCTCGGGCGGCGCGCTCCTCGGCCCCCGCGACACCGCGCTCGAGGCCCTGCGCGCCGACGGCGTCGCCGAGAAGCTGGCGCAGAAGGACCCGACGCTCTGGGGCCCCGACGCCGCCGTGCTGGCCGGCACCCGCCTGGGCTGGCTGGACGTCGTGGCGACGGGCCGCGCGCTGCTGCCGCAGCTGACCGCCCTCGCGGAGGAGCTGACCACCGAAGGCGTCGACCGCGTCGTGCTCGCGGGCATGGGCGGCTCCTCGCTCGCGCCCGAGGTCATCTGCAAGACCTCTGCGACGCCGCTCGTCACCCTCGACAGCACCGACCCCGGTCAGGTGCGCGCCGCCTTCGTCGAGCTCGACCGGACCGTCGTCGTCGTCAGCAGCAAGTCCGGCGGCACCGTCGAGACCGACAGCCACCGGCGCGCCGCCCGGGCCGCCTTCGAGGCCGCGGGGGTCGACGCCTCCCGCCGGATCGTCGTCGTCACCGACCCCGGCTCCCCGCTCGCCGGGACGGCCGAGGAGGAGGGGGTGCGCGCGCTGTTCCTCGCCGACCCCGACGTCGGCGGCCGCTACTCCGCCCTCACCGCCTTCGGCCTGGTGCCCTCGGCGCTCGCCGGTGTCGACGTCGCCGCGCTGCTCGACGACGCCGAGGCCGTGCTGCCGTCGCTGTCCGATTACGCCGGCCCCGGCCTGGTGCTCGGCGCCGTCCTCGGCGGGGGCGCGGTGGCCGGGCGCGACAAGCTCGTCCTCGCCGGCGCCGACAGCCACGGCTTCGGCGACTGGGCCGAGCAGCTCATCGCGGAGTCGACCGGCAAGCAGGGACGCGGGATCCTCCCGGTCGTCGTCGAGGGCCCGGACGCCCCCGGCACCGAGCCGGCCGCCGACACCCACCTGCTGCTGCTCGCCGGACAGGCCCCCCAGGTCGGGACCGCCGTCGCCGGTCCGCTCGGGGCGCAGTTCGTCGTCTGGGAGTACGCCACCGCGGTCGCCGGCCGGGTCCTCGGCATCGACCCGTTCGACCAGCCGAACGTGCAGGAGTCCAAGGACAACACCGGGGCGATCCTGGCCGGGGACGCGCCCGACGTCGTGCACCCCCTGTTCACGGAGGGCGGCGTCGAGGTGTCGGCCACGGGCGACCTGCTCGCCGAGGTCACGACCCTGTCGGGCGCCCTCGACGCCCTGCTGCACGCCGTGCCCGAGCGCGGCTACCTCGCCGTCATGGCCTACCTGGACCGCGCCGCCGAGGGCCGCGCCGCGGAGCTCCGGGCGCTCCTGGCCGCCCGGCTGGCCCACCCCGTCACGTTCGGCTGGGCGCCCCGGTTCCTGCACTCCACGGGGCAGTTCCACAAGGGCGGCCCGCAGCTCGGCGCCTTCCTGCAGGTGACGGCCGCCGTGCAGGACGACCTCGAGGTGCCCGGCAGGCCGTACACGTTCGGCACCCTCCAGGCCGCCCAGTACGACGGCGACCTGCGGGCGCTCGCCAGCCGCGACCGCCCCGTCCTGCGGCTCCACCTCGCGGACCGCGCGAGCGGTCTCGACACCCTCCTCCAGGCGGCCCGCACGTGACCAACCTGCTGCGGGACCCCCGCGACCGCCGGCTCCCCCGCGTCCCCGAGCCGTGCGTGCTCGTGGTCTTCGGCGTCACCGGCGACCTCGCCCGCAAGAAGCTCATCCCCGCGGTCTACGACCTCGCCAACCGCGGCCTGCTGCCGCCCGGCTTCGTCCTGCTCGGCTTCGCCCGCCGCGACTGGGGCGACGGCGACTTCGAGTCGATCGCCCGGGAGGCGGCCAAGAAGGGCGCCCGCACCGAGTTCCGCGAGGAGGTCTGGCAGCGGCTGGCCGACGCGATCCGCTTCCTGCCCGGCTCGTTCGACGACGACCAGGCCTTCGACACCCTCGCCGCCACGCTGAGCGAGCTGGACGGCACCCACGGCACGCAGGGCAACGCCGCGTTCTACCTGTCCATCCCGCCCGCGGCCTTCCCGACGGTGCTGCAGCAGATGCAGCGCACCGGCATGGCCGACAACAGCCGGAGCGGCGGCTGGCGGCGCGTGGTCGTCGAGAAGCCGTTCGGCACCGACCTGCCGAGCGCGATCGAGCTCAACCACCTCGTCGACAGCGTCT